>NZ_JADQAM010000055.1:0-102144 GCF_022129405.1 Psychrobacter sp. Ps2 | reverse complement strand
ATACCTCTTACTTTATAAAGTGTATGCTTTATTTTAGAAGATATATACTTGTTTGCCAATTAGGGACACGCCCTAGTGATATTTTGAAAATGACATTGGCTAAACCAGTAAAGGCCAGATGACAAATAAAAACACCCGCTATCTATGCGGGTGTTAAATTTAAATTAGCAGGTTGGCTTTTATTCAAAAGTACTCATTAGGCAAAGGCTTTTAAGCGAGCACGGCCATTGACCACCGCTTGCTTGACTTGGTTTGGCGCAGTGCCACCCAAATGGTCACGAGCTGCTAATGAGCCTTCTAGCGTTAGATAGTCGAAGACATCCTCACCGATGGCATCGCTAAATTGCTGTAACTGTGCCAATGACAAATCACTTAGATCAACACCTTCTTTGATGCCTAAAGCAACAGCATTACCAACGACTTCATGAGCGTCACGGAATGCCACGCCTTGACGTACTAGGTAATCTGCCAAGTCAGTCGCAGTCGCATAGCCTTTCATCGTAGCGGCACGCATGGCATCGACGTTTGGCGTGATGTTTGGTAGCATATCAGCAAAGGCAAGCAGCGAACCTGTCAACGTATCAACGCAATCAAACAAAGGCTCTTTGTCTTCTTGGTTGTCTTTGTTGTAGGCAAGTGGCTGGCTCTTCATTAGGCTAAGCAAAGTCATTAGCTGACCAAAGACACGCGCCGCTTTACCGCGTACCAACTCAGGTACGTCAGGGTTCTTCTTTTGCGGCATGATCGATGAGCCAGTACAGAAGCGATCTGGTATTTGCACAAAATTAAACTGCGCTGACATCCAAAGAATAATCTCTTCACTCATACGCGACATATGCATCATCAGGATAGATGCTGCTGAAGTAAACTCAATCGCAAAGTCACGGTCTGAAACGGCATCGAGTGAGTTTTGGCAAATACCTTCAAAACCTAGTAGTTCAGCAGTGATGGTACGATCGATTGGGAAAGTTGTACCAGCAAGCGCTGCACTACCAAGTGGCATCTGGTTGATACGGCGGCGTGCATCGACAAGACGCTCAGTATCGCGATACAACATCTCAAACCATGCCATCACGTGATGCCCAAAGCTAACAGGCTGTGCTGTTTGCAAATGAGTAAAGCCTGGCATGATAGTATCAGTATGTTGCTCAGCCAAATCAAGTAAACCACTTTGCAAACGTACTAATAACTCAATAATATTATCAGTCTCTTCGCGCAACCATAGGCGAATGTCTGTGGCTACCTGATCGTTACGGCTACGACCAGTGTGTAGCTTTTTACCAACGGCGCCTATAATGTCAGTCAAACGTGACTCGACGTTCATATGCACGTCTTCAAGGGCGATCGACCAGTTAAACTCACCCGCCTCAATCTCGCGCAATACTTGCTGCAGGCCATCGATAATGGTGGCAACTTCATCGGCAGTTAAAATATCACATTCTTTCAGCATCGTTGCATGCGCAATCGAGCCTTGAATATCATGACGAGCAAAGCGTTGGTCAAAGCCTACAGAGGCAGTAAAGGCGGCAACGAAGCTATCTGTCGCTTCACTAAAGCGCCCGCCCCACATTTGTTGGCCTTGGCTACTAGCAGGCGCAGTCTGCGTTGTGGTACTTGTTATCGGAGCATCTGTGCTAAAATCAGAGTCAGATGAACTTTTACTTGATTCAGGATTACTAGGTTTTGAAGAATTGGCGTTCATATCGGTACAAGACAAGTCAAAAGAATAAGAACTCGAGTATAGCAAATGATGAGGTTGCCTTACTAGCTACACGCTTAGAGTTTTTTATTCCTAAACTCATGGAGATCATGAGGCCTTGGCAGTGGCTGACATATATCTTTTTTTGGTCCTTGTTCCTAACGGTAATGGCGCGCCATAGCTTAGCCACTTGGTCAGATTTCATGATTCAGTTTGTACGTAGTTTCACCCAAAACGCTCTGACGGTTATCCCCTCACTGTATTTAGTTGACTATCTACGCCCTGCATTTAAAAATGCCAGTATTCTTAGCGTAAGTATGCGCATTGTATTGTTACTGATGTTTGCTGCTGCAGTTTCGATGGCGTTAGTCACATTATCTATGATTAATTTTGGTTGGCTAACATATGATAGTCGCACGTTTGTATTGAATATCGTGCTCAATACAGTGTTGTCTGGCGGTTTTACGACTGTATTCTTATTATATTTTTTGCGTAGCTACCGTGAGCTTAATGCGCTTAAGTTGTCCTTTGAATACAAATTGACTGCGCAAAATGATCTAATAAAAGCCCGTACGGCCCCGCACTTTTTCTTTAATACTATCAATACACTTGTATCTCTGATTGAATCGAACCCGCCAAAAGCCGCTATCTTATTACAGCACGTTTCTGCACTATTTCGCGCTAGTTTTAGTGGTACACGTGAGATTAGCTTTGAAGAAGAGGTTGATCTTTGTGAGCATTATTTGGCAATCGAATCTAGTCGTTTAGCAGACAAGCTCGAAGTCAATTGGACGTTACCTGATGAAGATATCATGTATGACATGGTTATCACTGCACTAACGCTACAAAGCGTGCTAGAGAAAATACTGCTCAATGTGGTAGAGATGACGACAGAAACTATCTGCATTAATATCGAAGTCACGTGGGAACAACACCGAGTTAAAATTATGATTGATGTTGCGCTTCCCAAAAAGACATTAATTATCAATCATGATTTGCGCCAGCATATGAATTTCTATATTCAAGCTGATCGTTTGCGTGCCCATTTTGGTCAAAGTGCTGACATTCAAAGCTCGGTAGCCAGCACTCAAATTATCACCATCATCGACTATCCTCTACAAGACGTCGGTTTATAACCAACTGTTCTTTATTAACTTTCTCCATTTTTTTCAACTCTTAAAAGCCTATTTGGCATACTTATTGCATCGCCATGTATAGACGTCATAATTTATGTTTGATAAATAATGATTACGAATAAGTAATATCATAACTACCGTGAAACACAATTACACCATATAAAATCTACCGATAGCAGGAGTATATTGTCCGCTATAAAAACTGGTGGTTTTTGTCAGAATTTTATTAAATAATTTAGATTTTATATTCTAAGTGATTGATAATGAGTGCTAATATAGCCGTAATATTATTAAATAAAATATTAAGTATGTCCTTGGATGGGAGTTTGCATGCGTATCGTAGTTTGTGATGATGAGCCCCTAGCGCGTGAGCGCTTGGTGAGAATTGTACAGGAGTCAGGCCATGAAGTCGTTGCTCAGGCCACAACAGGTGCAGAAGCCATCGTCGCTGTAAAAACCCAGCAGCCAGATATTATATTATTAGATATCCGAATGCCTGAAATGGACGGCGTACGCTGTGCTCAAGAACTTGCCAAACTTGAGCATCCACCAGCGATTATATTTGTGACGGCATACGACCATTATGCGATCGCAGCATTAAAAGCCAATGCAATTGGCTATTTGTTGAAACCTGCAAACAAAGATGAGCTACTAGAGGCATTAAACAAAGCAAAGAACTTAAATGCCGCTCAACTAAATGAAATTCGTAAGCTTGAAGACCCGACAGCACGTCCGATACGTGAACATATCGCTGCTCGTACGCATCGCGGTGTTGAACTGATTAAGCTAAAAGATATCTATTATTTTGCGGCAGATCAAAAATACGTCAAAGTACGCCATAAAGATGGTCTTGTATTGATTGATGAAACGCTAAAAGAGTTAGAGCAAGAGTTCGATGATCGTCTGTTCCGAGTACATCGCAATGCCATCATCAACCTTAGTTATTTGGACTTTCTAGAAACTTTGGATGCAGGCCAGTATCAGATACGTTTTAAAGGTATTGATGAGACGCTAGCGGTAAGCCGTCGTCACTTACCTGCCTTACGTGATAAAATCCAAAGCATGTGATAGGCTGTCCTGATAGCGACCAATCATTCCATATCATCAAACCCTTATTTATGCTTAAATAGGGGTATTTTTTTGCGTCAGCATCTACTATTAATCATTTGAGTCGCCTATGCTTTGGCAAATTTGCCCTATCGAGTAATATCGATACTATTCAGTATAAATATGAATGGTACTGACATAGGGACTATAGCCACTATAGTATTAGTATCGAACTTATTGAGGCCCTTTATGAGCAATCCGCAGCAACCTGTTTTGACTACTCTAAATATCGCTACACGCCAAAGTCCGCTAGCCTTATGGCAGGCCGAGCATATTCGTGATCGTTTATTGGCGTTGTATCCTAATCTGACGATTAATTTACTAAAAATTGTCACTAAGGGTGACAAGATTTTGGACACGCCTTTGGCCAAAATCGGTGGTAAAGGATTGTTTGTAAAAGAGCTTGAGCAAGCGCTGTATGACAAGCAAGCCGATATTGCAGTGCACTCGCTAAAAGATGTACCGATGCAGCTTCCCGAAGGCCTCACATTAGGTGTCTACTGTAAACGCGCCTCACCAACAGATGCCTTTGTCTCAAACACTTATAATAGTATTGATGAGCTACCACAAGGTGCAGTCGTTGGGACATCAAGTTTACGTCGTCAATGCCAGATCAAAGCCTATCGTCCTGACCTGCAGATCAAAACATTGCGCGGCAATGTCGGCACTCGTTTGGGCAAGCTAGATGCTGGTGAATATGATGCCATTATTCTGGCAACTAGCGGCTTGCAGCGTATTGAGCTAGACGAGAGAATACGCGGTGAGCTTGATATCGCAGCTTGCTTGCCTGCAGTTGGGCAAGGTGCCTTAGCAATCGAATGCCGTGAAGGCGATGAAGAAGTCCTTAAATTACTTGCACCACTCAATGATGATAAAGCCCGTATTCGACTTATCGCTGAGCGTGCTCTGAACCGTCATTTAGAGGGCGGCTGCCAAGTACCGATCGCCGCTTATGCAGTTCTGCAGACAGCTGAAGAAACCAGTGTTAATAATGATAACAATGGTGATAATGGCAATAACGATAGCGGGAATGTGCTGTGGCTACGCGGTCGAGTGGGTCAAGCCGATGGTAGCGAATTGTTGAAGGCAGACAAACGAGCTACGTTGGTTGGGACACAAGCTGAGCAAGAAGCCCAAGCCAACCAACTGGGTATCGATGTCGCAGAAATGCTACTTGCTGATGGTGCAGGCGCTATTTTGTCAGCGATCTATCAGCCTGAATAGTAAAAGTACAGTCGCTATAGGCTTGATTAATCGCAAGATAGGCTGATCTAAGCATCAGCCATTTTTGTATACTTAAGCCTTTTTCATTCTTTTTTTGTCATGGTATATCGATGTCATCAATGCCAACTCAGTCTACATACACAACTTCTCATAAGAATTGTTCTAATGAGAAGTCAAAAGTCATGCCGCAAATTGTCATCAATACTCGCCCAGTAGAGCGAGCAGCACCGTTGACGCAGCATTTACAAGCGGCAGGATTGACAGTGATTGATATACCGATGTTGACGCTACTACCACGTTCAACAACTGATATAGATATTGCATTAATGCATCAGTGGTTGGCGGGGGAGTACAAAGCGCTTGTTATCGTCAGTCCAACTGCTGCAGCTTCGGGACTAGCAGTTTGGCAGTCACTTGAACATGAAGAGCGTGAATACAAAGAAAAAGACAGTAGTGACAAGTACGCACAGAGTTCACTAGAAGGCTTGTCATTACCTAGTCCTCTGGTTGCAGTTGGTGAAGCAACAGCGGCAGAGTTCAGTCAGGTGCGTATAGATACAACAGATTATCAAATACTTCAGCCTGAGACTGCCAATAACGAAGGCATGCTAGCAATGCCTGAAATCGATAGCTTACAAGCAGGCGATAAATTGCTGATATGGCGTGGGCTTGGTGGACGACGATTATTGGTTGATACATTGCAGGCGCGCGGTGTACATATCGATAGTATTGCGTGGTACGAGCGTGCGATGCCTATCGAGGCATTGGCTCATTATCAGCAGTGGCAACGAGCATTTCTTACTCATAGTACTGCGTCATCACAGCAGCCAAAGCCAATAGTCGTCATCAGTAGTGCGGCAGCTTTTGAGCATTGGTCAAATATCGTCAATGATGGCGAATCGAAGACGTTAAAAAAAAAGCAAAATACGGATGCAGTGGCTGATATAGCAGAGCGGCCTTCGCTTACGCTAAAAGACTTTTCTTACGTTGTGTTGGGTGAGCGTCTTGCCAATATGGTTGCCGCACAGCAGTTGAGTTACTGGCGAGTAGAGGATTTGTCGCCAGATACGATTCTCTCAGCCATTCATTCTAAAATATAATACCTAAAACTTCTCATTTGCTTTAAACATGTTTATCTATACCAATAACGGTACTGCCTTATGTCAATGAATTCTGAGTCCTTATCTAAGGATCTTTCTACTGTTCAGCAGCGCCGGCAAGCAAATATTTTGCTGCTACGGATGCAATGGCTGGTTATCTTATTACTGATCGCTGCATTATTGTGGTTATATATTAGTCAGCAGCGCTTTCAGCATAGTGTCAACGATCGTTTGCAGAGCAATGAGCAAGTAATCAGTCGACTAAACGAAATGGACGATCGTCTATTTGCTATGAGTCAGCAGACGCTGCCAGAACCTAGAGTTAAAGCCAGTAGCCAAGCTCAGAATCAGTTGGACCTATTGCGTATCCAAATCAAAGCTGCTGATAGACTGTTGGCGGATAGCAATGACAGTGCCGCGATTGAGCTATTGCGGGGTTTACATTGGCAATTATCGCAAAGCAGTAATGAGATTGCGCCTGCGTTAACCATCGTTATCAAGCAAAGTTTGCTAAAAGATATTGAGCGTCTGCAAGCACAAAGCTCGCAGCCAAGCCCGTGGCAAATACAAAATCTTGCGATTCAGAACATTCAGGAATTTTTGCACAGTCATGAGCGTCTTGGCAGTTATGAAGGTACGGATCTACAGCGTCGAGAGCTGGTAGATGCAGCTATTGAAAATAAACAGCAGCCTAAAGCAACCAATGCCACTGATACTTCAGCGACTAGTGATACAAATTTAACGCGTCGTCAGCTCACTATTCATGAAGTCATCATGACGTTAAATTTAGCAAGCCAAGCCAGCAATATGCGTAAGCAAGATCAACTGGTCAGCTATTTGACGCAGGCACGCAAACAGTTAAAAACGTTGGTACCTAAAGCTTCAACTAGCGACAATAAAAAGTCAGCACAAGCTGGTGCGATTGGCATTGTACAAGCAGATAAAAAACGAATCGATGGTCAAAGTAATCTTGAGACAATGAAAGCACCAAGTGACATACCAGAAGTAATTGTATGGCTAAATCAGTTGATTGCTCATGCACCCAAACCAACGCCATTATTGACGACAGAAATCTTAGACAAGCCGCAACGCTAAAGAGAGTTAGTCACAATAGTTAATACAGAAAATATAAAATGTAAGGTAAGTAATGACCCATTCTAATGAAAAGTCAGCATCTATATCTGACGCAGCAAACGATCACCGCCCCGAATTACTAGCTCATTATCCTGTTATTCATCATCAGCCGATACAGTGGGGAGAGATGGATGCCTTCAATCATCTGAACAATGTGGTTTACTATCGTTACGCTGAGTCAGCACGCATTAGTTATTTGCATGCGCTAGGTATGTTTGATGGCAGTATGGTCACTGTTTTAGCCCAGTCTAGCTGCCAGTATTTACGCCCAGTTACCTATCCTGATACATTATTATTAGGGGTTCGTTGTAAGCGTTTAGGCAATACAAGTATGGCGATGGAATATAGTTACTATAGTATCGTGCAAGAGATCATCGTTGCTACGGCAGAGGCTGTGGTAGTACGTCTGGATAGTGATGGAAAAGGTAAATTGCCATGGACAGCAGCAGAGCGTCAACAGCTGCTAGCACTGGAAGCCAAGTTTGGTCATACGCCTGAGTTTTAGGTCGGTTTCTATATGAGTCGATGATTCATTTCATCGAAGAAGCTATCTTTAATTAAAATCTAAAAACAAAAAAAGGCACGCTAACATAATGTTAGCGTGCCTTTTTTATCACTCATTCTGCAACTAAACTCTTAAACAGTCGTTAGTCTTGTTGCGGTGCATGAACAAAATCAACCACGTTTAGATCAAAACCTGACAATGCAAAAAACTTCATTGGCGATGATAATAAGCGCATAT
This sequence comes from Psychrobacter sp. Ps2, assembly GCF_022129405.1. Lineage (NCBI taxonomy): Bacteria > Pseudomonadati > Pseudomonadota > Gammaproteobacteria > Moraxellales > Moraxellaceae > Psychrobacter > Psychrobacter sp. Ps2. The sequence continues at coordinate 94,002 of NZ_JADQAM010000055.1, read as the reverse complement.
CACGGACACCTAAATGACGTAATATCTGTGCACCAACACCGATGCTACGATATGGCTGTTGCGTGATGGTTGATTGCGACTCGTTATCTGCGGCTTTATCCAACGCATCACCCAAATCAACTGGCTGATTGCTACCAATCCATACCAGCACACCGCGATCTGAAGCACTGATTTCTTCTAGTGCTGACTGTACGCTCCAGCCACTACGGCCAGTCATATCATTTTTAGCTGCAAACAAATCGCGTAATGGGTGGAAACCGTGTACACGTACAGTGCTGACGCCTTCGCTGACATCACCTTTTACCAAGGCTAAATGTGTTTCTTCAGCGCCAAACTCACGGAAGCGATGTAGCGTAAAAGTACCGTGTTCAGTTTCAAACGGATGTGACTCAATCTCTTCTACCGTTTGCTCATTCGCGATACGATAATTGATAAGGTCAGCAATCGTGCCTATCTTGATGTCATGCTCTTTTGCAAATATTTCAAGGTCGTCACGGCGCGCCATCGTACCATCTGCATTGATAATCTCTACAATCACCGCTGCAGGCTCTAGACCTGCTAAACGTGCTAAATCACAACCCGCTTCTGTATGGCCTGCACGGTGAAGAACACCACCGTTTTGGGCCATAATTGGAAAAATATGTCCAGGCTGAACGATGTCTTCAGGCTTTGCTGATGAAGATACCGCTGCCTGAATAGTACGTGCACGATCACCAGCAGAAATACCCGTAGTGACGCCTTCAGCCGCTTCAATTGAAACAGTAAAGTTGGTGCTAAACTTTGCCTCGTTACGATCTGACATTAGTGGCAGTGCCAATTGCTGGCAACGTGCTTGTGATAAGGTCAAACAAACAAGACCACGCGCGTGAGTAATCATAAAGTTAATATCTTCAGGGCGGACATGCGTCGCTGCCATGATGATATCACCTTCATTTTCGCGGTCTTCATCATCCATCAAGATGACCATTTTTCCAGCACGAATGTCTTCGATAATCTCAGGGATTGCATTTAAACTCATAGTAAATCTCAATATTTTATTATTTATAAATAGGTGTCATTTGGAATATAGGGCTCTATCTGCTTATTGTAGCAGTAGATAATACAAAGCGCTGTTACGGTCAAGCAAAGCGCTACTACGGTCAAGTAAATCGCGCTATAAGCAATATCATTTGATATAAAAGTGACTCGCTTAATTGCCTGTATATATCATTATGAGGTTATTTTAACGCTTTTCAGCGTCACGTGCTGCGCCATCTTCCCACTATATCGTTCAGTATGTCAAAAATAGTCATAAATATTATCAATGAACATTAAAACTGGCTCATAAATCTAGGCGTTATATTTTATTGATCTATATCACAGTTAGTCATTGCTCGCTGCTTGGCTTTTTAACCAATCCATAAACTGCTTACTGTGCTGCTCACGCTGATTGTCTGCAAACTCGTAAAAACTGGTACCAACCAAATTATCTGGTAAGTAGCTTTGAGGATAGTAATGGTTAGGATAATCATGCGGATAAGCATAACCTTGACCGTAGCCTTGACTACGCATCAGTTTGGTCACGCCATTGCGCAAGTGTAGCGGTACAGGTGAAGCATCTTTTTCAGCCAACGCCATCGCAGCATTGATTGCTTTATAAGTGCTATTGCTTTTGGCACTGGTCGCTAAATACACCACAACTTGCCCTAAAATAATACGTGCTTCTGGCATACCAATAGATTGCACACTACGTAATGCTGCATCAGCTAGGAGTAAAGCATTAGGATTGGCATTACCGATATCTTCACTGGCCAAAATCACCAAGCGCCGCGCAATAAAATCAGCAGGTTCGCCGCCTACGAGCATACGTGCCATCCAATACAATGCCGCATCCGGATCTGAGCCACGGACTGACTTTATCATTGCTGAGATAATATCGTAATGCTGCTCACCATCTTTGTCATATCTTACCAAAGCAGTTTGTGCCACTCGGCTGACCAATTCATCATCGATAATCACTGACGACTGTTTGGCATCAGCGGTCTGAATCGCTAACTCTAATAAATTTAGCGCTTTTCGAGCATCACCATGGGCCAGCTGGCTGATGGTATCTTTTGCTTGTAAATCGACGGTCAACTTTTTGAGTATATTGTCTTCCGAGAGTGCTCGTTGCAGCACGGTACTTATCTGCTCAGGTGTTAACGGCTCTAAACGATAAACTTGGCAACGTGATAGTAGAGCGTTGTTGACACTAAATGATGGGTTTTCAGTGGTAGCGCCAATTAAAGTAATATCACCAGACTCTACCGCGCCCAATAGTGCATCTTGCTGTGCTTTATTAAAGCGATGAATCTCATCGATGAAGACTACAGGTGACTCAAATGCCAGTGAGTCTTTATTATCTAAAACTTCACGTAACTGTTTGACACCAGTATTTAATGCGGAGAGCGCATGAAAAGGTCGATTAACGGCATCAGCTAACAACATCGCAATGGTTGTTTTGCCAATACCTGCTTCACCGTGCAGGATAATAGATGGCAGATGTCCTTGCTCTACCAAGCGTCGTAGCGGTGCACCAGTTGCCAGCAAGTGCTCTTGACCAATAATATCGGTAAGAGAAGTAGGGCGCATACGCTGAGCAAGTGGAGTATCGGCATGGAAGTTAGGTGACATAAGACTCTCTATCGAAAAATGAAAAAGCTATTTACTAGCTGCAAAGGTAGTAACGGCAAGGTCTTTATAGTTAAATTTAAATAACAGCATACTAGGCTAACTCCACCATTCTCATTGGATTTTAACACTCGTATACGTTTGGCATGATTTTCGCAGCAATTTTATAATGGCAATGAGTATTAGACATCAGCAGTAGAAGTAAGCTAGTTTATAAGGATGGTACTTGTTATAAGTCATACGCGCTAGGTTAGCGCAAAAATATGTTAATGAAAGCTAACTAAGCGTATAGCTTGTGTCCGGAGTACTTTAGTTTTCATCATTCATCTATATTAACGGCTCTACTATTAACAGTTTTACCGTATCGATGGGAAAAGTTGGCCAATTGCGACTGTTAACTATTAACTATTAACTATTAACTATTAACTATTAACTATTAAACACTAAAAATGGCTTATCAAATATAAGGTATTGCATTAACGATGTCTGAACCGACTCTTAAACGCTTATTCAATCGTTACTTGCGTAGTGATACGGGCAAGCAGCAGTCACGTTATCTGACAGTTGGCGAGATAGCATTGGCACATTCGGTATTTGATGACAGTATCAAACTCGATGCAGTGCAGTTAAAGACAGCATGGTGGGTACTAAAACATTATGCCGTTAGCCCCAATGGCAATATTTACTTTAATTCAGTCGATTGGATTACGGATTTTAGCAAAGCTCCACTGAGCAAACAAAGCTGGCTTATACATGAGCTAACGCACGTATGGCAGCTACAGAAAGGCTTAAAGGTTGTACGCGGAGCGATTATCAACCGAAAATATGACTACGTGTTAGAAAGAGGCAAATCATTTTTTAAGTATGGTATTGAGCAGCAGGCACGCATGGTTCAAGACTATTTTGTACGTCGTCAGCGTGGTCAGAACTGCCAAGAGTGGGAAGCTTGTATTCCATTTCTGACGGTGCAGTCTATTGTTAAGGCAAAAAATACTGATGATCTATCAGTCCTCTAGTTTTTAAAAGTAATAGTAAGCTTGGCTTATGAGAAGTCCTAACCGAGCTATAGAACGATTAAACTATATAGCAATTGAGATACAGGTCAGTTGAATGAATACTGGATAACTATATTGGACGATTTAACAGTTAATTGTATTGCTAAAAATCAAAAAACAATGAACCGTAATTGTAATTTACCCTTTAATAATTTTGCTTTACCAAAGGATATGCACTCTCATGTTTAAATTTTTGTCAGTAAAGCCTAATGTTGATACCCGCTACCCACCGACTTTGCTTTTAGCCGCACTGTCAGGAGTATTGTTTTTGACAGGCTGTCAGCAGTCTGACACATCGCCTGTAGCTGATGACAGTCAAACCAGTGAAAAAACAAGCGTAGAAGACAGTCGGCCTATACCAAAAAGTGACTCAGCTGCTGCGCGCATAAAACAATTTCAACCGATATATGTCGCACAGGCGCAAAGTTTACAGAGACGATTGCAAGCAGAGTATGAGTCATTGCAAGCGGCAGATGCGTCAGACAGTGAGGAGCTTTTATTACTGAATACTAATAATAGTGAAAATACAGATAGTAATAACGAAGTAGCGATCGATAATACCGCTCCTAACGCAAATACTAGCGCTACCAGTCCTGAAGAAGTGGTGTCATCGAATATCAATATCGCCCCGATAGACAGCAATCCAAATGTAGATGCAGAGGTTGACGTCAATACTAGCACTGAAGTTGGTGAGCGTGATTTAACTGTTTTAAAACGCATCAGTCTTGAGCCGCGTAAACCTGTTATGTTGACCGAGGACCAAATCATAGAACGCTATCAGCAAACTATGGACGCTTTATATCAACCGGTGACAACACCGCTCAGTGCAGAGGATTCTGATACATTAATCAATATAGCGACGTTGGTGCCGCAGTTATTTGAGCATGCAGAGATTGCTGGCAGAGTGAGTGCAAAAAGTCCGGCACTTGCCCGTTTGATCATTCAGCATCAGGTATGGGAACAAATAGAAGCCCAACAAGTGGTTGATATGCAGCAAATGAAGCAGAAGCAGCAACAAGAGTTTGAAGCGCTAATGGCTAAGTTCAACGAAACTATCGAAGGATACGATGAGCAGATTGCCAAATATGAGCAAACGTTAAAAGAGTTTCAGTAACTGACTATATTTTTATGAACTGATTGAATTAATCATTTCTCATAAAACAATCAATATCAAATAACGAGAGTTAAGACAATAAAAAATCCCGCACGATGGCGGGATTTTTTATTGGATAACGATTATTTTTGCTTACTTGCGATCTTCAACTTTTACAAAATCACGGCGCGTTTCACCAGTGTATAACTGACGTGGACGACCGATTTTGAACGGTGCACTGTGCATTTCTAACCAATGGCTGATCCAACCTGAAGTACGAGCCAATGCAAAGATTACGGTAAACATAGACGTTGGGATACCGATAGCTTTCAAAATGATACCAGAGTAGAAATCAACGTTTGGATATAAGTTACGCTCGATGAAGAACGGATCTTCTAACGCAATTTTCTCTAGTGCCATCGCCAATTCAAGTTTAGGATCGTTGATACCTAGTGCTTCTAGTACTTCATCACAAGTCTCTTTCATTACTTGAGCGCGTGGATCGAAGTTTTTGTAAACACGGTGACCAAAGCCCATTAGCTTCACTTCACGGCTCTTCACTTTTTCCATGAATTCAGGCACGTTCTCAACAGTACCGATTTCATCTAGCATCTCAAGAACAGCTTCGTTCGCGCCGCCATGTGATGGTCCCCAAAGGGCTGCGATACCAGCAGCGATACACGCATAAGGGTTTGCACCAGTAGAACCAGCTAAACGTACCGTTGACGTAGAAGCGTTTTGCTCATGGTCAGCGTGCAAAGTAAAGATTTTGTCCATTGCGCGAGTGATAACGTCGTTTTTCTCGTAGTCTACGTCAGCAGGTGTTGCAAACATCATGTATAAGAAGTTTTCTGCGTAGTTAAAGTCGTTACGCGGATACATGAACGGTTCGCCTTGTGAGTATTTATAACTCATCGCAGCAAGCGTAGGCATCTTAGCAATCAAACGAATCGCTGTGATTTCGCGATGTTCTTCATTGCTTACGTCTAGGTCTTCATGATAGAACGCTGATAAGGCACCAACAACACCAACCATAATAGCCATTGGATGCGCGTCGCGGCGGAAGCCTTCAAAGAATTTACGCAATTGATCATGAACAGCAGTATGCTCGCGGATTTTTTCAAAAAAGTCTGCTTTTTGCTCAGCAGTAGGTAGGTCACCATGTAGAAGTGCATAAGCAACTTCTAGGTATTCAGCGTTGTTCGCTAGCTCGTCGATAGGGTAGCCGCGGTGTAATAACTCGCCTTTGCCACCATCAATATAAGTAATCTTTGATTCAACAGGAGCAGTTACTTTAAAACCAGGGTCATAAGACCAAAATCCTGATTCTTGTAAAGCAGCAATATCGATAACTGGGCGCCCTAAAGTACCTTTAATAATAGGAAGTTCGTATTCTTCACCATTCACGGTTAGTTTGGCATTAGTATCAGCCATAAATTGCTCTCCATTGGTTTGACTTGTTAGAATAAATTACTACAGACGCATACCCTCGCGTCATTGTCGGTTGAACGGTAAAAGTGCATTCAACTCATTTAGTACGCAGGGTATATTAGCAGCAATTCTTGATGATTTGAAAAAACTTTTATGGACCATGTGTCCAATTGGCGCGGTGTGGCGGTGGTTATTCGCTGTAATTTTTGTATCAAAATATGTCTGTCAGGTTATTTTGCTTAAAATTCCTCTGTTTTTGAGCAAGTTTATAGCAGCATTACCGGAACAATATTTTGGGTTTTTAAATATATTTTAGAGACAAAACTTATAAATAATGACACCAAAAACTGGCAGACTATGCCTAGTAAGCGGATTAAAGTTTGTCATAAAAATCCCTGTCAAAACTAGCATTATTCTTATCCATTCATTTATTGATTAAATATGTATATATTCTTACTGAATGGATAAATTTGTAATTATTGCTCAGGCATTTTATAATTGTAGGAATTAACTGGCACTAGCTTTGCGCGAATTAATAAATGACCATGTTATAGTGTCGTTCAGAGCGTCTTCTATTCATGCTTATTTACGATTGTCTGGTGTTACGATAGACCAAACCGCATTCTATGGTTTGAACTTTCTTCTTAACCAATCTTTTTTATTTGTTTAGCACAAGATTTCAAGTGCCTAATATAAGGTCTGCTCTGATATAGAAGACATAGTAACGTTGTCTTACTATTCATACGACCTCTAAAATAGACTGGTTAGTCGATGTTACTCATGTTTATTTTCTTTGTTGTATAATAGATAGGTTGTTTGATAGGCCTGTCGATTCGACAAGCGACATTGAACAGTCTATCAATACCTTTATATACATGATCCTTTCTTCATATTTAGCGCAAACTAAACGAAGTCAGCTAGCTCTTCCTTACTTTATTCGTCTCGTGTGTTGCTCAATGCTCAATTGGCACTATTTATGTCAGGCGTTGATAGCAGATACAGGAGTATAACCGCAAAAGGATGCCCGCTGTGAAAAGCAACCGACCTATTGATCTGCCTTTAAGCCAAGTGATTAGCGTTAATCGCTCACCGATCGCGATCGCCTCTATCTTGCATCGTATCTCTGGCATTATTTTATTTTTATTGATTCCTGTCATGTTATGGATACTACAGAACTCATTGGCATCGCCTGAGAGTTTTGCGACCGTATTTGACAATGTACTTGTGCGCTTTTTGGCATGGATATTTGTTGCCGCCATTGCATATCATTTTGTAATGGGTATCAAACATTTATTTGCTGATATGGGCATGAACGAAGAGCTAAAATCTGGCCGCACTGCCTCTATGGTCAGTTTTGTGATTGCAGCGATTTTAGTTGTCGCGTCATTTGTATGGGTGATGTTCTAATGATAAAAAATGATTCAGGAATCAAAAGTGCTACTGGTCTGACAGGTTCAGGCTCACGTGATTGGATTATTCAGCGTATTAGTGCTGTTGTTTTAGCCGTTTATAGTGTGGTTTTGCTGGGCTTCTTTTTGACCCATGGCGATGTCACTTTCGTTGAATGGTCATCATTTATGACCAGCCTACCGATGCGTCTATTCAGCTTGGTTGCAGTACTTGCACTAGCTGGTCATGCTTGGGTTGGGATGTGGACAGTATTTACTGACTATATTACAACAGGCAAACTGGGCTCAAGCGCAGCAGGTTTACGTTTAGTACTACAGTCATTGATGATTATCGCTATTTTAGTATTTCTATTTTGGGGCATCATGATTTTTTGGGGTAACGGTTTCGGTATCGCTGCCGTTTAACCATCTCATAAAAAGCTCTGATATCTATATATAACGACGGATGCATCCAACTGCTACATTAGTTGGCAAAGTATTTTAGAGTCATCCGTTGATAGCCAAGAATAGTCATAGCATTGGACTGGCATTACTGATCAGCTAATCTGATTATAGTTGAGTAGGCTTAGTTCAGTATAACGATAGATATGCAAATTAAGTGGTTAACGATTATTGAGAGTCCTTATTTTATAAGCGTATGAAATGGCCAAATAGTAAGCCTTTATAGCTGTAATAGAGATGTCTCAAAAAATCTTTGATTTACTTTTACGCATTAACAGGCATTAGGAAAACCGTAATGGCAACTAGACAAGACAATACCATTAGTAATATCAAGACCCTAAACTACGATGCAGTTATCGTTGGTGGCGGTGGCTCAGGTATGCGTGCTTCATTGCATTTAGCAGAAGCGGGCATGAAGGTTGCAGTCCTTACCAAAGTATTCCCAACGCGTTCGCACACAGTTGCCGCTCAGGGTGGTATCGGTGCAAGTTTGGGCAACATGAGCAATGACAACTGGCACTTTCACTTTTATGATACCGTTAAAGGATCAGATTGGTTAGGTGACCAAGACGCTATCGAATATATGTGCCGTGAAGCGCCAAAAGTAGTCTATGAGCTTGAGCATATGGGCATGCCGTTTGACCGTAACGAAGACGGTACTATTTATCAGCGTCCGTTCGGTGGTCACACGTCTAACTATGGTGAAAAAGCAGTACAACGTGCTTGTGCCGCTGCTGACCGTACAGGTCACGCACTATTACATACGCTATATCAGAAAAACCTAGAGCAGGGCACTGAGTTCTTTATCGAGTGGATTGCCCTTGATTTGATCAAAGACGAAGCTGGCAACATCAACGGTGTTGTCGCGCTTGAGCAAGAGACGGGTACGATTGCAGTATTCCAGTCACCAATTACTGTCCTAGCGACAGGTGGTGCTGGTCGTATCTTCGCAGCTTCTACCAATGCTTATATCAATACTGGTGACGGTATTGGCATGGCAGTACGTGCTGGTATTCCATTGCAAGATATGGAGTTCTGGCAGTTCCACCCAACTGGTGTTCATGGTGCAGGTGTACTATTGACTGAAGGTTGCCGCGGGGAAGGTGCTATCTTGCGTAATAAAGATGGCGAAGCGTTCATGGAGCGTTATGCACCAACCGTAAAAGACTTGGCACCACGTGATCTTGTATCGCGTTCAATGGACCAAGAAATCAAAGAAGGCCGTGGTTGTGGTCCTAATGCTGACCATATCGTAATGGATATGACGCATTTAGGTGTTGAAACCATCATGAAGCGTCTACCATCAGTATTTGAGATTGGTAAAAACTTCGCCAACGTTGACATCACTAAAGAGCCAATTCCAGTAATCCCAACCATTCACTACATGATGGGTGGTATTCCAACCACTATTCATGGTCAAGTGATTGTACCGGATCTAGAAGCAGGTACTGATGAAGATGGCCTATATGCTAAAGGCAATGTGGTTAAAGGTCTTTATGCAATCGGTGAATGTGCTTGTGTAAGTGTACATGGTGCTAACCGTCTAGGTACGAACTCTCTGCTAGATCTATTGGTATTTGGCCGTGCAGCTGGTAAGCATATCGTTGATGAGTTCCACCATGCAGATCACAACTATAAGCCGCTTGATCCACGCGTACTTGACTTTACAGTGAAGCGTTTAGACAAGCTGCAACAGTCTACTGAAGGCTATAACGCTCAAGACGTGGCTGATGAGATTCGTGCTACGATGCAAAAACACGCTAGTGTATTCCGTACGCAAGCGATGATGGACGAAGGCGTTGAGAAGATTTTAGCGCTAGGTGAAAAAATCGACAAGATTCATCTTGGCGATAAATCACAAGTGTTCAACACAGCACGTATTGAGGCATTCGAAGTTGCTAACTTATATGAGGTAGCAAAAGCGACAATGATATCTGCAGCGAAGCGTCATGAAAGCCGCGGCGCACACAGTGTATCTGATTATGATCGTCCAGAAGATGATGATTACGCACCTAACGGCCGTAATGACCACGATTGGATGAAGCATACTTTATGGTACTCTGAAGGCAATCGCATCATTTATAAGCCAGTACGTAAAGTGCCATTAACCGTTGATTATATCGAACCAAAAGTCCGCGTCTACTAATTCTAGACTGCATGCTTTATATATAGTTGATAGATAACAGCAGTGTTAACGTTTTATCCCTTATTAATTTATTAAAAAGGTGACCGCCAGCTACATGCTCATGCCAGCGCTACTACGCTATTAATTGGTACCCGATACTGGTTATCAGTACTGATTAATAGCTAGCGCAAATATGTTGCAATCTTTGTATGCCCGCCATCACCTACGTGTGGAGTTTAGCATTATGAGCCGAGGTACTCGCACCATCGAAATCTATCGCTACGATCCTGATCTGGACGCAGCGCCACGCATGCAAACTTATACGATTGAGCTACTTGATTCAGATCGTATGTTGCTTGACGTACTATTACGCCTAAAGAAAGAAGATGAAACGCTTACTTTCCGTCGCTCTTGCCGTGAAGGTATTTGTGGCTCTGACGGCATGAACATCAATAGTAAGAACGGTTTGGCATGTCTAATCAACATGAACACGCTACCAGAAAAAGTAACGGTTCGTCCGCTACCTGGTTTGCCAGTGGTTCGTGATTTGGTTGTCGATATGAACCAGTTCTATGAGCAGTATGAAAAAGTACATCCATACTTAATTAATGATCAGCCAGCACCACCAACTGAGCGTCTACAGTCGCCTGAACAGCGTGAAAAATTGAACGGTCTATACGAATGTATCCTATGTGCTTGCTGTTCAACCAGTTGCCCATCTTTCTGGTGGAACCCTGATAAGTTCCTAGGTCCATCAGCATTACTGCATGCTTATCGCTTCGTTGCTGATAGCCGTGACGGTGATACTCAAGCACGTTTAGCTCGCTTAGACGATCCGTTTAGCTTGTTCCGTTGCCGCGGTATCATGAACTGTGTATCGGTTTGTCCAAAAGGCTTGAATCCAACCAAAGCGATTGGTCATCTACGTAATATGTTGATTGACCAAGCTGGTTAAGCATAAATAATGGATCTTTATAGTTACTATACGAAAAACACCACCTATATATTAGGTGGTGTTTTTGTTAGTTAAAAAGCTGATATATAGATTTACTACTTTTTATAGCTAACTTGTCATTTAGAAATATGATGAATTTAGCCTATTGAAAAATAGGTATTAAATGATTTAAGAGTAAAACTGTATGGTCAATACGTTGGTCGTATGTAAGAAGAAATAATATATAGACAATCACCCTATATAATCAAATATAGACATAGTCGAATTTTGGTATAATTGTATTTGTTATTTAGTGAGATGATCAAAGCATCTTTTTTAGCGCTTAATATGTGCCGTTTGAGCAGATTATGACATTATCAGGCTAAAATACTATGCGCACAATGATTATGCGTTTATAATTGATGATAGATATTCATTACATAAATACCTAGTATTGAATAAACAAACTATGTCGAAAAAAATGGGCATGATAATCTATACAGCAATGTATGTCTGTCTGAAAAGGCAGAATTTATCAGCAAATTTAGGGTAGTTCAGCATTAATAACCAGTTTATAGGTTAGCTGAAAATATAATTATCTATTAATAGCTTATCATTAATGGATTGGTTATGACTCAAAGAAGTATATATAAATTAATGTTGTGAAACGAGCTAGATAAGAAAACTGAGCGTTCACAAATAGTTTTATTTTTAGACGGGTATTGCAATAAGACTTGTTACCACTATTTAGCATCACTTGCTCCTGTAGACAATGACAGCAATATTCTATGGTGATGGCAATACTTAGGGATAAAAGTGTTTTATCGAATAGTATTTAACAGGATATGACACATTGTCTAACTACCTGAGCATACAACGACTGACACAATAATAAGCACGATTCCATTCATTTATCTATCAAATAGACGATTATTATGAATAGTATAACCAAAGAAAAATCTGGCCAAGTACATACCGAACTGGCTGCCGATAACGCCAACTATATAGAAGCTCTCTACGAGCAATACCTAACAGACCCTGATAGTGTTGATACTGACTGGCAAACGTACTTTGAACAGTATAAGTCGCAGAATGATGCTCAGCATAACGCTATCAAAGATCAGTTCTTACTACTTGCTCGTAATCAAACGGCGAATAAGAGTAGCAGTACTGATACGGACTCTAGCAGCTCTGACAACTGTGATCCTAAGCAGATGGGCGTACAGCAATTAATCTCAGCATATCGTCGTCGCGGTCATCGCCGTGCCAAACTTGATCCTTTAGATTTGCATCCACGTGCAGAAGTAGAAGATTTGACGCTTGCTTATCATAATTTGTCAGAAGCTGATCTCGATACCGTATTCCCAACCAATGATTTAGTTATTGGTAAAGATGAAGCCACATTGCGCGAAATCATCGAAATCATGGAACGTGTTTACTGTGGCCATATCGGTGTCGAGTATATGCACGTTACCACCAGTACAGAAAAACGCTGGATGGAAGAATACCTAGAAACCAATCTAGGCTATATCAAATTCGATAAAGAAAAACGTTTATCTATTCTTGAGCGCTTAACCGCTGCTGAAGGTCTAGAAAAATATCTTGCTCGTAAATACACGGGTGTTAAGCGTTTCGGTCTAGAAGGGGGTGAAAGCTTCATTCCTGCGATCAATGAAATCATTCAACGTGCTGGTGGTTATGGCACCAAAGAAATGGTCATTGGTATGGCTCACCGTGGCCGCCTAAACCTACTAGTCAACATCTTAGGTAAAAATCCTGCAGACTTGTTTGACGAGTTTGATGGTAAAGTACAGCCAGAAAAAGGCTCAGGTGACGTTAAATACCACAACGGTTTTTCATCTAATGTGATGACACCAGGTGGCGAAGCGCATTTGGCTTTAGCATTTAACCCATCGCATCTTGAAATTGTCGCGCCAGTACTACAAGGTTCAGTACGTGCCCGTCAAGTACGCCGTAACGATCAGCCATTACTAGACAACACTGGTGGTAATTCAGTATTACCTATCGTGATTCATGGTGATGCTGCTTTCGCTGGTCAAGGTGTGGTCCAAGAAACCTTCCAAATGTCACAGACCCGTGCTTATACCACTGGCGGTACTGTGCATATCGTGATCAATAACCAAGTTGGCTTTACTACTAGCCGTCAAGAAGATGTTCGTTCAACTGAATATTGTACTGACGTTGCCAAGATGGTTCATGCTCCTATCCTACATGTAAACGGTGATGATCCTGAAGCAGTCGTATTTGCCGCTCAGTTAGCATTAGATTATCGTCATAAGTTTGACAAAGACATAATCATTGATTTGTTCTGCTATCGTCGTAATGGCCATAACGAGGCAGATGAGCCATCTGCAACTCAGCCATTGATGTATGCTGTTATTAAGAAGCTTCCAACTACTCGTACTCTTTATGCGCAAAAACTTATCGCAGAAGGTATCTTGAATGCCGAAGAAGAGAAACAGTACGAAGATGACTATCGTGAGTCGTTAGACCGTGGTGATTATGTTGTTAGCTCACTGGTTCAAGAGCCTAACGAGCAGCTGTTTGTAGATTGGAAACCTTATCTAGGTCATGACTTGGTTGATGACTGGGATACCAGTGTTGATATCGAAAAGCTCAAAGGTTATGGACGCCGTATGGCCGAAATGCCAGAAGGCTACAAGTTACAACGTCAGGTTCAAAAAGTTGTTGAGCAGCGTCTAGCGATGCAAACGGGCGAAGAGCCTCTTAACTGGGGTGCAGCTGAGACATTGGCTTATGCATCATTGGTCGATAACGATGGTGTATTAGTACGTATTACTGGTGAAGATGTTGGCCGTGGTACTTTCTCACATCGTCACAGTGAAATATATAATGTAAATGATGGCAGCATGTATGTGCCGTTGTCTAATTTGAGTGAAAATCAAGCACGCTTTGCCACTTATAACTCATTGCTATCAGAAGAAGCGGTACTAGCTTTCGAATATGGTTATGCGACCACTGTACCGAACGCATTGATCGTTTGGGAAGCACAGTTTGGTGATTTCGTTAACGGTGCTCAGGTTGTGATTGACCAGTTCATCTCAAGCGGTGAGACCAAATGGCAGCGTGTTTGTGGTTTGACAATGTTGTTACCACATGGTTTCGAAGGTCAAGGCCCTGAGCATTCATCTGCACGTCTAGAGCGCTTCTTACAGCTATGTGCTGAAGACAATATGCAGGTCATTACCCCAACGACTCCTGCGCAAATTTATCATGCATTACGTCGTCAGGCTGTACGTCCTATTCGTAAGCCACTGATCGTTATGTCACCAAAGAGCTTATTACGTCATAAGCTAGCAACTTCTAATTTAGAAGAGCTTGCGAATGGTAAGTTTGAGACGGTATTGTCAGAGATGGACGATCACAACGCAGATAAAGTGACTCGTATGGTTCTGTGTGGTGGTAAGGTTTATTATGATTTGTTAGAGCAGCGCCGCGCATTAGGTCTTGATCATGTGGCTATCGTTCGTATTGAGCAATTGTATCCATTGCCAGAGACTCGCTTAATCGCTGAAATCGAAAAATACAGCAACCTAACTGAAATCGTATGGACGCAAGAAGAGCCATTAAACCAAGGCGCTTGGTACTATTTAGCACCGCATATGTTCCGTATTGTCGTACCGCATCCAACCAAAGCAAAAGTCATGGAGCCAGTAGCGCGTCCTCCTAGTGCAGCCCCTGCAACAGGGTCACCGAAACTGCATGCTCAACAACAGCAAGCACTTATTGCTGGTGGCCTTGGCATAAGTGTTGATGAATTAGCTCAGTAACACCTTGCCTAATCAAAAGATTATAGAATATAAATGAATCAGGCGATGACAGTCAGTGTTTTTTAATAAAATATAAGCAAAGTTATTAAAAGATTACCGGCTGCCTATCACGACTTAATAATAAGTATGAATATCCAAATCTAAGGAGTATATCGATGGCTGACATCAAAGCCCCCGTTTTTCCAGAATCGGTTGCCGATGGCACAATCGTTGAGTGGCATGTCACTGAAGGTCAACAAGTTAATCGTGATGACCTATTGGCTGAAATTGAAACTGATAAAGTTGTATTAGAAGTTGTAGCACCTGATGATGGTGTATTGACCAAAATCGTAAAGCAAGTTGACGATACTGTATTGTCTGATGAGCTTATCGCTCAGTTTGAAGCCGGTGCAAGTGCTGGTGCTAGCGCAGAAGAAGCGCCAGCAGTAGATCCAGACCAACCAGCTGCGCCAGTTCAAGCAAAACAAGCTGCTGATGGTGGCGAGCCTGTTCAAGCAACAGATAAGAAAGGCGAAGCTGATCATAAAGATCAAAGCCCAGCAGTTCGTAAAGCAGCAAAAGAGTCAGGCGTAGATCCTAAAGAAGTTGAAGGTAGTGGCCGCGGTGGTCGTGTAACCAAAACTGATATGGCTAATCCAACATTGAAATCAGACAGCAGTATCAAGTCTGATAGCGGCCGTCCAGTTGCTGAATCGATGGGTGAGCGTACTGAAAAACGTGTTCCAATGACTCGTCTTCGTAAGCGTGTTGCTGAGCGTCTATTATCAGCATCACAAGATACTGCGATGTTGACGACGTTTAACGAAGTGAACATGAAGCCATTGATGGACATGCGCGCTAAGTACAAAGAGAAGTTTGAAAAACGTCATGGCGTACGTTTAGGCTTTATGTCGTTATTCGTAAAAGCAGCGACAGAAGCATTGAAACGCTTCCCAGCAGTAAACGCTTCACTAGATGGCGATGACATTGTTTATCATGGTTTTTATGATATCGGTGTAGCAGTATCTTCAGATCGCGGCTTGGTTGTTCCAGTATTACGTGATACTGATCGCATGAGCATGGCTGACGTTGAAAGCACAATCCGTGAGTTTGGCGGTAAAGCACAGCAAGGTAAACTTGGCCTAGAAGATATGACTGGCGGTACTTTCACTATCTCTAACGGTGGTGTATTTGGTTCATTGATGTCAACACCTATCTTGAACCCACCACAAACTGCTATCCTAGGTATGCACGCTATCAATGACCGCCCAATGGCTGTCGATGGCAAAGTTGAAATCTTACCAATGATGTACTTAGCATTATCTTATGACCATCGTATGATCGATGGTAAAGAAGCCGTACAGTTCTTGGTAACTATCAAAGAGTTGGTCGAAGACCCTGCAATGCTACTACTAGACCTGTAAGCTTTTAAGCTTGTATTGGCAACCGCTGATACAAGCTTTTTAACTTTGGTATAGATAATGATTTTTATAAATCAGTGATCACTTGATGCGCTGATAACTGTATTTAAATAAATTTAATAATGGTGACTTGCTATCGATTATCGATGAGTGAGTCTATCTCATTGATATAGTGTATTAACTGTTCAGTGTAGATAACGCTGATCTATCAGCGAGATAACAACCAGTTTAAATGACACATACAATTAAAAATAGGAACGTACTATGAAAGACAATTATGATTTAGTCGTCATCGGCGGCGGTCCTGGTGGTTACGAAGCAGCTATTCGTGCAGGCCAGCTCGGTATGAGTGTTGCTTGTATCGAAAAGCGTGTTTATAAAGGCGAGCCAGCACTTGGCGGTACTTGCTTAAACGTTGGTTGTATCCCATCAAAAGCCTTACTTGACAGCTCACATCGTTACGAAGCTACTAAACATGACCTTGACGAGCACGGTATCAGTACTGGTGACGTTGCTATCAATATCGAAAAAATGATAGAGCGTAAAGAAGGCATTGTTAAGCAGTTGACTGGTGGTGTTGCAGCGTTGCTAAAAGGCAATGGTGTTGACTGGCTACAAGGCTGGGGTACATTGGTCGACGGTAAAGGCGCTGACAAAAAAGTCAAATTTACTGCTCTAGAAGACGAAAGCGAAATGACGATCACTGCTAAGAATGTCATTCTTGCGGCAGGTTCTGTGCCTATCGAGATTCCGGTTGCCAAAACTGACGGTGACCGCATTGTTGATTCAACTGGCGCACTTGATTTCACCTCAGTCCCTAAGCGTCTAGGCGTTATTGGTGCTGGTGTTATCGGTCTTGAGCTTGGTTCTGTATGGCGTCGTCTAGGTAGCGAGGTCGTCGTATATGAAGCACTTCCTAGTTTCTTAGCTGCTGCTGACAAAGACATCTCAAAAGAAGCTGGCAAAATGCTGAAGAAGCAAGGCCTTGATATCCGTGTCGATACCAAAGTAACCAATGCTGAAGTACAAGGTGACCAAGTTGTCGTCACTAGTGAAAGTAAAGGCGAATCGAGCGAGGAGAGCTTTGATAAGCTAATCGTTTGTGTTGGTCGTCGCGCTTATTCTGAAAAACTGCTTGGCGATGATAGTGGCATCACGTTGACTGAACGTGGCCTTATCGATGTCAATGACCAGTGCAAAACCAATCTTGATGGCGTTTATGCTATCGGTGATTTGGTCCGTGGTCCTATGCTTGCGCATAAAGCTATGGAAGAAGGCATGATGGCTGTTGAGCGTATTCATGGCGAAAAACCTCAAGTTAACTATGACACTATCATCAATGTCATTTATACTCACCCAGAAATCGCATGGGTAGGTTTGACTGAGCAAGAAGCCGAAGAAGCTGGCTATGAAGTTAAAACAGGTTCTTTCAACCTAGCTGCTAACGGTCGTGCATTAGCGCAAAGTGAAGCGCAAGGTTCTGTGAAAGTAGTTGCTGATGCAAAAACAGATCGTCTATTAGGTATGCATGCTATCGCTGCTGGTGCTGGTGATATCGTCCATCAAGGTATGATCGCGATGGAATTTGTCTCTAGCATCGAAGATCTACAGTTGATGACATTTGCTCATCCAACTATTTCAGAAGCAGTGCATGAAGCTGCTCTATCTGCAGATGGCCGTGCTATCCACGCTATCCAGCGCAAAAAACGTAAGAAATAAGTCGTTGCTCGTTTAGTTATTATCGATTTACAACCTGATTGGGGTGTCGCTATTTTGGTGATGCCACAATCATGAGTGCGTCAGACGTATGATTCATATGTATATGTGCGCACTTGATTTCACTTTTTATTAATTGTAAAAAATAAAGGATACAATCAATGAATTTACATGAGTATCAAGCAAAAGAGCTATTAAAAAGCTACGGTTTGCCAATTCAAGAAGGCATCATCGCTCATAACGGCGAAGAAGCTGCTGCAGCTTTTGATAAAACCCCAACTGACATTGCGGTCATTAAAGCGCAAGTACATGCTGGTGGTCGCGGTAAAGCTGGTGGTGTAAAGCTAGTTAAAACTCGTGAAGAAGCTAAGCAAGTTGCTGAAGAGCTGATCGGTACTAACCTAGTAACGTTCCAAACTGATGCTGATGGTCAGCCAGTAAACTTCGTATTAGTTGCAGAAGATATGTACCCAGTACAAACTGAGCTATATCTTGGTGCAGTCGTTGATCGTGCGACTCGTCGTGTAACCTTCATGGCATCTACCGAAGGTGGTGTAGATATTGAAGAAGTAGCAAACGAGACACCAGAAAAAATCTTTAAAGTACATGTTGATCCTTTAGTTGGTTTGATGCCTTTCCAAGCGCGCGACGTTGCGTTCAAACTTGGTCTAGAAGGCAAGCAAATCAACCAGTTCGTTAAATTGATGACTGGCGCTTATAAGGCATTCGTTGAAAACGACTTTGCTCTAATGGAAATCAACCCATTAGCTGTTCGTGAAAATGGCGAAATCGTTTGTGTTGATGGCAAAATCGGTATCGACTCAAACGCACTATATCGTTTGCCAAAAATCGCAGCGCTACAAGACAAAACTCAAGAAAATGAGCGTGAGCTTAAAGCTGCTGAATTTGACCTAAACTATGTTGCTCTAGAAGGTAACATCGGTTGTATGGTTAACGGTGCTGGTCTTGCAATGGCGACCATGGACATCATCAAATTGTATGGCGGCAAGCCTGCTAACTTCTTGGACGTTGGCGGCGGCGCAACTAAAGATCGCGTTGTTGAAGCGTTCAAAATTATCTTAGAAGACAGCAGTGTTGAAGGCGTTCTAATCAACATCTTCGGCGGTATCGTACGTTGTGACATGATTGCAGAAGCTATTATCGCTGCTATCAAAGAAGTTGACGTACAAGTACCAGTTGTTGTTCGTTTAGAAGGTAACAACGCTGAGTTAGGCGCGCAAATCCTAGAAGAGTCTGGTTTGAAATTGATTTCAGCTCAAGGTTTATCTGACGCGGCTCAAAAAATTGTCGATGCTGTTAAAGCGTAAGTCTTTAAATATAAGTGTTTAGAGATAAACGCTTAAGCATAGTAGTCAAATCGTAATAGTGGTTCTTATAATAAAGATTGGTTATCAAAATTTGATAATGATAGTTATAAAGACCGCTGTTACAAGACAACCGAATACAAGGAAAATATAATGAGTGTATTAATCGATAAAGATACCAAAGTATTGGTACAAGGTTTTACTGGTAAAAATGGTACGTTCCATTCTGAACAAGCCATCGAATATGGTACAAAAGTAGTTGGTGGTGTGACTCCAGGTAAAGGCGGTCAAACGCACCTAGGCCTACCAGTATTCAACACCATGGCGGAAGCCATGGAAGCGACTCAAGCTGACGCTTCTGTTATCTACGTACCAGCACCATTTGTACTAGACTCTATCGTTGAAGCAATCGATGCTGGCGTTAAGTTGATCGTTGTGATCACTGAAGGCGTACCGACTATCGATATGCTAAAAGCAAAACGCTATCTTGAAGAAGCTGGTGACGTACGTTTGGTTGGTCCTAACTGCCCAGGCGTTATTACTCCAGGTCAGTGCAAAATCGGTATCATGCCAGGCCATATCCATCAGCCAGGTAAAGTGGGTATCATCTCACGCTCTGGTACATTGACTTATGAAGCCGTAGCTCAGACAACTAAGCTTGGTTTTGGTCAGTCAACTTGTATCGGCATCGGTGGTGATCCTATCCCTGGTATGAACCAGATTGACGCATTGAAACTATTCGAAGCTGATCCACAAACTGAAGCTATCATCCTAATCGGTGAGATCGGTGGTACTGCTGAAGAAGAAGCAGCTGCTTACATCAAAGACCATGTGACTAAGCCAGTTGTTGGTTATATCGCTGGTGTTACCGCTCCAGAAGGCAAGCGTATGGGTCATGCTGGCGCTATCATCTCTGGTGGTCAAGGTACTGCTGAAGAGAAATTCAAAGCGTTTGAAGATGCTGGTATCGCGTACACACGTGACCCATCTAAACTTGGCGACAAGTTAAAAGAAGTTACTGGTTGGTAAGATAGGCATTAGTCTACTATCTACTAAAACTACATTGAATTATTAAAAAGACACCCCTACAATGGGGTGTTTTTTTTAACTACATTTAAATTTATATAGGTCTTTGAGAAATGAAGAAAATACAGAAATTAGTCGAAATTGTTGACGAGAATATAGTCAACAATTTACCTATCAAAGAACATGATAAAAAGATCTATATAAGACGATTGAGGAAATTAAGAAATGATCCTATTGGTTTCATAGATGGCTCTATCAGGAAACGAGTTCCACAAATTAAAAGTAAAATACCAATCAAGCATACTGGTTCGAATCAATTTGTGGTTGTTTCAGCTGTTTACAATGTAGAAAGCTATATTGAAGAGTATTTCAGAAGCTTAGTCAATCAGTCATTGAGTTTCAAAAAGAATATTACCCTTATACTAGTAGATGATGGATCAACTGATAATTCCAAGAATATTATCAGAAGGTGGCAGAAAAAGTATCCTAAAAATATTGTCTATCTAAGCAAGTCAAATGGCGGGGCATCAAGCGCACGGAACTATGGGTTATCATATTTAAAAGAAAACCATAGTTCAAGAGTTGATTACGTCACATTTATCGATCCTGACGATTTTGTTAGTAATAATTATTTTTCTGAAATAGATACTTTCTTAGAGCAGAATAGTGAATGTAGAATTGTCTCTTGTAATATGAACTATTTCTATGAAGAAAGTGGGTTAATCAAAGACAATCATCCTTTAAAGTTTAGATACAACAAAACTAAAGTTTTTAATACTGAAAATTTTGGAAAAAATATCATACTATCTTCAGCAACAACGATTTATAACGTTAGCATGATACAAAATTTAGGAATACGCTTTGATGAAAGAGTAAAACCCTCATTTGAAGATTGTAAGTTTAATATTGAGATATTATCTATGTACCCTAAAGTTCAGGTAGGGTTTCTAAAAGAATCTATATATTACTATAGGCAGCGTGAAGATTCTTCATCTCTAATGAGTACTTCTTGGCAGAATAAAGGGCTTTTTCTAGATACATTAGAGTACGGTGTATTGAGCGCTTTAGCTTTAACTAAACGAAACATGGGGTATGTACCGAATTATGTACAGAATACGGCTTTATTTCATTGTATAGGTTACTTTCGTAGGTTAGTTAATGCAGAAAACCATGCTGATTTACTTGAGAGCTTTGAAATAGATAAGTTTAAAAGATTATTAGCGGAGATATTTTCTTATATAGAAGAGGATACAATCCTTTCTTACAATCTTCCTAACATGCTTACTAAAAATAGGATTGGATTACTTGGTTATTATAAAAGCGTTAGACATCCTATCAGCTACTTTTATACAAATAGAATAAATACATACACGAATGAAATAAGTATTAGCTTCTTCACGTATTTTTTGAACGACTCTATTAATTTTAGTATTAATAATATTGATACCATTCCAATAGAAGAAAAAATAGTTAAATACGATTTTTTAGGAGATTCGTTTTTCTACGAAAGACGTCTATTGTTAAAGTATACCGAACTAAATGATGTTCTTGAAATTAGGGTAAACGGTAAATTAGTGAATTTAACAGCTTTTACTAAGTCGGTAACGGGAGGTGACTCTGTATCAAATCTAGTTGCTTATATGAAAAAACGAACAGTTTTTGAGAACCATAAGGATTCTTGGGTTATTGTAGATAGGATTAATAAAGCAGATGATAACGCAGAACATTTCTACAGATTTTTAAAAAGTAACCATCCAGACCAAGAGATATATTTTGCACTTGATAAGAATTGTGAAGACTGGTCAAGGTTGGATAGCGAAGGGTTTAATCTGATTGATTATGGAAGTGATAGATTTGTTAACGAGCTGAGACGATGTAAATATATCTTAAGTTCTCATCTTTTTGTATGGAACTTTTTTATAGAACATGGCTTAGAAGCATTATCACAAAAGAAAAATATATGGTTGCAGCATGGTGTTATTGCTAACAATAATGCAAATGTTGTCAATACTAAACATATAGATTTAATGGTAACTTCAACTCATGGTGAGTATCATTCTATAGCTGATAACCATACAGAATATAACCTTACTTCTAATCAAGTACTCCTTAGTGGCCTACCTAGACATGATAAGTTGTTAAGGCTAAATAATGATGTTAAAGATGATAAAACAATATTTGTAATGCCTACTTGGAGAACTTGGTTAAAAAGTGAAAACTTTATAGAAACTAAATACTTTAATGAATGGACTAATTTTCTTAGTTCTTTAGAAACAGAAGCATTATTAGAAAAGTATGATTATAAGATCGTATTTGTAATGCATGAAGAAATCAAAGACTTCAAGTGTTTTTTTCCTAATAGATCCTATATAAAGTATGAAAGTCTCAATGATAAGGGCTTGCAAAATATGTTTGCAACTTCGAAGTTGATGATAACAGATTATTCGAGTGTTGCTTTTGATATGGCATTTATCCAAAAACTTGTAATTTATTACCAGTTTGACCGTGATAGATTCTTTGGTGAACACTATAGAGGAGGTTACTTCTCTTACGAAGAAGATGGGTTTGGCCCAGTAGTTACCACTGAAAAAATGCTATTAAATAGTTTAGAGTCTGCTCTCAAGAGCGATTGTGTACCAGCAGAACCCTACAGAAGTAGGATGCTTGATACCTTCCCATTTAGAGATGGTAAGAATTGCGAGCGAATCTATGAATCAATAATTTCACTTGATAATCCAAGTGATAAGATTAATCAAGGTATACTTACAAGCTTTACTCAACAAGCTTTTGAAGCTGAACAATGGGATTTATCAGTATCTCGTAGTCAGTTTTTTATAGATAATGCAAGTGACGAAGGTAATAAATGGGCGGAAAATATATGGTTGGAATCACTCTTTAGGATTAATAGATTTTCAGAAATATTAGAATACATTGATAGTAAAGCTGAAAAT
The DNA here is from genome assembly GCF_022129405.1 of Psychrobacter sp. Ps2. Classification (NCBI taxonomy): domain Bacteria; kingdom Pseudomonadati; phylum Pseudomonadota; class Gammaproteobacteria; order Moraxellales; family Moraxellaceae; genus Psychrobacter; species Psychrobacter sp. Ps2. The sequence continues at coordinate 70,635 of NZ_JADQAM010000055.1, read as the reverse complement.
GAACCTATGAGAAAGTATTATTGGCAAGCTAGAATAGCGTTTTCTGTTGCGGATTGGGATAAAGCAATATCTCTATTAGAAAGAATAAACTCTTCAGATGTTGAAATTCTTTTAATTCAATTGCAATGCTATGCCGAAAAAGGTGAGGTCGATGCATTCATTCGTTTGAAAAACGAGATTTCTACAGTAATGTTAAGTGAAGTACAGTTAATTGTATTAGAGGCATGGCATCTACAAGTTATTAAAAGTTGGGAAGAGTTAATTCTATTTTTAGAAACAAGGATCCCAACATTCAGAGAGTGTGAACTAACAGTATATAAGCTTGAAATTTTGCTAGCGCAAGCGTATCGAAAAATTAAAGACTACGATCAAGCACATAGAAATATAGTAAAGTTTGAGACCCATACAAGGAACAATGCAAGGTGTCGTATAGAAACTGCTCTGCTTGCTTTTTCCTGTAAAAAATACAATGAATGTCTCTATCAGTATTTGAAAGCAGTAAACGATGACCTTGAATTGCTAGCACTACCATATGCGCTACAACTCTTAGAGGTATCTACTAATGTTGATAATAGATTAAAAATTAGAGAGACTGTAAATAAACTTTTGTCTATTTATCCAGACTGTAAAGAGATCAAAATAACTCATATTGAGCAACTAACGAAAGAGTTGAAATGGACAGAAGTTATTCTAGCAGCAGAAACATATGGGTTAGTCAATGATAAAGCTATTAATTATCTTCTAACATTGGCACGCTACCGCTTGGGTTGTCTAGATGAAGCCTACAAGAAAGCTTCAAAACCTAATAATAGTGATCCTTATGAATATTGGAATTTAATTAGTGAGATTTCGCTATTAGTAGAAGATGTAGAGCTAGCTAAATACTGTTATAAGGGTATGATTTCTATTTATCCAAATTATAGTAGTTCGGAAAACTGGGCTAAACTTAACGATTTAAGAAATGTTATTTGAGCTATAGTTTGATAATAAAAAAGCTAGGCTTAAGCCTAGCTTTTTTATTAAAACAAATAATGTCTATTAGTAAATAGCTGAAGAGTATGTGTGAAAGGATATGGTTACAATGAAGTTATACAAGCGCAAATTTAGAAAATTGAAAAATAATCCAGGTATTTTTTTTAGAGATTATTTCAATAAACGTTACCCAGTTGCTAATACTGAACTTGGTGTAGACGAAGCGGTAGAAACTGCATTCGTAGAATACTCTAATATTAACACTGTAGACATGCCTAGCGATATGTCTATAGATGTTGTATTTACTTGGGTAGATAACACTGATAAAGTATGGCAAAAAAAGTATGAACAACATAAAGATAGTAGGGGAAATATAAATCTAGGTCAGTATGCCACCGATAGTGCACGCTTTGATAATCACAACGAGTTATTTTATTCAGTCAAGGCTGTTAAGAAATATCTTCCTTGGGTCAGAAATATATATATTATTACTGATAACCAAATACCGACTTGGTTGAATAAAGTGAAGAGTGTTACCGTCATTGATCATACGGAGATTATCGATTCACAGTATCTTCCAACATTTAATTCACATGTGATTGAAGCGTTCCTCTATCGTATCCCTAATTTGTCAGAAAATTTTATTTATTTCAACGATGATGTTTTTGTCGCAAGAGAGCTACCCAAAGAACATTTTTTCTCTGCCAATAATATTAGTTCGTTATTCGTTTCAACTAAGAATTTATATAATATGCAGAAAAAAGGTGTCGAAACACCTACCTTAAAGGCCTCTTTACATAGTATTAAATTATTACAGAGACATTATTCTTACAGTATAAAAAATCCTCTTGTTCATACTTACTTCCCATTGAAAAAATCTGGTTATGAGAAGGCATGGAACTTATTTAAAAAAGACATAGAATCTTTTTTACCTAATAAATTCCGAGGGGTCAATGACATTAATATGGCTTCTTTTCTAGTACCTTGGTTATTATATTGTGAAGCCAAAGCCATAGAAAAGGTAGATGTTTGTTATTATTTTAATATACGTTCAAGACATGCAGTTACTCGTTATGAGAAGTTACTTAAGATGAAAAAATTGAACGTATCTCCGCATTCTTTTTGTGCTAACGATTTCCACAGTGCGGGTTCAAACAAGCTTCCTGATTATCATCAGCGCTTGATGGATATGTTAGAACATTACTACAAATAAGGCTTTTCCAGTATGAATAGCGGTTATCTGCAAAAAAATTAGTAATAATTATTTATTAGATAGAATATCTTGTGTTTGTCTATTTGCTGTTTTAGTTCTGATGTATTTGAGCAGTAATTTTTATAAAACGGCTGTCCTAGTGTGGTAACTTCTATGCCTCGAAGCAATGCTTCAAATCCACCTAGTGAAGTAATCGTATAGACATGATCGATAGTCTCTAATGCATCGACCAAATGAATAGATTGGGTGAGGATCAGGCAATCTAGTTCAGTGAGCGTACGAATGATAGAGTGGTCACCTAACGTCATTGGATGTGGTTTTACAATAATTTGAGCGTCAGGATTTTCTTTAATCGCTTTATTCACTACATCGAGTAAAGTAAAGTCCTTACCGCCACCGTATTTCAGTGAGTCGTCATGAGGTACTTGGCCTAATACCAGAATACGTTCTTTATTCTTAGGACCATATATTGGTGTGACATCGACATAAGATTGATGATTGTATTTGCTCACTCTATGCGACACATAGTAGTCGAGTATCTCTTGTGCTAATACTTCATCATAGTTATCCTGCTCAAAGTCAAAATTTGCAATGAGGTCGGTCAGATCGTTTGGGCGGGTGGTATCAAAATATGGTGCTTGACTATCCATTACAATGGATAATGGTGGCGCGCTACTATCATCTTCAGGACCTGAACGGATAAAACCATCTTCTAGGAAAAAAATGTCTACACCTTGGGCGCGGACATACTCAATAAAGTAATCAGGAGCCTTATAACCCCAAATATAGATAACAGGATTTACACGCTTGATAAAAGGTTTGAGCCATCGATGAAAATAACGCTCATCAAAGTGTCGTTGTATTTGTACATGTGCCGACTCAAACACCCACTCGCCGACCATATCTCGCCAAGGTAGCATACCAACGACTAACGCCAAACGCTGTTTTGAATGGCAGGAATGTTTATAATAGCCCGATAATAGTGGTCGGATGTAAGCATTAAATTTCATGATGTGATGGACGGCTTAGGTAGATAAAAGAAGATCGGATATAAATTATTAAGACATTTATGTTCGCAATGTTTTATAGTTCCCAGTATAGTTACATTTACGAATAAAAACGAATGCCTGCTGCGAAAAATAATGGGTCGATAGAATAATGGGTCGATAGTATGAAAAATAAAATATTAGTTACTGGTGGTGCTGGATATATCGGTTCGCATACTTGTATAGCACTACATGAAGCAGGCTATGATATTGTTGTATACGATAACTTATCTAATAGTAGCCGTGAAGCGATTGACCGTGTCTCTACTCTTATTGGACAGACAATTGAGTTTATTGAAGGGGATATACGAGATTCTGAGTTACTGAGAGAAGTCTTTGCTTCGCACGAATTCTTTGGCGTGATTCACTTTGCTGGTTTAAAAGCCGTTGGAGAGTCAGTAGCAAAGCCATTGCTGTATTATAATAACAATGTCAGCGGTACCATTACCTTATTAGAAGTTATGGCAGAATATAACGTGAAGAATTTAGTTTTTTCATCATCTGCCACTGTCTATGGTGATCCTGAATACTTACCCATCGATGAGAGCTCGAAGCGTTCTTGTACCAATCCTTATGGACAAAGTAAACTTGTTGTCGAATACATATTAGAAGACCTAGCTGTGTCTGATGACAGCTGGAATCTGATTGCTCTTAGGTATTTTAATCCAGTAGGCGCGCATCCATCAGGACAGATTGGTGAAGACCCCAATGATATTCCTAACAACTTGATGCCTTATATTTCTCAAGTGGCCGTGGGCAAACTTGATAAGCTCAGTATCTTTGGTAATGACTATCCTACTGTCGATGGAACAGGTGTCCGTGACTTTATTCATGTTACTGACTTAGCTCAAGGTCATGTGACTGCCCTCGGTTATTTAGAGGAACAAACCAGACCAAACGAAAGTGGTACGACACAACAATACTCAGTAGGCTTTTTACCTATTAACTTAGGTACTGGTAAAGGTACGTCTGTATTAGAATTGGTATCTGCATTTTCTGATGTATCTGGACAAGCTATTCCCTATCAGTTTACAGGTCGTCGAGCAGGTGATATTGCGAGTTGTTATGCCAGTGCCGATAAAGCAAAAACGTTATTAGGGTGGCAAGCTGAGTTATCAATTAATGATATGTGTCAAGATACATGGCGTTGGCAGAGCATGAATCCCAATGGTTATTATATATCATAGTTTTTACTAGAGTCATGTTTAAGGAATGTCCGAAGCAACTCAACAAGTATTTTCTAATTGAAATTAAGTCATTTATAATAGATTTCGTGGTTTTTTAATTGCTATAAGTTATAGTCTACAAGTTTTTCAAATCATATATCTAACCTCAAAAAAGGAAGTAATCTATGTCGAACGATATCGAACAAGCTCTTGATAACTTAGTAACGCCACATGGTAGCCCAGCCCTAAATATTCTTTTGCTAGAAGGCGAAATGCTAGAAAATGCTTTGAAAAAAGCAGAGACATTACCAAGTGTTACAATGAGTTCACGTGAGCGTGGTGATTTAATCATGTTTGGTATTGGTGGCTTCACTCCTCTAGACGGCTTTATGAACAAAGCGGATTGGCAAGGTGTCTGTGATGACATGGAGCTGAAATCAGGGGAGAATGAAGGTCTATTCTGGCCAATTCCTATCACATTATCAGCCAGTTCAGAGCAAGCGGAAGGCTTTGAGATTGGTGATGAAATTGCCCTGAAAGCCGAAGATGGCGAAATCATGGGTATCTTAACGCTTGAAGAGAAGTACACCATTGATAAAGAGCATGAATGCAGAACAGTGTTTGGTACAACAGATACTGACCACCCAGGCGTTAAAAAAGTCATGGAACAAGCTGATGTAAATTTGGCAGGTCGTGTTGAAGTGTTCAGCCAAGGCGAGTTCCCAACGGAGTATGCTGGTATCTATATGACACCAACGCAAACACGTGAAGAGTTTGCAAAAAAAGGTTGGAAGAAAGTTGCTGCTTTCCAGACACGTAACCCAATGCACCGTTCACATGAATACCTAGCTAAAATTGCAGTTGAAATTTGTGATGGCGTGATGATTCACTCGCTACTTGGTGCATTAAAACCAGGTGATATTCCTGCAGAAGTACGCCAAGAAGCGATTGGAACTCTAATTGATAATTACTTCAAAAAAGATACGGTAATTCAGTCTGGCTATCCATTAGATATGCGTTATGCAGGGCCTCGTGAGGCGTTACTGCACGCTTTATTTAGACAGAACTATGGTTGTTCAGAGCTAATCGTAGGACGTGATCATGCAGGTGTAGGTGATTATTACGGCGCATTTGATGCTCAAGATATCTTCGATCAAATTCCAGAAAATGCACTGAAGACCAAACCAATTAAAATTGATTGGACTTTCTGGTGTAATGCTTGCCAATCAATGGCATCTACCAAGACATGTCCACACGATGCAGATCAGCATATTAAAGTGTCAGGAACCAAGCTGCGTAAAGCATTGTCTGAAGATGAAGAGGTTCCTGAGAACTTTAGCCGCCCAGAAGTATTACAGATTCTTCGCGACTACTATGCAACGATTGCAAAAGAAGACCGTGCCAAAGTTGAGCTGAAAGGTGCTTCTGCTAAGTAATTAAAGAAACATAATTACAATTTAAATAGAAACCGAGCCGCATGATAATAATAGTAAGTTCAACTTCGATTATTAAAATGCGGTTTTTTTATACAGTAAATGGCTTATAAATTAGATACATTATGAAAAAGAAAATTATAGTTACTGGTGGTGCAGGGTTTATTGGTTCAGCTGTAGTTAGACATCTAATAAATGATACGGATCATACGGTGTTAAATCTAGATAAGCTAACTTATGCGGGCTGCTTGGCATCTCTTAGTGATGTTGAAAGTTCTGATCGCTATCAGTTTGTTCAAGCAGATATTTGTGACTTTGAGAAGTGTCAGTCTGTTATTAATGAGTTTCAGCCAGATATTATTATGCACTTAGCGGCTGAAAGTCATGTTGATAGATCTATTGACGGTCCAAAAGAATTTATTGAAACCAATGTTATAGGTACCTATAACCTGTTGGAGATATCTAGAGCTTACTATCAAGGTTTGAGTGATGATAAGCAAGCTGGGTTTCGATTCCACCATATCTCAACAGATGAGGTGTATGGTGATTTAGAAGGGACCGATGATTTATTTACTGAAACGACTTCTTATGCACCTAGCAGTCCATATTCAGCAAGTAAAGCTTCTTCAGATCACCTTGTCAGAGCTTGGCAGCGTACATTTGGACTGCCGACGTTGATAACGAACTGTTCAAACAACTATGGTCCTTATCATTTTCCTGAAAAGTTGATTCCACTAACGATATTAAATGCTTTAGCAGGAAAGCCTTTACCGATTTATGGAGATGGCAAACAAATTAGAGATTGGCTGTTTGTTGAAGATCACGCACGCGCTTTAGTTTTAGTGGCAACGACAGGTGATATTGGTGAAACCTACAATATCGGTGGTCACAATGAGAAGCAGAACATCGAAGTTGTCAAAACGATTTGTAAACATCTTGAGGTATTAGCACCTAATAAGCCTGAAGGTGTTTCAAATTACGAAGATTTGATTACTTATGTTACTGATAGACCAGGGCATGATGTTCGATATGCGATTGATGCATCGAAGATAGAAAAAGAGCTTGGCTGGACACCAAATGAGACCTTTGACACAGGTCTCAAGAAGACAGTGCAGTGGTATTTGGATAATCCCACTTGGTGGCAGTCTATCCAAGATGGCTCTTACCAAGACATCAACAACAAATTGGCGAAAAAATAATGGCTAAGAAGATAGTACTCCTTGCACATACAGGGCAGGTTGGCTTTGAGTTACATCGTCAGTTACAGTCTTTGGGTTCTATTATCACAGTCAGTCGTGGTGACGTGGACTTTTTAGACTCTGATGCTGTGTATAAGCATATTGATGAGCTAGCGCCTGACATTATTGTCAACGCTGCTGCATATACGGCAGTTGATAAGGCAGAAACAGATGAGAACAATGCCTTTGCTTTAAATAGAGACTTACCAGAGGTTTTGGCAAAACTAAGCGTGACGCATGATGCTCTATTGGCTCATTACTCATCTGACTATGTTTACCCTGGTGATGGTGAAAAACCTTGGTCAGAAGATGACTTAACAGGACCTCAGAATTTATACGGTCGGTCAAAGCTTGAAGGCGATTTAGCAGTAGAGAGTATTGCCTCAAAATTTCTGATTTTTAGAACAAGTTGGGTTTATGCGGCTCGAGGCAACAATTTCCTGCTCAGTATGCTGAGGTTGGGTCAAGAGCGAGAAGCGCTTAATATTGTGAGTGATCAAATTGGCGCACCAACACCAGCACGTTTGATTGCAACGGTCACCTCACTGTGTATTCAAAAGTTTATGGCGTCTAACAATGCTAATAAATTGAGCGGTGTTTATCATTTAGCACCAAGAGGATTCACCAGTTGGCATGGCTTTGCTCAAATGATATTTGAAAGAGCGCGTGCAGAAGGTGTCACGTTAGCCTTAAAAGAAGACGGTCTGGGTCAAATAGAGTCTACTGAATACCCAACACCAGCAGCCCGTCCTTTAAACTCGCGCTTAAGTCTCGATAAAATAGAATCAGCGTTTGGTCTAGCAATGCCAACATGGCAAAGTCAGTTATGCTTAACATTTGATGAATGGCTGGAAATGAATAAAAGTTAGGTTTTTTTAGTGAGATTTGAGTGAAATTGGTGTGGCTAGAACAAATAGCTTAACTGCAAATTAAGTTTATCTGTATTTTAAATGAAAATAAAATTAATAAGGTTGAAGCAATTATGACAAAAGGTATTGTGCTGGCAGGCGGTTCGGGAACACGGTTGCACCCTATCACCATGGGTGTTTCAAAGCAGCTACTGCCTGTTTATGACAAACCTATGATTTACTATCCAATTTCGGTATTAATGCTTGCTAGAATTTCTGAAATACTGATTATCTCTACGCCTGATGACATGCCAGCCTATCAAAAACTATTAGGCACGGGTGAAAGGTTTGGCGTTAAATTCAGTTATGCAGTTCAGCCAAATCCAGATGGCCTTGCCCAAGCCTTCATTATCGGTGAGGAGTTCATTGGTGATGACTCCGTTTGTTTAGTGCTGGGTGATAATATATTCCATGGTCAACATTTTTCTGTACAGCTAAAACAAGCTGCTGAACGTAAAAATGGTGCAACAGTATTTGGTTACTTGGTTAATGATCCTGAGCGCTTTGGTGTGGTTGATTTCGATGAGAATGGAAAAGCCATCTCGATTGAAGAAAAGCCTACAGAGCCTAAATCAAACTATGCCGTAACTGGGCTTTACTTCTACGACAATGATGTTGTCTCAATCGCTAAATCTGTTAAGCCATCTGATCGTGGAGAGCTTGAGATCACTTCAGTCAATAATGCTTATTTAGAACGTGGAGACTTGCACGTTGAGAAATTAGGCCGCGGCTTTGCTTGGTTAGATACGGGAACTCATGACTCACTGCTTGAAGCAAGTAGTTATGTACAGACTGTTGAACATCGTCAAGGTTTAAAAGTAGCTAGCCTTGAAGAGATTGCTTGGCGTAATGGATGGATCGATGACAAGCAGCTTGTAGCTGAAGGTAATAAATTCAAGAAAACGCAGTATGGACAGTATTTATTAAAGTTGCTTGAAAGCTAATACCTAATAATTTACCTCTCTCTCGTTTTGGCACAGTTGCTTATACAAAATATTGGTAAAATATTAAATAAGTGCGTAATCAAGGTTGAATGCTATGGAATATAAGAAGTTAGAAATACCCGATGTGGTTTTAATGACCCCTCCTGTATTTGGTGATGAAAGAGGTTTCTTTATGGAAACCTTCCGTCAATCAGAGTTTGAAAAAAACTGTGGTAACTACCAGTTTGTGCAGGATAATCACAGCAGTTCATCAAAAAATATATTGCGCGGTTTGCATTATCAACATGAGAAGCCACAAGGGAAACTAGTCCGAGTTGTTCGGGGTGAAGTATTTGATGTGGCTGTTGATATGCGTAAAGACTCACCGACATTTGGTCAGTGGGTAGGTGAATACCTGAGTGCAGATAACAAACGAATGCTTTGGGTTCCCTCTGGTTTTGCCCATGGTTTTATCGTTACCAGTGAGCAAGCTGAGTTTGTTTACAAATGCACGGACTATTACAATCCGGGTGATGAATACTCTTTGATGTGGAATGATGACACTATTGGAGTTGACTGGCCTGCAGGTGTTGAACCAATACTTTCAGATAAAGACGCTAAGGGGCTTACGTTCGAAGAAGCACCTAAGTTTTAGCTCACCCCACCATTGGTTATCATATACAAAAAGCCTCTATCTTAAGATAGAGGCTTTTTGCTAGCTAATCTTTTGAAGTAAGTGGCTGTTAACCTTAACCTAGGTTAGGTAATGTGTATTAATCACTTGATTGGTAGTCGAGTTGACTACTTTAATCGTAGATTTTGCGGCAAAGGCAGCTTTAGGTAGTTTGCAAGCATACCCAACATAGCCGTTACGTGGCACACCAAAGGTCCTCATGTTTAGTAAAAGCTGGTCTGCAGTTATTTCTTGGAAGAGCTCTTCGTCTATATAAAGACTTAAGTGAACAGCCTCATCATTATCCATGGTATAGGCCCAACCATGTATGCGTAGCTTTTCGATAGAAGAATCGCCATACGTCCAAGGCTGTGTTTGCTTAAATAAAGCCTTTCTTTCCTCAAACATATGAAGGGCTATTTCGTAAAGATCGAAATCAGTTTTATTGTTTATTTTGATTAATTCGTAAACGTCAGTGGTAGGCTCGGGTTTCTTAATAATGCCTTTATTGCTATTGAGTTCCGTTAGGTTTAAGTTGTACATTTTATTAATCATAGCTAGGCTTAATGCATATTGTTCTGTCATACCTATAAAGCCGATTTGACGAAGTGGCAAACCAGCTAAATATTTTGACTGAACATTCTGATAGCGTTTATCAGTAACAAAGGTCTCTAAGCTTTCGCTATAATTGTTGTGATATGTGTGATGGCTATAGTGAGACAATACTTGATCTATAGGATTCCTAATGAAACAGAATATATTTTGAGATCGGAAGTGGAATCTATTCGTTTTTAGTCTCGTATGCCCTGTAAATACTTTAACATTATGAGTCTCTATATAGCTTTCAAAGTCAAAGCCATTATTGCGGATATTATGAATAACATCGCTTGTTTCTGAGTTTTGTCCATAATCCTTTAATAAGCGATTAGGATACTCCCTTTCCAAGGCGTGTCTTAAGCTAGTGCCTGCAGTTTTTGGGATATGTATAAAAAACAGTGTTTCATTCATTTTATAACCAACTAAAGTAGTAACGATGGGCTCACATTAGACCGTGAAGTTTTCTTTATTTGCAGCAAAATTAGGGTTGTGATATGGGTCGCTCTTAATATAGGTATCCCACTTGTGATGCATATATCCCACCTCTTTTAAGAATCGAGCTTTCTTTTCAGGTGTGGTATCTTTGCCACGAGATAATGATTCATAATGGTATAACTCTGCATAAGGAGTCCAAACATTACGATACCCTTTTTTGAAAGACTTAAGACACAGGTCAACATCATTATAAGCAACCGGTAATTTCTCTTCTTCAAACCCATCAATTTCTTCAAAGACAGAACGACGAATAGCTAGGCATGCACCAGTGACCGCTAAATAGTTCTGAACCTGTTTCAGCCTACCTAAGTAACCATCGCTGTCTTGATCAAAAAATCGATGCGAGTGGCCTGCCACATGTCCTAGGCCCATAATGACCCCTGCATGTTGAATAAGGCCATTCTCATAATATAGCTTAGCACCCACACAGCCAATATCTTCTCTTAGAGCTTGGCGTACCAGTTCTGTTAACCAGTTGGCACTTATGACTTTTACGTCATTATTCAAGAATACTAACACTGGAGCACTGGTATGTTTGGCAGCAAAGTTATTGATTGCTGAATAATTGAAAGGATAAGGGTAGTCCAAGCAAGTCACATTGGTATGTTGTGATACTAAGCGCTCAAAGTATTCTAAAGAGCTGGCTTTTTCACTATTGTTGTTAACTATAATAATCTCATAGTTGGTATAGGTTGTATTGGCAAAAATGCTATCAACAGCTGTTTTTACAAGGTCAATACTGTCCTTAGTAGGAATAATTATGGCTACTTTAGGTAGGTTATGTGGAAGTGGCCAAATAATATGGTGAGTATTTGGAAGCATGCCTGCATTGATTGTGACACTGGGGTTTACTGTTTTAAAGAACTGTGTAATGCATTGCAAGCTACTAAAATGCTGCAACTCTATAGGCCCTTCATAGCTTAGAGAATATGTACTTGCGGTACTATCTGTTTTATCTCTCAAAACCCTATGCAATAATATCTTAGGGATATGAAAAATATTTTGAGGTGACTGTTGGCTCGTTTTTAAATAATGATAATATAGAAATGAATCTTGGAGTACAGGGTCAAAGCCACATTGTTTTACAAAGCTAGAATAAGAGATGTAGCAACTATTGCCAATATAGTTTTGTGAATAGAGTAGATCAATATTTAAATTTTGCTTGAAGATAGGATGCACTCTTTGCTCTTTATAGAGACGGTCTTCATCAAAATAAATAATTTCACAGTTTGATTGTTGTTTTATATAATGAGTTAGCTCGCTAAAGATATATGGTGACAGTGTGCAAGCTTGAGTACTGTCGATGAAAAGACAATGTGAAGGTTTGTTAACACTTAGAAAAATGTTTAAGCGGTATACAATTTTATCGACACTTACCGTTATCACATCAAGGGTTTCAGAAGTATGTTCATTTAGGATGCTTTTTTTGTCACAAGCAATGGTGCTCAATAATAAGACTTTATTTTTTGTCTCAAAGTGCATCAACTGATTTATGAGTTGTTTACAGTTACGAAGCTGCGAGGGAGTACGTGCCATCAAGATGATTTGAAACTCTAATGTATCGGATATGACGGGGAACCATAGTTTGGGCTCTTTAAATCTAATCCATTGTATATAGTTACTCTGGTTTTTATGAGTAGGAAAGAAAGTATCGTATAGCTCCCAACACTCTTCAAAGGATAACTCTTTCAGTTCATCATTAGAATATTCTGATTTTTTGATTATCTTTTGCTGAATTTTTTTCCTTGCAAAATTTTGAGAAACTTTATTGATTGTTATCGATACATCTATCGTTTTTGAAGGTTTATCAGATGATAAGAAGATTTCTTGAATAGACTCAGGCAGCCATATCAGACGTTTATGCTTCCCTTTTCTAACTACTGGTAGTGAGTAGTAAACCGATTTATCAGATTTCAACTGAATATGAATTTTATAATAACCTAGTGAGCACTCACATTTCGCATCCAGCTCAAAAAAATAGAAACCATATAGTAGGCTTTTTTCAAAAGATGAAAAAAGCAATTGATAGATAGTAGGTTGTCTCGTGGTTAGTTCAGTGTCGACAAAATTAAAAGAAGCTGCTGCTCTAACTTGAGGGGTGATTTTATAGTTAAGCCAAGAAAGGATTTTCATAGACAGTTATATCATTATATTTTAGAGATATTAAGTAACGCATTTTCGATCCTTTTAAGTCATATCTATCAAATTTTATTCTCATTAATAAAGCTACTTTTATGATAGTTTCTAACAGACTGTCCTAACCAAACATCAGCTAGACTACCGATGTCTATAGCCATCCCTCCTTGATCTTTAATTACGGAGCAGTAATACTTTCCTAATAGCCCAGCACTGACTAAAAATAACTCACCATTTTCTACATTATCAATAAGTTCACTGTTTATAATTTCTTCAAACCTATTCGGGTAATGAATGTTTTCAGGTGTTGAGCTAATATTTAAAGCCTGGGGAGGGATCAGAATGGTTTTACCTGGGTTTATCGCAAAAGCTTTTTCCATCGTAGATAGTAGGTTTGGATAACAAGTAATTACGGATATTCTATGAGCATATTTCAATAGCTCAGGTAGACAGGGTGCAAGTTGTTTATGTACATGCCATTGGCATAATATCTTTTGAGAGAGAGTATAGGCGGGCAATTGCATAAGAGACGCTCTCACACTAACCACACCAGTAGACCCCCTAAGTTTTAGCTCTTGTTTAGGAAGAGTTGTGATGTTCTGAAGTTGCTGGTTATGCTGAGCCTTAGTTGGTATGCCAATAAAGTCTGCATTGAGTATGGCTTTGATCAAATACTCTGAAAAGGTATCCCACTGCTTGGCCTCTGGTGCATTATTGCCGAACATCATATCCAATATATAATACATACAGTAACTTGCCAAATATGGATATTTGACAGAGTTGTAGTACCAAAATAATATATTACCCTCTCCATCCCCAAGCCTAATCAGAGAAAAAGGTCTATAGGTGGATATGTACTCTTGCAATTTAGCGATGAGTAAATCTTCACACTCCGGTTTTGACAAGTTGCTTTCAACCAAATCATCGATAATATTATTAAATCTATCAAATAGAGGGCCATCCTCTGAAAATATTTTTACTTCTTCAAAAGCTAGGTTGGAAAAACCTGGGCGTGTAATATTTTTTTTAGTTAATACTATTTCAGAAAGCTTGGTGCTTTTCGACATTTTACTCAACCTTTTCGTCAATAAACTTACTTAATAACAGCTTTTTTTCAGGAATAAGCTGAATAATAGTTTCTAAATCTTCCTCAAGAGTAGCAGTGTTTGGACACTTTGGTTTATCAGCGAAATCTCGCATTATTAAGGTAGTGCATCGGTTACTTAGGAATTGATTATTATCGTGATATAACTCACGTAATTTTGTAGCGACGCTATCAGCAATAAAAAAACCATTTGCAAAGAGGGGTTTGTTAGTCGTAGCAATTTTTGAGAGTCTTCGATATAGCGGTGCATCTGAACTGTATCCAAGCCGATTATACTGGAGTTTAAAATATAAAAGATTGCCACCTATAGACGGATTTGATTCGCTTTCTAGTTGCTTAAATCCACTCTCTGGTTTTTGCAAGTCTAGTCCTGAAATAGATAGAAAGTCATCTATAATATCTTGATTCTTCAGTGCGCTTCTATGAAAATAGTGTGCCGATATACTGTCTGCAATTTCTGCCCACCTATTATAGAAGGCTTGATAATTGAGCTGAGTCTGTTCCGCATAAAGCTCGAAGTCTCTAGACTCATTAGTGTTTTGTACTCTTTGAGCATAAGCGCTTTGCAAGTAGTCTAAAATTTCACGAAAGTACACAACAATATGCAAGTGGTAGTCACTAAAAAAATCGCGAAGTCCGTCTAAGTCCCTACAGTTTTGAAAGCCTTCACTGCTTATTATGATATTATCAAAGTTTCTAACCTCGCGTTTTAGTTGGGCTTTTAGTTGTTGATATTCTTTGCTATCGCGTTCCGGTCTTTCAAGGAAAGAAGCTAGACGATGATGTGCGACCTGTTTGCCTCGACCAGTATTAGGGTACAAAACCCCCATGTTTTTTAGAATATCGCTATTAGTATGCAAAAAGCCTTGTAGAGATGATGTGCCAGATTTATGACGCCCAATGTGCAGTATTACCTTTTTCATTACAGACCTTCTTCTTGATGGGATAAGGATATTCTATTTAATCCTTCTAAAAGCGCCAGCCAGCCAGCATCAAATGAGTAGTTGCTACGGTAGAAGTTTTGCATATTTGTAGATGCCTGCAACCATTGCTCATCACTCATCTGCATGATAGTAGCAATTTGCTCGGCAAATAGTTCAGGTTCGTCGTAAGCTGATAGTATGCTTGCCACATTTTTGATTCCTTCTAAGCCTATAGCTGTCGACACAATAGGGATGCCATTCTTAAATCCTTCGATAACCTTTCCTTTAACACCAGCGCCTGATAGTAAAGGTATAGCAATTACACGACTGCGGTGATAAATAGCATCTAACTCATCATCAGACACCGCGCCGTGAATAATAACGTTATGATGTTTTTCACTTAGTTTGTATATCTCATCACTTGGGTTTGGGCCGACAATATTGATAATGATACTATTGTCACTTATATGAGGCAATATCGACTCTATCAACCAAATAACAGCTTCTTGATTTGGTTTATGGTTCATGCCACCTACAAAAGTTACTTCATGACCAGTTGGTGCCTCATTATATGTGGGGATCTGATTCATATCTTTGCTAATATAAAGTGGTAAGACACCCACGTTATCAAGTTTATATTTATCTCTTAAATACTGCTTTTCATACTCGCTTGGCGTAAAGGCAAAATCCATACTGGCAATGAGCTTCACTTCATTTGGTTCATTTCGTTTTATTAGCTCTGCTAGCTTTGTATCTCCAGCATTGATCGCTTGTCGGTATTCACGCAAAGAGTGGATATCGTGGACAAAATAAAGCATTGGTATTTGATGCTCTTGGCACGTTACTACATGAGATGCTGCCACATGAGGTCTATTTAATATAACTGCGTCCACATAGCCTTTAGTACCAATCAGCCAGTTATTCCAATCATACTCTACACCGAGTGCTGGTGGGTAAAAGGTTTCTATACCCATCTGCTCAAGCTCACGTGCAAATTGTAACTGTCTTAAGTTCTCTACTTTGCAAGCAAGATACTTCACAACATATCCTTTATCTATTAAAAGCTCGATATAGTTAAAGGTATGTCTAGCACCTGCGTGACGATCGTATTCGGGCAATAGATAGTCAATAATGGCGATAACAGGCTTGTCTATACTGCGCTCTCGCGCATTAAGAATATGCGCACCAGTAGTATGCTCACGAGCTAAGGTTTCTTCCCATTTCTCGAAAAAATTCTGTTTATTAATAACTTGATAAGCTTTGATGCCTGAGCCTGTGTCTGTACCATGCGATTTGCCCTCAAAGTGAACTACTTGGGAGGCTGGCTGCAGAACTACCTGACCACCATTATCTCTCGCCTGCATGCATAGGTCAGTGTCTTCATAATAAGCGGGTTCAAATAACTTATCAAAACCACCAACCTTTGCCCAAAACTCATGGGTGACCATTAAGGCTGCGCCTGAAATATAGTCGCAAGGT
Source organism: Psychrobacter sp. Ps2 (assembly GCF_022129405.1). Lineage (NCBI taxonomy): Bacteria > Pseudomonadati > Pseudomonadota > Gammaproteobacteria > Moraxellales > Moraxellaceae > Psychrobacter > Psychrobacter sp. Ps2. Next base: position 54,328 of record NZ_JADQAM010000055.1, on the reverse strand, counting down.
TTGATATAACAATATTCAGGTTTACTAGGTGTGTCATCATTACGGCCATAGTTGGCGCCGCCTGCATTCTCCCAAACAATACCACCTGCCTCTTGTAGGCTACCGTCAGCATAAATTAACTTTGATCCTGTGATGAGTGTCTCTGGGTACTTCTCATAAACAGATGTTAAGCTCGAGAGCCAATGAGGCTGAACTTGGGTGTCATTATTTAAAAATAGAAGATATTTCCCACGAGCTTTACTTGCCCCTAGATTACAGTTACCAGAGAAGCCTAGGTTTTTGGGTGTGCGCGATATGATTAAGTTTTTAAAATGTTTGCTGGCGTTGACTGTCTCATCGGTTGAGCAGTCATCTGCTAATATAATCTCGTATGGCGTTTCATCTTGATTGGTAAAGGCAAGTATAGAGGCCAAACAATCTGCTGTATAAGACCACTCGTTATAAACAGGTACAATGATCGATACCATTGGTTCATCAACATGAGAGATTTGGTAACCTCGCTCATGTTGATGACTGAGTAAGAATGGCGTAGCACCTTCAAATGGACTGGCAGGGCGAATAACCTCAAAGTCATAACCACTATCTGCAGCAATGTAAAGAAACAGTCTTTCAATAACGTGTGCTAAGGTAGCGTTCATCTGGCTGTCTTCTGTCTCAAAGTCCTCTAAGCTTAATTTACCTGAGAATAAGGGAGCCATTGCTTTTGGTCTAAACCAGAACATAGAGCCTGCTGGAAACTGCAACTCAAAGTGACTGAGTATGTTGTCATCTATGCCAAGTTTGGTTAGGGTGCTCTTTCCATAATCTAACATGCTTTCCCAGTGCATGTGTTCCACAATCTCTGGGAAAGGCAAGGCAGTCAAGGCCCCAATATTTTTCTTCTTATCCGCCAGTTTATCCAACAGATGACTTATATAGACGGGGCTATGTAGTAAATTATCAAGACTATACTCAAGCCAACCTGATAAAGCGCTTCCATAGGGGCTCTTCTTGGAGTGCAGATGCAAGGCAAAATCGTATTCTAGCATCTCTTTGGCAAAGCCAATAATCATCGGAGCAATGTCTCTACCACGGTTGGGTAGTACCTTAATGTTTAGAGTATCTAAGTTGTCAATTTTATTAAGTGTCTTCTTTAAAATAATGGCTTTGTCTTCAGTATCGGTGGATACCAATAAATCAAAAGGGTAGGGTATGTTATTTAAGTATTTAACAAAGGTATCGCTAAGCTCTGGGTAATACATATGAGCCATAACAGCAATAGTACCTGGCGCATCTGGCTGAGCTGCGACATCAAAAAATCGCCCCGTTGCCAACGCTTGGGGGATGGTTTGACTCAAAGCATTGGTAGAGTAGCCTTGAGTTTGACCAACCTTTATATAATGGACTAGAGGGTTGAGTGTCTTAACCTCATCAGGAGTCATTTGAGCTTTATAATAGCGATTGTTAAAGGTAGTACTCGGATCACGGTTTTCAAAAGACCCAAACTGTAAATAATGAGTAAGCGGGTCCATTCCTGCATTTAAAACATCTGGATATTTATTCAAATAAAAATGAGGATCAAAGGTATTACTGCTTTTAATTAATAAGTAGTTCTCTCTCAACGATGCCGAGAGTTTAGATAGGTTTTGATGAAATATCGCAGGGGACGTTTGTCGACCTTCATGAACGCCATGAAGAAGAAAATGTATGAGCGGATTGACACCAGCTTGTCTGATATCAGGATACTTTGACAAATAAAACCCTGTATCGAAAAGCTTAGAAGGGTTTCGGCCTTCTTTCCAGCCGTTATTTAGGTAGTGTAGAGCGGGGTCTATTGCAGCATTTACGATATCAGGATAGGTGTCCAAATAATAATCTGCATCAAACAGGCTGCTTTTTTTAAGTCGTGTCACATCCTGATCGATACGTGCTAATTGGCTTTCAGTAACATACTCTTGATTGTCAGGGTGAGTTATATAGTGGTATAGACTATTATTATCAGTGATACCTGTATGTCTTTTATAAATATCGGTATTAAAGTGAGGACTAGGGTCACGACCTTCATTATCACCATGCAGCACATAATGAATAATAGGGTGAAAATTGTTTTCCACGACATCTGGATAATGGACTTTGTACCAAGTTTCATCAAATAATTCTGAGTTTTTTATTTGGCGGACTATCTCTAATTGCTTCTTAGTGAGTTTATTGTATTTATAAACGAACATTTTTATCACCGTTCCTATTAGTTTTCTGCATCAGCCGCTTATCTTTTCAACTAAGTTCTTTTTGAGTACTTGTTGTATCTGTTCTCAAATACTTTTTGAGCAGTTTCATATAAAATAATTTCTCCCTTCAACGCATCTAACATCTTAGAGTAAGTCTCTTTGGAAAGACTTTCTTGGACATATTTGGTCTTATCATCAATATTTTTAGAGGCCTGAGAGATATTCTGCTGAGCAGGTTTAATATTCTGAGCAAGCTCAGGAAAGTACGTTTCTAAACGGTGACAAATGAATTCAAAAGATTCATCGAAACGATCTACTAAACCAAAACATCTAGCCGTTTGCATGTTATTCAATGCGCTGTTAACAACGATGTCAGTCAACTCATCACGATTCCAGTTATTGATATAACGATTGTCCGTAATAGTCGCAAGTTGTATTCCAAAGCATGCATTAATTTTTGGATTATTTAAATTTCGGCGAACATACATCTCCATCGTAACGTCATCATTCATCAACTTTTGTACGTCTTTTTCGAAGTGATAGCATGATTGGATACGCTCTATAGGGTTACGTAAGAAAAAGACAGGATGGAATATTACACCTGAGTAGACAGGTACGGGTAGCCCTACTTGATGTGATGTAATGACCCGAGATTCTGGATGAGCTTGTTGTATTTGAGTTAGATGTTCGATGCTAATACGGGCACCCGGATTTTCAGTATCGTAAGAAGTCATTTGATCTTGAAAGAGTTTTGATAAAGCACGATCGAAGGTGGTACCTGCATTTTTAAAAATATGCAGATGTAGCAAAACGTGATGTAGGAAATGAGTGTCCATAAAACCCCATAATTTCTATTCAGATGTAGTTAATAAAAGTATATCATGAACTTTAAGTAAGAAATATTCGAATGCATTATCTGTTGAGCTTAGGGTTAAGTTAATAGATATTCACAATGAGTATGAATATCTGGAGAACCTAGCAAATGCCTAGTACCTAGGATAGGGTTTTATGTATAATGATACATTCAGTACTTACTAGTGTAACAAACTGACCGATGATGCTATTTAGGAAATAATTGAGAAATGCTCTAGTTTCTTACAGGTTGGCACTTTACAAATATGGATAACCGCAAAATTTAATAATTTAATTTTACTTGGATTCGTCTTTGAATCTAAGCTATATGAGATGGTAGAGGATATAACAGTATGACAGTCGCACCTGCAAATGAAGTAATGGGATATATTGATAGAATTGATTCTGGTTTTATCTTTGGTTGGGGTTTGGATAAAGATAGTGACAATGATGTATCTACTATTACGATAGAAACAAGCGACGGTCAAATAGTAGCTAAAGGTGTCACAGAAATTTTCCGTGGGGACTTAGTCAAAAAGGGTATAGCAGAAAAGGGCACAAATGGCTTTCAGCTACCAATCCATATAGATGCAAAACTCAAACCAGATTCTAAGCTCAATTTATATGTTAACGGTAATTTAGTAGAAAAAAGTGGCAAAGCAACCTTAGAATATCATAACGGTTATTTTTGGGGGGCCGTGCTTAAGCTGCCAACCAATGAATTGAACTGTACCATCGTCTCTGAGAGTTTTGAAGGTGAAAGTAATATCTCGTTATACCACAATGAGGGTATTATTTATAGACAACCGGTGATGCTGAATAAAGGTGAAAACTTTTTTAAGGTTAATATACCACATGCTCTATTTGATAATACCAGCAAGCTCATATCTCTAGGAGTGGATGGTTTTCCTTTCCTTTTATGGTCAGACTATATTCACTTCCAAGACAATCTAACTCCTTGGGAGTATTTGAAGAGCTCTTCTAATAGCCAAGGCATGATGGCATTATCCAAACAAGCGCAGTTCCGTTATGAGTCATTGGCGCTGAATTTGAACAATCAGATAAAGAGTAGTGTGGTTGGCGCCGCGCATAACGTTATCGCTGAAGGCTGGCAGGGAAGGAAAAAATTCCCTAAACTGATATTACCTAAGCATGACAATCCAGAAGTCTCAATCATCATTCCTGCTTATAATAAGTTTGAGCTCACTTATAACTGCATTGCATCGATTATCCTGGCATTCAATAAAACCAGCTACGAGGTATTGGTAGCAGATGACAATTCCACTGATGAGACGAGCGATTTAGAAGACTTTGTAGACAATATTGTTCATGTTAAAAGTAAAGAAAATCTAAGATTTTTACTCAACTGTAATAATGCGGCTGAGTATGCCAAAGGCGATTATATCGTCTTTTTAAACAATGACACTGAGGTCACCAGTTATTGGTTAGATGAGTTAATTGCCCCTTTTGAAGCAGATGAAAAAGTTGGTCTAACGGGTTCGAAGCTATTGAACACCAATGGTACTCTACAAGAGGCTGGGGGAATTATCTGGGGCAGTGGTCAGCCTTGGAACTATGGAAACGGAGCTAATGCTTCTGAACCTAAGTATAACTATAACCGTCAAGCAGATTACTTATCAGGCGCATCACTCTGTATACCAAAAACGGTTTGGCAGCAGGTAGGTGGCTTTAGTATCGAGCTTGTACCTTGTTATTATGAAGATACAGACATTGCCTTTAAGGTTCGTCAACACGGCTACATGACTATCTACTGCCCACTGTCTCGTGTGGTGCACTTTGAAGGGCAGAGCCATGGTACAGATATTACTAAAGGGCTCAAAGCTTATCAGGTGGTCAATGAATCTACCTTTAAGTCTAAGTGGTTCCAAGAATACAAACACAATGGCAAGCAAGGGGTCGCCCCAGACATCGAAAAAGATAGAGGTATCGATCACCGAGTATTGATGATTGATTATGCCACTCCCAATCCAACCACTGATGCTGGTAGTTATGCTGCGGTAGAAGAGATTAAGCTAATACAAGCACTGGGTATTAAAGTTACTTTTGTCCCTGAAAACATGGCACATTTGGGCAGTCTAACCCATGATTTACAACGTATGGGGGTTGAGGTGTTGTATGCGCCTTTCTATAACTCAGTGTTTGATGCCATTGAGAAACGTATCACTGAGTTCGATGCTATTTATATCACTAGGTTTTCAGTCGCTGAGAAGTATCTTGACGCTATACGCGCTCGTACTCAAGCGAAAATTATCTTCAATAATGCAGACCTACACTTCTTAAGAGAATTGAGAACCGTTGGCAAAACTAATGAGTATACGCTAGAGCAAGCGCTAGCGACTCGTGCCAAAGAGCTCGATGTATTAGGTAAGGTAGACGCTGTGCTCAGCTATAATGAGACAGAGCACGCAGTTATCCTATCGCATATATTGAAGCAAGATAATATCTTTAAGTGCCCTTGGGTGCTTTCACCAAAAACAGCTGGTAAGTCATTTGCAGAGCGTGAGGGTATCGCTTTCTTAGGTGGATATCGCCACCATCCTAACGTAAAAGCTGTTGAGTTCTTTGCGATGAAAGTAATGCCTTTGATTGCTAAGGCCAATCCAAACATTATATTTTATGTCTATGGCAGCCATGTACCTGAACAAATTAAAATGCTCGAGTCAGACAACATTAAAATAGTGGGTTTTGCTGAAAATCTAGATGATGTATTTCACAATCATAGACTTATCGTGGCGCCTTTATTGTCAGGTGCAGGTATTAAGGGTAAAGTACTAGAGGCTATGGCTTATGGCGTGCCTCAAGTATTGACAAGCGTCGGCGCGGAGGCTACTGGTCTAAATCACAAAATCAGTGCTTGGATTAAAGATGATGAACAAGGATTGGCTGAGGGTGTGTTGCAGCTCTACAATGATGAACAACTATGGAATAAGTGTTCAGAAAACTCTCAAATCATCGCACAAGAATCCTTTAGTTACAAACATGGTGTAGAGATGATGCAAAAAATATTCAATTATATTGGTATTTATACGGGGTAACTTATGAGAACGGTTATATTGCATTATCACTTGTTTAAAAATGCTGGCACATCAATGGATGCGACTTTAAACAGAAACTTCCCTGGTGACTTATGGGTTACTCGAGAGTTTCCAAGTGATCCTAAAAGTAATGCAGAACAACTTAAGCAGTGGATTATCGACGAACCGCAAGCCATTTGTTTTTCATCGCATACTGCTTTTTTGCCACCACCAGAAATCGAGGATGTCACTATTATACCCGTGATATTTATGCGTCATCCTATCGACCGGATTATATCTGCTTATTCGTTTGAGCGTGATCAAGGCGCAGATACCTTCGGCTCGACTCTGGCTCGAAATACGGCACTCAGTGGCTATATTGAGACCCGCTTATCAATACCTAATGATCATCAGTGTCGCAATTTTCATGCCGAAAAGTTTAGCCGAATGTTTGGTAAAGGAAACAATCCTACACAACGACTTGTGAATGCAAAAAAAGCCATCGAAGCTTTGCCTTTCGTTGGTGATGTGGGGGATTTTGATAACTCTATCAAACGGTTAGAAGCATTGTTGAAAGATAATGGTTTAGAGGTGGATCTGACAGCAGAGAGAAAGAATGTGTCAAGACAGCCAAAAACCATCGATGAAAAGTTGCAAAGCCTGCAAGAGAGTATGGGTGATGAGCTTTATGACAAGCTAATGGCTGCTAATAAAGAAGATTTAGAGTTATACGATTTTTTAGTAGAAACTAAGCAATATAGTTAATTTACGAAAGCATTAATAATGCTATGATTAATAGTAATAAAAGGAAAGAGTCTTGAAAAATGAAAACAAGCAGCTGATACCAAAGAATATTGTGCAATATTGGTCAGATAAGAATCTATCTGACAACTTAAAAGTATTGAGCAATTCGTGGTCAGAAGTTTACCCTGATTATAATTATCAATTATATAACAGAGATTCTGCAATAGATTTCTTAATAGAAAACTATGACGAGCATATCGTAGAAAGCTTTAAAAGTTTAAAGATTGCAGCTATGCAGTCGGATTTTTTCAGAGTAGCCTATATATTAGCTAAAGGTGGTATGTATATAGATCTGTCTCATAAAGCACACAAAAGAGTAGATGGAATTATTGATTTGAATGCTGATACTTTATATATTTTTACAAGGCCAACTGGGGCTATTTGGAATGGATATATAGTTGCACCTCCAAACAACCAAGCACTTAAATCTATATTTGAGAGAATTTTGGGTAATATATCACGCAAAGAGAGTTGTAGTGCTTATCAAGTTACAGGGCCTGGAAATTTTAACCGTCTCCTTAGTAACGAGAATAGTACAATTATAGAAAAGCAATTGCTATGGAAGTTTTTGCGTGGTGATAAATTGTACCAACGTAATAACAAACATTGGTCTAAAGTTACTAATATTGAAGATGCTTACTCTTGAAATAGAGAATTTATTTGGAAGTCATTAAATGATAGAAAGTATTACTTATAATAATCTTTTAATAGTACCTCAAACTTTAAAGAGCCATTTTGGTACTGATTTTGATTCTAGAGAGTTTGGTGTAATCGATATAAATTCAGGCGATACATTCAAATTTCCAGCTTTACATATTCGAGGCCCAAGATCCGTAGAAAATACAGAAAACCTTCAAAGTGCCTTAAGGATTTCAGAAGAGTATGAGCGTTTAGAAGGCAATTGGTTCTATGGAGGAATTTGTAGTCCGCATTTCGGACATTTTTTCTCTGAGAGTATTCATAGATTAAAAGGGTATATTGAGAACCAGCATAAGTATGATGGTCTACTTTTTCTACCTAGCCCATTTAGAGGTAGTTTTGATTGGATTGAAAACTTACCCTCTTACATTAAATTTACCTTCGAGAGCCATTTTGGTGTGGATATTAATAATATTAAATGGATTTTAGAAAAAACTGTAGTCAATAAGTTAACAGTACAAAGACAAGAATTCTCACTCGGTAATGTGGCTGACAAAGATTATGTAGATTTTTTAAGACGAATAAGTCAAAAGTATGTAAATACTAACTTCACAATAAGTAATTATGTTTTTTCTCGTGCTAATTACATAACAATGGGTAGGTGCTTAGGTCTGGATTATATTTTTAGAAGCTTAAATGGTTTTCATGTTATAAACCCCGAAAATTATAGTATTGAGCAACAAATTGAAAATATTGTTAATGCTGACATAATCATTATTGAGGAAGGTAGCGCGATCCATCTCTTGGATTTAATTGGTTATACGAAAGCAAAAATACTATTTATCAGCAGGCGTGGGAGAAACGGTAGGTATTGGAAGAAAATGTACCAAAACAAATGTAAAGATTTTTGTTTCTTTGACGATGTTAAGCAAATCAATCATTCAATGTTAGGCGGCCCCGGTGTCTTACCGTCCTTATTGTCTCTGTCTAAGATAGAGGTTTTCCTCAAAGATTCAGTTGATAACTACGAGGCTAAACTAGATGCAAAAATGTATTATGAAGAGTGCAGCAAGGATTTGGAAAAAATTGTTAATAAAAAGAAGCTGTCTGAGATAAGTGGTTTATATATAGAGTTTGAAGAAGTGTTTAATGAATTAAACTCGCCTGTTGGTAACTTCTAAAATTAGAACTAATAAGTATATTGATTGGAAATTATATGAGTGTTTTTAAGAAAGGTGATTCTTACGTTTTTTTTGTTCATATTCCTAAAGCAGGAGGGTCAACTATTGAAAAAACTTTTTCGTCGAGTGGTTGGCAGCTAAGTTACTATGATGCTGGAGGACCAAAGTCCCTAAACACTATTAGAAAAACATCCCCTCAACATATGGATAAACATCAGTATAATGCTATCTTCGATTTAAGTAAGTTTGAAGTGGTATTCACTTGTGTGCGAGATCCGATGACACGCTTTAAATCAGAAATGGCCATGAGGTTTGGTAATAATTTTAGTAGAGATATCAATGAAAATAATCAGTTCGCTCTTAAGTTAATTAAGCGTTATTTATCAAATGAGTTGGCCTTTGATGGTCATCTAAGGCCACAGGCTGACTATATTGTACCTGGAGTTAGAGTGTATAAACTTGAAAGTGGCATGTCTCAAATTATAGAGTCATTGGATCAAGATTATGGTTTAAGCCTCAACTACGATGGATCTCAAGTATTATCTAGAGAGAAGAAATCAGGATATAAAAGTTCAGATATATTGCTGAGTCCATATATCGAAGACTATATTAAAGATATCTATTCTGAGGATTATAATTTACTTGATTATAAGAAATAACTTATTTAATTTTTTATTTTAAATCCTATATGTTAATTAGATTGCTTGGTATGGATATTCATTATAATTTAATATAACGTAGTAATCGCAAGTTTCTCGCAACAAAAGATATTGCTGATAGTTTTATTTTTGATGCTCATAATACGGTGGATATAGCTGATTTGAAAAATCAAGATTTTTGTTTTCTCAATGAATGTTAGGCTAATTATATACCTGATAATATATAATTAGGGCTTTATGCTTTAAATGAGTTAGGTTCCACCTCGTATTCTGATAACCATTTATATTATGTCATCATAAAGATAAAGTCTTGGCAGTATCGCTCAAAGACTCTGTTTTAAATAAGAAAGTTGAAGCGTAACTCTATCCTTTAGTTGCATGAGAGAGTTTTAATATTTGATTGCAGTAGCAGGCATAGGCTACGTAGGGCTATCGAACGCTCTGTTGCTCGCTCAGTATAATAAAGTCGTAGCAGTCGATATTGATAAAAAATAAAAAGACCTTAATTGATCAATCAAAAAAAATATTTTAATACTTAGTCAGTAGATCCTGTTATAAAAGAAATAACGATAATAAATCCTGATGTAGTCATGGTGATGAAGTTAAGGATATTAGCTATAAAGTCTATACAAGAGATTTATTTGGTAGTAATTAAACTTAATAGACAGTTATCTCCAATTAAATAAGGTTAACTAATGAAGTTATTCCATGCAGTAATGGCGGGTGGTGTTGGCAGTCGTCTATGGCCACTATCTCGTAAAGCCTATCCAAAGCAATTCTTTAATCTGGCCAGTGATCAATCAATGATAGTCGATACCCTGACTAGGCTATCGGGTATTGATATCGCGGGTAACTTATTACTGTGTAGCCAAGATCACAAGTTCCTTGCTGCTGATGCTATTACGGACAGCGGCGTTGAAGCAGACATCATTCTTGAACCCATGGGTAAAAACACCGCGCCAGCGGCATTACTAGCTGCATTGCACATCATAGCGCATCATGATGACGGTATCATATTGTTGTCACCTTCTGATCATGCCATTGCCAATATTGAGGATCTGCTCGATAGCATTAACCAGAGTTTTTCTTATGCAGAGTCTGGGCATATTATTACGTTTGGCATCACTCCTACCGTCCCTGAGACGGGGTACGGTTATATCCAGATGGGTGCGCATATAAATGCGCAGAACCAAAACAAATTGCGTGCGATTGCTCAGTTTGTAGAAAAACCAGACTTGGAAACCGCAAATAAATACTTAGAACAGGGCGACTATCTGTGGAACAGCGGTATTTTTATGTTCAAAGCGAGTACTTTAGTCGCGGAGATGGAAAAATATCAGCCTGCCATTTTAAAGGCTTGTCAGGCTGCCTACACAGCTGATGAGACTCATCCAGATTTTTATACTATAGATGAAGCAGCTTTTGCCAAGTGTCCTGATGATTCTTTAGATTATGCCATTATGGAGCATACTGACAAAGGTCTGGTTGCCAAGCTCGATGTCAACTGGAATGATCTTGGCTCATGGAATGCTATTTGGGACTATCGAGAAAAAGATAAAGATGGCAATGTTATCGATGCGGATACTATCACCATAAAAACGACCAATAGTATCATTCGTTCTGAAAACAAAAAGCTGATTGCCACCATTGGCCTTGATAACGTTGCGATCATAGAAACAGATGATGCTTTACTAGTTGCAAACCTAGACTGCTCACAAGAAGTCAAAGATTTGGTCAGCACGTTAAAACAAGAGAAGCGCCCTGAATACATTTATCACCGTGAGGTACACAGACCTTGGGGGCAGTTTGATAGTGTAGATAGTAGCAACCGCTACCAAGTAAAACGTATCACTGTGAAACCCGGACAAAAGCTGTCGGTGCAAATGCATTATCATCGAGCGGAACACTGGGTGGTCGTAGGTGGTACTGCTCTGGTAAAAAAAGGGTTTGATAAAGACAAGTTAACTGAACATCTACTACGTGAGAATGAGTCTATCTATATAGAAATAGGGGAGATACACTCTCTTGAAAACCCAGGTAAAGTGCCCCTTGAGATCATTGAGGTACAGTCTGGTGCATACCTCGGAGAGGATGACATTGTCAGATTCAGTGATATCTATGGTCGGGATGACCATTAACAGATAAACTATTGTTTATGATATTATACATAGTCTTGTTTTAGGTTGGGATAAAAGCCTATATGACCCTATCTATGTGGTTGCTAACTATTATTTTAGTTGGCCTAGTTGTTTTACTTGTCAAGTTTCAACAACATACTACAGCCATTTTTGGCAGTGTGCTTGTGTTGATATTTGCATTAGGGTGGGTAGATAGCCAAACCTTACTCGGTAATGCAGCAAACGAAGGACTGGCGACATTGGTGTTGCTGATCCTTATTGCATATGCGTTAGAGAAGACCAGTGTTCTTACGCAGCTTACTCGCTCGTTGTTTTCTAAATCTGAACGTTCCTCCATAATACGCACTATTAGCTTCTCAGGTATCTCTTCAGCGGTATTAAACAACACAGCCGTAGTCGCTGCGATGATAAGCAGCATACAAAAAAACCCACAGGTGAATACTGCCCGTGTACTGCTACCTATGTGCTTTGCTGCAACATTAGGCGGTACGATGACACTGATAGGTACCTCTACGAACTTAGTGGTTAATAGTATGTGGGTGAAGCAAGGTCATGAGGCTATCGGGTTTTTTGACCTAACCCCAATCGGACTCATTGTCTTTTTGCTGGGTGCTATTGTTCTTTATTTCACCAGTCTTATGTTACCCGAAAAAGAGATGGTTGAAGAGGATATTGAGGAATATTTTGTAGAAGCAAAATTAGAAAGCACTTCAAGCTTAGTCGGTAAAACAGTGGAAGAGGCAGGTCTGCGAAATTTAGTCGATTTGTTTTTAGTAGAAATCATACGCAGCGACCGGTTAGTTAGGCCTGTTTCACACTCTCAAATGCTGAGGGCTGGGGACAAGCTACTGTTCAGCGGTAATGTAAAAAAAATACAAGTGTTGGATCAGTTTGATGGACTGAAGCTTTTTGCTCATAAAACTGGATTGTTAACTCAAGAGCTGACAGAGGTTGCTATTAAGCAAGACTCTAACTTGGTCGGAAAAAGCTTAAAAGAGACTGGATTTAGAGCAAAGTTCGATGCTGCTGTCGTGGCAATACGTCGCGAGGGGGAGCAGGTCAGTGGTAAGTTGGGAGAAGTGCACTTACGAGCAGGTGATTTATTGCTATTAGCGACAGGGACTGACTTCGCCAGTCGTGACAATTTACGCAAAAACTTTTACATATTATCAGGAGTCACGCCAGATAATATGATTTCAGGCTGGCGCGAAAAACTTGTCATGGTAGGTTTTGTAGCGATGATTATTGGCTCAGTCGTCACGGGCAGATCGCTATTTGATTTATCACTGTTTTTATTTGCGGCTTTATTATTTACAGGTTGTATTAGTGTCGACGAAATAAAACGTCATTTTCCTGTGAGTATTTGGCTGATTGTAGTCAGTGCACTGAGTTTAGCAAACGCGATGCAAGCTGTAGGCATGGATGGACAGATAGCTAGCTTTGCTGCTAATAGCTTGTCAGGTTATGCACCTGTATGGACATTACTGGGCGTGATGGTTCTTACAATCATGATAACTGAGCTTTTGACTAATAATGCGGCTGCTGCTTTGATGTTTCCAATAGCCTATAGCTTAGCGATTGGTATGGACGTTAACGCTTTTCCATTGATATTGGCAGTGTGCTTTGGAGCCTCTTGCTCTTTTATTAGTCCTTTTGGTTATCAGACCAATCTGATGGTCTATAACACAGGACTTTATAAGATAAAAGACTTTGTAAAAGTGGGTGGATTGATCACCGTAGTGTACACTTTAGTCTGTGTTATTATGATTCCTATCGTTTATCCATTTTAAACACCCACTACATAGACTTAATTAATAATTGTATTAGAGATTTTATTGAAACTAAGGATGAAACATGAGTAAGGCTACCAATATTGTATGGCATGATGCAGGTGTGTGTCCTGAAGAGAGAAAAGAAAGGATTGGTTCTGAACCTTGTATACTATGGTATACAGGGCTTTCAGGTTCTGGAAAATCGACTATAGCAAACGCTGTAGATAGACTTTTGTTCGATAAAGGTTATACTACCTATTTACTAGATGGTGATAATGTGCGCCATGGTCTCAATAAAGACTTAGGATTTAGTGATGCAGATCGAGTAGAAAATATTCGCCGTATATCTGAAGTCAGTAACCTTTTTTTGGACGCTGGTCTCATCGTAAGCACCGCTTTCATTTCACCGTTTAGAGCCGATAGATTACAGGCAAAAGCATTGATCGGTGATAAACGTTTTATTGAGGTTTTTGTTGACGCACCACTCGAAACCTGTGAAAAGCGTGATCCCAAAGGCCTTTATCAGAAGGCACGTGATGGCATGATCAAGAACTTTACAGGAATTGATTCACCGTATGAATCACCAATTGCTCCAAGTATCCATCTATCGACCAATTGTGATGACATCGAACAATGTGCCAGTCAAGTAGTGGACTACTTGCTCAATAATCAGTTTATCAAATAGGCAGTTCACTAATGAGTAAGTATATAGATGTATTCAATGGTGATGCTGATGGAATCTTTTCTTTAATACAATTGAGGAAATCGCATCCTATCACTGCTTATGATAAGCAAATACTCATTACTGGTGTAAAACGTGATATTGCTTTAGTTAGTAAGATTGATGAAAACCTCGCAAATGATGCTCAGATCACCGTATTAGATGTATCATTTGATAAAAACGACAAAGATGTAAAGCGAGTCTTAGAGCATTGCCAGTCGTTATTCTATTGTGATCATCATAAGGCCGATAAGCTGTTTGAGCATAAGAATTTAAAGACAGTAATTAATACCGAGCCCACAGTATGTACAGGGTTGTTGATTAATAATATGTTGAATGATAAAAATGTATTATGGGCAGTGGCTGCGATTTATGGTGATGGCTTAGACAATGTTGCTAGTGAACATGTCAAACGTTTAGGGTTAACTCAAACACAATGTGAGCAGCTAAAAGAACTAGGCATTTTAGTTAACTACAATGGTTATGGTAACTCGGTTGCTGACTTGTACTTTGATCCCGCAGATTTGTACCAACGATTAGTGAATTACGATAACCCATTTGAGGTCGTCAATGATTCAGAATCTCCGTATCAGCTGCTTAAGCAGGGCTATGAAGCTGACATTGCAAAAGCTGATGCCAGTGAACAGTTGGTTGATGACGACCTTATTGTAGTAATACTAGAGGACGCTCCCTGGGCTCGTAGAATCAGTGGTACCTATGGTAACCAGTTAGCAGCGACCAATCTAGGCAAGCCTGTCGTAATCGTAACTGATAACTCTAAAGGCTCATATGCAATAAGCCTTAGAGCACCTAAAGATAATCCTTATGGTGCAAGCACTATATGTAGTCAGTTTAATACTGGAGGTGGTCGTGAAGGGGCTGCAGGAATCAACGCACTACCAAAGAATGATTTAAATAAATTTGTAGAAGTAGTGCGCAAGTACTATACGTAGATATAAATACTATTATCTCATTATGAAGTAAGTATGCTTACTCAAAAAAAGACAAAAAATTAGCGGGATGGATTTAATATGACTAATAAAGTTAGGAAAGTAAGACATGCAGTGATACCAGTAGCCGGTTTTGGTACACGCATGCTACCTTTGTCAAAGAGTATTCCCAAAGAGCTGTTGCCCTTAGGTAATCTTCCTGTTATCCACTACGTCATTGAAGAAGCTATTGCAGCAGGCATTAAGCATATCGTATTGGTCACACATCCACAAAAACAGGCTATTGAGAATTATTTTGATATCAATGTCGAATTAGATACAGCATTGCGTGAGGGAGGCAAGATATCTTTAGCAGATAATCTGCAATGGCTACCAGAGGATGTGAAAATTTCGAGCATACGACAAGGTCAGCGCTTAGGTCTTGGTCATGCGGTCGCAGCAGCTAGACCTATCATCGATGGCCACGATTTTGCAGTATTGTTACCTGATGTGGTGATTGATCCTTTCAAAACTAATTATGCAAAACAAAATTTAGCCTATATGACGCAAAAGTTCTCTGAAACTGGTTACTCTCAAATACTTGTTGATCCTGTTGAAAAAGAGAATATCCATAAATATGGTATTGCTAGACTTGATGGACAGAACCAAGTTTATAGCAAGTCTAAAGTAAACCAAAGTATAGCAGTTGCCGGATTTGTAGAAAAACCTGAAGCTAAAAATGCTCCTTCGAACTTGGCTGTAGTGGGACGGTATGTGTTTGATCATCAAATTTTAGATTATTTAGATAGAACAGCACCTGATAAAAAAGGGGAAATTCAACTGACAGATGCTATTGATGCATTGATTGCATCAACAAGAGTTGATGTAACTACCATGATTGGAGATAGTTTTGATGCAGGTAGTATGTACACCTACCTCAAAGCTTTTGCTTATTTTTCTGAGCAACAAACATAGTTAATCTATTAAATCAGTGTCTGCGCTATATTTAAATTTCTCTTTATGACCCTTTATAAATCTATGTGTGACAACTCCTAGGCGATAGTTTTTTACAATTATGCTAAGTGCTCATTGGAAATAAAAGATAATGCTGACAAACACAAATATTTTTAGATGCAATATTGGACAAAGCCATGAATGATCCTACCTTAGCTCCACAATGGCAAAAATTGGTCAACCACTCTAATACAATTGCAGATTTAGTGACTCTGTTCGAAAATAACGATAGAAGAACAGAGGATCTACTAATTGATTTTGAGGGTGTGTGCTTTGATTACTCAAAGCAACTAATTGATAAATCAACTAAAAAATTACTGATTGAATTTGCAGAGCAGATGGGTTTGAGTGATGCTATTGATAAGCTGGTATCTGGATACAAAGTAAATACGACAGAGAACCGTCCCGCATTGCACACTGCTTTAAGACTACCCAAAGGTGCTAGTCTAATAGTGGATAACGTTGATATTGCTAAACAAGTTCATCAAAGCTTGGATAGCATGGCCGTTATCGTAGAAAGATTGACGTCGGGCATTTGGAGAGGCTATTCGGGTAAGGCTATTCAGGATGTTGTTAATATTGGTGTAGGAGGATCTGATCTTGGGCCACTGATGGCCTGTATGGCATTATCAGAATGGACAGGAGAGGAACAGATTAAACAAAAAGGGCTTTTTTATAATTGTATTGAAACTCATTTTGTTTCTAATATGGATGGTACACAGTTAGATAAGTTGTTAAGCACGCTTAATCCTGAAACTACTGCCTTTATTATTTCATCTAAGTCTTTCACCACTTCTGATACACTTTCAAATGCTCAGACTGCTTTGGCATGGTTATCTAATAGCTATGATAATGAAAAGAGTATCAAAAGAAATCACTTTATTGGTATTTCTGCAGATGCCAAAAAAATGGATACGTGGGGTATACATAAGGCTAATCAGTTGAATCTATGGGATTGGGTTGGCGGACGTTTTTCCATGTGGTCTTCTATTGGTTTGACAGTTGCTATTAAAATTGGAATGAAAAATTTCAATGAACTATTAGCAGGTGCACATCTAATGGATAAGCACTTTATCGAAACTCCTTTTACAGATAACATCCCTGTTATGATGGGGTTGCTCGCTGTATGGAATAGTAGTTTTTTGGATATAAATGCTCATGCTATCCTACCCTATGATGGGCGTTTGAAATATTTTCCTAACTATTTGACTCAATTAGAGATGGAAAGTAATGGGAAGTCAGTGAATTTAAAAGGTCAAAAGATCACTTTTAATACTTGTCCTATATTATGGGGAGAAGTTGGTTCAAATGCTCAACATGCTTTTTACCAACTTCTGCACCAAGGTACCCAAGAAGTGGCTTGTGACTTTATTGCTTTCATCAATCGCTATGACGAAGAGCGTCAAGATATCGACCAACAGCTACTACTACAACATAAACTAAGTTTGGCCAACTGTTTAGCCCAAAGTCGAGTTTTAGCATTTGGCAATGAAGCTGTCGATTTACAAGAGGTATGTAGCGCAATGTCTGCTATGCACAAAAACTATCGAGGAAACCAACCATCTTCTACCATATTAATTGATAAGCTATCACCAAAAACACTGGGCATGATACTTGCTATGTATGAACATAAAGTCTATGTGATGTCTGTAATGTGGGGAATCAATCCATTTGACCAATGGGGTGTGGAAATTGGTAAGGTGATGGCAAAGCAGTTAAATGATGCTATTCATCAACAATCTTTAGATTATGACGACTCGACGAATGCATTGCTCAAGCGTATTTGCAACCTATAACTATCTTCAACCCTGATAATAAACTATGAAAAAAACATCTACACAAGCAAGTAGTATTTGTATTATTGGTAACAATGCTAAAGCAGTAGCAGGAGCTATGGCTCTTACTTATTTTGGGCTATCAGTTACCTTTTATGCTCTATCTAAATCAGCAGATGAGCATGTACGCCGATATCAATTTGATAAAACACTGTGCAATCAATGGCAAAAAAGTCTTGACGATGGTAGCCTGATATATTGTACATTTGATCAAGCGGTTCTTCCTTCAATAAATTTCGATACCTACTGGTTATTTCTAGATCAAATGACAGATGCTGTTCAGCAGAAATTGTTGGATTATCTAAAGTATCAATCTTGTGATGTGTGTTTGAGTGGTATTACCCAAATTGGCCGAATAGAAAGCATTGCTAAACAATTAACTTCAGAAAATGTATTTTATATTCCGTTTGTGTTTCTTAATGATGCTTCAATATTCTTGGCCACTATCGAGCCAAGATTATTGTTGATAGGTGAAAAAACAGAAAACACGGCTAAGAATAATGTGGTTTGTAGAGAGTTTTTAGAGCATACAGACAATTATTGCTTACATAACTTAAAAACTATTGAGTTTACACGAAGCTGCATGATGAATTTGATGGCCAGTAAGCTTAGTTTAATAAATGAATTAGCAAGGCTGGCCGATCACTGTGCTGTAGACATGTTTGATGTCGAATCACTACTAAAACTAGATAATCGCCTAGGCGTAGGATTTCTAAAAGCAGGTTGGGGGTATGGTGGGAGTACGTTACCTAAAGAGAATGCGATTTTAAAAAAGCATCTACTAGATTTAAAGTTGTCTGCTAATATCGTTGATGAAGTAGTGTATATAAATAATGACCAGAAAGAACTAATCTTCCGTAAGTTATGGCAATATTTCGATTCAAATATTGCCAGTAAATCTATAATGATATGGGGTGCTGGTTATAAAGAAGGAACAGGAAGAACTAAAGGGAGTGCGATTCACAATGTGTTACCTTTGCTATGGGGACACAATGCTATCACGACTGTTTACGATCCTTTAGCTAAAGATGAATTGAGTGAAGAGTACAGTTCTGATGAACGTCTGAAGTTTACCGACTTTCCTTATGCGAACCTTGAGCATATCGATGCTATTATTATTATAAATTGGTCGGAGGAATATCGTCCAGATATCTCATTAATAAATCAGAATAAGACTCCTATTTTCGATGCTAAAAACCTACTTAGGCGAGTAGAAATTCAGCAGTTAGAAGGTTATTACACAGGCATTGGCCGAGGAATCGGCTAGATGGCTGTTTCTATTGTTTTCTACTGATTTTCAATATGATAAGTAAATGAGTGCATAGTTAATAGTGTGCTCGTCGCAACATCTCGATATGTTCTAATCGCCATTTTTCCCAGTATTGTAGTCTCTGAATACGAGAGTCAGTACTTTGGGTGCCTGTATGTTTTGCATTCATCAATGAGTCAGAGCGATGAGCCCCTAACGTTAATGGTTTACTAATATGACGGATACTTTGGCTGCCAAACACTAATTTAAACCTCTCAAACAACTCGCTGTCTGCTCCTGTACGGAAAGGCTGCCATAAAAAACCATCTTGTAACATATACTTTAAAGTATGACGCCGAAACATCAAAGAAGCTGGGTTTTTTTGCTTATAGGGGAAAGCTGCGCGGGCGAAGTAACTTCCTTGATTGTCAATTTTGATCCAATCTGAAGTGGTAGCCATTAAGGTTTGGTCTAGAAATAATGGCATTACTTGGTGTTCAATCTTCAAAGGATGAGCCCAGTCATCTGAATCATGGCAGATAATAAATTCACCAGATGCATATCTTAAACCGTTGTTTTTTGCCAAAAAAGTACCGGTGTTGGTCTCTTGGTGAATAATCTTGATACGAGGGTCTTTGTTGGCCACTTCCTGTGCAATGCTTAAGCTGTCATCAGTACTGGCATCGTCTATCAATATCACCTCGATATTATGCCAGCTTTGGTTTAGGAAACTCTCTAATGTAGAGCGAATATATTTACTGGCATTATACATGGTAGTCAAAATACTGACTCTGAACCGCTTTTCTTTATTCATAGACAGGAGCGCGGTATAAATAGAATTTTCTACTTGTAAATTTAGACTATCAAATATGGCATTGTCATCGATAACTTTGTAATTAGGTAAATCAAAGAGCGATTGATAATTATTTAGATAATACAGCTTATCTGTATGAGTATTCGCTTGCCAATTGCTCTCTAATAGTAGGAGATCTGGGTGTTCGCGACTATTGAGTATTAGTTCTCTATGAGCCACTAGTGTTTGGTTATCTAAAGTTTTCTCTGGCTGATTATTTTTAGCTTTATTTTGGAGTAAATAGGCTGACTGCAATGCACGATGATAGATCGTGATCTTGGCTGTGGGTAGGGTATGTATAAGTTTGATTGCTAGAGGTAAGTTGTACTTTGCAAGCTCTCTTATTAACTCTGGCAGATAGCGGGATATGGTTGGCCTTTTTATCAGTCGGTTAATAACTTTTTCGCATTCCTCTAGCTTGCCGTAAGCTGATAGTGCTTGTACATAAGCTACACCAGCTCTGACGCTACCCCCTCGCCACTCGGCTTCTAACAGTGGGGTATAAATACCTAACCGCGCACACATCCAACGTCGCTTACTTGTTATTGTCCATTGATAGTTGGGCAATAGGGCTAAAGCTTGCGCGAAATTACGTTTTTGTATTTGCTGATAATAAGTAGGTATTCTAAATATGAATTTAGGCATATGGATATGTCCTACGGGGATGGGTGATACTCAGTTAAGGTGATAATATCGTAACACTTGTTTGAGTAAATGGGATGGTTCTGTGAGCGCAATTTTTTTAATAAACCAGTAAGTACTGGGATAAAGACTTGAGTGCTTAGATTCTGTAAAAAATAGTCACGGTTAAACGCTGACCTACTTGGCTCAGAAAGTACCTGTATCAAGGTAGATGGAAGCTGTTCTTTGTTAGTTGGAATAATGACTCCATCTTCAATTAACGAGTTTAAAGCTGGTGTTTCAGTTGATATAACGGTCAACCCCATGGCTAGAGCATCGATAAGTTTTGCAGGTAGTTGATACTCGCTAATGATTGAGTCAGTATCTTGTAAGATGACACATACATCACCCATTGAAACAAACTCACTAATACTATGATAGGGTTGATTTGGTAAGAACTTGAAATTAACCCCTTTTATAGCTGTGAGCTTGTCTTGAAAGGCTTTATTAATAAAATCACCTATAATAAGGAATAAAAAGTTGTTTTCTTTTATTTGAGACAGAGCTTGTGCAGTCTCAATTAAGCCTTTGTGCGGCTTAGGTGTACCAAAAAATAGTAATACTTTCTGCGTAGGTGGTACGTCATACTTCTTTCGCATTTCTAAAGTAAGCTGTTTTGAGGGTAGAAACTTATTAGCATCTCTAACATGAGGGATTACTATACCTGAATATCTAAATTGTAGCGCGGCATTGGATACGGTAATAGCGTCAAAGGTATTAGCCAAACTAACACTTTTGTTAAGCCAGTAATCACTACGAATATTAGTTATATCTGTATTCTTTGGAAGAAAACCCTTGTCAAATTGACCAAATCCTAACTCCTCGTCATCAACATCCATAATTATGTGAGTATTCCAAATCAGTTGATATAGTCTACCTATGATTAAGTTTGGTAATCGCGGTTTTGACAAGTGTATGATATCGAAAGGATGTGATCGGACGAAATCAAAGGCTTTATAAATTAGTTCTGCAGTATCTTTTACTGTTATGAAACTGCAAAGAATATCTGAAAGCTGCATCGGCTCCCATAGTTGCTTTGGACGTTTGGGGTTAGATGAAATGACACATCCAATAATAGAGGTATTGTATCCACAATGCTGGTAGAGCTCAGCTAAAGTGAGTACTCTACCAGCAGCATTATGTGATAAATCCCAGCCACAGACGGCTATTTTTTTTCCTTTATTAAAGTTTTCAAGTTGAAGTTGTTTTTTAGCATCATTAAACATATCAGCTTGGAAGGCTGTTAGTGTGGCTTTATGTTTTAAGGTGCCAGAAAACTGATAAATACATTGTTGCCAATCTTTTTTTTGATAGGCTTTTTTTGCCTGATACTTATAGTAATTGGCATTTATTTGATTGAGTAAAAACAAGCTATCTACCTTGGTCTTGTACTAAGTAATCATTCCACACATTGGGTATTAGTATACTTTCATAGTGAGTAAGATCAATTTAGGAGACACTCTGAATACTATTAGTTGTAATAGCTACATAGTATTCAGAAGTACTGTTATGAAGAGTTAAGGTTAAGCTGGCCTCGCACCTTGTGCCGCTAACCATTCATTTATTTCTTGTATCTTAGTATCTAATAACTCTCTATCACCGCGACTTTCAATGTTTAATCTGATCAACGGCTCTGTGTTAGATGCCCGCAAATTAAAGCGCCACTCTCCAAAGTTCAGACTGAGGCCATCAAGCGTTGATTTGACTGGATTTTTCGCGCTAAATTTTTCTTCAATGGCACTGATTATAGTGGGTGCATCGTGAGTGGTGAGGTGAAAGTTTAATTCGCCTGAACTAGGATAGGCGGCAATATAGCCTGTGACCAATTCTGATAAGGTTTTACCAGTGATAGAGAGTAGCTCAATGGTCAACAACCAAGGAATCATGCCGCTATCGCAATAGAAAAAATCACGGAAGTAGTGATGGGCAGACATCTCACCACCGTATATAGCACCAGAGTCACGCATGACTTGCTTAATGAATGAGTGTCCAGACTTACTGATGACGGTTTTGCCATTATGGTCTTTAATTACTGCTTCAGTATTGTATATCACTCGTGGATCGTAAACGATTGACTCGTTTGGGTATTTATTCAAAAATGCTTGTGCAAGCATACCGACGATGTAGCTGCCATCAATGAATTCACCGCTTTCATCGAATAAAAAGCAACGGTCGAAATCCCCATCAAAGGCAATGCCAAGATCGGCATTATGTTCTAAAATAGCTTGCTGGGTAGCCACTCTATTGGCTTCAATCATAGGATTGGGAATGCCATTAGGGAAGCTGCCATCAGGAACATGATGTAATTTAATCACTTCAACAGGCGCATTAGCTTGTGCTAACTTCTCAATCAATAAGTCCACCACTGGCCCAGCACTACCATTGCCTGAATTAATGACCAGCTTGAGCGGCTTTAACTTATCAGTGTCGATAAAGGTCATGACATGGTCGATATAAGCACTTTTATCCATCAATAATTGCAATGTTCCTGATTGGATGTCAGTCCTGAATTGCCCGGATTCTGCTAACGCCTGAATCTCTGCAAGACCGTCATCGGCACTGATTGGTTTTGAATGTTCCTTGACCAATTTTAAGCCATTATAATTAATAGGATTGTGACTGGCAGTGACTTCGATACCGCCCAGTACCTGATAATGACTGGTGGCAAAATACACTTCCTCAGTACCAGTCATACCTAAATCAATCACATCAACCCCAGCATCAATAATACCTGCTATGGTGGCTTGTTTAAGCTGTTCACTAGAATGACGAATGTCGCTTCCGATGACAATGGCAGGTTTTAGATTTGTCATATCACTGTCACGAGTCTCACTTACTGTACTATTGCGCTGATATAGAATCTGCGCAAAAGCACGTCCAATACGGTAAGCAATCTCTTCATCCAGATTAATGCCAAGCTCGCCGCGTATATCGTAAGCTTTGAATGAGCTGATCGTAATAGGATTGAATTCAGTTTTTGGCTGATAGCTAATGGTCGCAGAAGTAGACATAATGGTAAAAATTCCTTGCGCGTGAGCAATGGTAAAATAATAGAGTAGATGGCACAATTATAAGCTAATAAGCGTTAAATGCTACACTATCGTCAACTTATTACAAAAGAGTGAAAACGTTAACCTTGCGTGAAATGGCATGTATACAGATGCACTTGATAGCTTTATCCCCTTTGTATATTGAATCAATCACAATTATTACATTAAGCAAAAATAAGAGCCTCCCTTATGAATACTCTCGACAATAAAATCACAGTGCCTGTACCAGTACAAGGAACACCAGAAGCCACAGGCCAGCTTGATGATCTTTTAGCATTGATGGCACGGCTGCGAGTTGATTGTCCATGGGATAAAAAGCAAAGCAATCATAGCCTGATTCCTTATGCCATCGAAGAAGCTTATGAGCTAGGCGAAGCGGTACAAACCGATGATGATGAAGATATCAAAGGCGAGCTAGGCGATGTGCTACTGCAAGTTGTGTTTCATTGTCAGATGTATGCTGAGCAAGGGCGCTTTGATATGAGTGACGTCATTACTACTCTACAAGAGAAGCTGATTCGTCGTCATCCTCATGTGTTTGAAGCCGAAACTCTAACAGACGATGCAGCGGTAAAAGTACGCTGGGATGAGATTAAAGCGGAGGAGCAGCAATCACGCGAGGCACGTGGTAAACCAAAGCGCCGTTTGGATAATACCAAAGCGGGTAGTGCATTGATGCAAGCGCAAGACGTACAAAAGCAAGCGTCTAAACTGGGTTTTGATTGGGAAGGTGTTAGCGGTGCTTTTGATAAACTGGATGAAGAGATTGCTGAGCTAAAGCATGAGCTGACAGATAGTTCTACAACTGCTGTTGGATATGACATAAGCAAAGCCAATATTATTGATATTGAAAAGGAACTGGGTGATTGTATGTTTGCGCTGGTCAATGTCGCACGCAAATTAAATTTGGATGCAGAGACAGCAACCTTAACCTGTGTCCATAAGTTTAAGTCACGTTTTGGTTATATTGAGGAGCAGCTGGAGCTCGCTAGCAAGCAGTTAGAAGACAGCGATATAACAGAGATGGATGCATTATGGGAAGCGGCGAAACAACATGAACGCTCATCCTAAAGACTCGTTTGCTAGCCTAGCCAAAACTGCTATTTTAGGTTGTGTTTTGGCTATTCTGATGCTTGATAATACTAATGCTGCGCCCTGTTTTGATAATCCTCAAAGCGCTTATGAGTACCTGTTGTCACTAGAAAATGCCAAAACTCAAGCACGTGAGCAATATATTGTGAATATCAATCGAGCAAACGAAGGCGAGCTGGTTTCGTTAGATGGTATCGGTAGCAGCAAAGCGCAGGCAATTATCCTATATCGTGAGATGTTTGGTGGTTTTACCACGATTGATGAGTTATCAAAAGTTAAAGGTATCGGTGAAAAAACGGTTGAGAAAAATCGAAGACGGTTGAGTGTGCAAGATTAATGACGGTATTTTGGATGAATCAACCCCAATATTGACAAAATAGCATGTAAGTAAATGTCATAACACACCCACCACGCACAAAATTTGTTAAACTAGCAGGTACATCCGCCTGATAAACGCTGTGTTATTCAGGGGTGGTCAAAGAATACCGGCGAGGAGTAGATGCATGGCCGAGCGTGCCGCCAAGCAGTTAGAACTGAACAAATCTGAATTACCCAATTCCATTACTGAAGTGATTGCCACATTGACCCGAGCTGGGTTTGATGCCTATATCGTCGGCGGCGGCGTGCGTGATACCTTATTGGGCCTACGTCCAAAGGATTTCGATGCCGTCACTAATGCCAAGCCACATGAGATTAAAGACGTCTTTGGCAAGCGCTGCCGCATTATCGGTCGCCGCTTCCAGCTGGCACATGTCTATTCTGGCCGTGAATTGATAGAAGTGGCTACTTTTCGTGGTCCACCAACCAATGATGCCAATACCAATCAAGATGGTATGATTTTGCGCGACAATGTTTGGGGTGACATCAAACAAGATTTCTCCCGTCGCGACTTTTCTATCAATGCTCTTTATTATCAACCGCTCAAAGGCATTGTTCATGATTTTTGTGATGCACTTGATGATATTGATAACAGAATCATTCGTCTATTGGGCAATGCGCCAGTACGTATTGAAGAAGATCCAGTACGTTTGTTACGTGCGCTACGCTTCAAAGCTAAGCTAGGTTTTGAGTTTGATGAGGCATTGTCTGAGCAGTTCCATGATGGTAATTGGGCCTTGCTTGAGCAAATATCCCCGCATCGCCTCTATGACGAAACGCAAAAGATGTTTACTGGCGGCTACCTTGTGCCATTATTGCCACTATTGTTTGAGTCAGGTGCGATTGATAGTCTAATCATCTATCCACCGGCTGAGCCAAGCGCGTTAGTGAATCAAGTGGCCATCAATACTGATAAACGTATCGCATCAGGCAAGAGTATCAATCCAGCATTTTTCTATGCAGCGTTACTGTGGGAAAATTACCTACATCAATTAGCAAAAGCTAAGAAACGTAATATGCCGTTTGCCGAAGCGCAAATGCATGCGGCTGGCAAAGTCATCGACCGTCAGCGTATCAAAACCGCTATTCCGAAATTTGCTGAGCAATTTATCCGTGATATCTGGATATTGCAGCCAAAACTTGCAGCCCCACGTAGCAAACAGATCGTTCAGCTATCAGAGCATCCGCGTTTCCGTGCGGGCTTTGACTTTTTATTATTACGTGAGCAGTGCGGCGATGCAGAGCATCCGCTATCAGAGTCAACCAACGATATGGGTGACTGGTGGCAGACGTATCAAACCTTGTCTGAACAAGAGCAGCAGCAAGCGATTGATGAGTTTGACGAAAATATTCGCCGAGGTGCTTATAAAAAAGGGCAACGTGGTCGCGGACGTAATCGTCAAGAATCAAAAACACAGACTACTGATAATGCAACACCTAATCAGAACAGTACAAAGCAAAATAAAGCCGATGACCGTGCTGAAAAAGGTAGAAATGAGCAATCAATGGTAAATGATTCGTCAAATATTCCAGCCCGCCGCCGCCGCGCTGCCAGCCAATCTAAAGCTGGTCGCACTGACGGTGGTAGACCCAACGTGCAGCAAGTAGAGCAAGACAATAACGAGCTTGCTCAGCTACAGCAGTTGTCTCTTGCTAGTAACAAGCAATCGGCAAATCAACAGGTAAAGCCTAAGCCGTTATTTGTTATCGAGCACGAGAATGTCGTGCCACCTTTACAGAAGCAACTGTCAGCTGATAATACGTCGAAGCGCAGCAAAGCAGCTGTACGAAAGCAAGCATCAACTAATCAAGATGCACCACAGCAAGCGGTTAAAGCCGAGCGCGTAAATAGTAGCACTCAGCTGTCTAATACCAGCCAGCCAGAAGCTCAGGCATCAGCTAGTCAGGCTAGACCAGCTCGCTCGATCGCAAGATCACCTGCGTTAGTCAGTATGAATAACGAGCCGATCCCGCATAAACGTCGCCGTCGTCAACCTACTGTAGATAGTGCGAGCAATATCGAAGTACAAGGCAGTAATAATTCGAAGGGCAGTAATGGCAAAGCACAGCCAGCAGCGAAGTATGCGAAAAAAGCGCCTAAACCTGCAGTTGAATCGACTGATAAAAGCGATACTAAAAGTGTAAAGGAAGTAGGTAGCAGGGCAGTAGATAGCAAAGACGCTACAAAAACCGCTGCACCTGCGAGAGCCAAGAAATCGGTGAAAGCAAGTCCTACAAAGGCTGCTAAAGCGAAGCAAGATACGAGCGATCAGATACCTGCTATAAAAGTAACTGATAACAAAGGCCCTGTACCATCGAAGCGCCGCCGCCGTCAGCCTAGTACTGAAAGCGCATAATATGAATAACAGTACAGATAATAGTAACTGGGTTACCTGTTATGTGGGTCTGGGTAGCAACCTCGCTAATGAGCTAGGTTCGCCTGCCGATCATTTGCAGCAGGCACTTGCAGTAATGCGAGCACATGAGCAGGTACGTGAAGTAAGTGTCTCTTCTTTTTATGCTTCAGCACCGATGGGTCCGCAAGATCAGCCAGATTTTGTTAATGCAGTAGCTGGTTTTGAAACGACACTTACCCCTTATGAGCTGCTTGCTTTTTGTCAGCAGTTAGAGAGCATGGCCAAGCGGGCACGTTTACGCCGTTGGGGTGAACGTAGTCTAGATGTTGATATTTTGCTATACGGTGAGATACAGATTACTGATCCAACACTGACAATACCGCACGCTGGCTTAAGTGAGCGCAATTTTGTCTTAATACCACTGCGAGAATTGGCGCCAAATTTAACCATCGCCGGTAAGTTGATAAGTGACTATTCACAAAGTCGCGATTGGACAGGTTTAACATTATTATCAAGCGATTGATTATAAGTAAATGATGCTGAGTGATAGATGTTAAATGTTTGAAAGATTCATCTAACGTATTTCAAGTCTAGCTCTGATAGTAGCAATATTGATAATTAAAGGCATTGCAGATTAATTGAGGGTCATATGACGACATTATCTACTCTAAATAAGTTTAAAAAAGACGGTACCAAGTTCACTTGCTTGACCTGTTATGACTCGATGTTTGCACGAATGATGGAAAAAGCCGAAATTGATACGATTCTAATTGGGGATAGCTTGGGCATGGTTGTACAAGGCCATGACTCAACATTACCTGTGACAGTCAATGATATGGCTTATCACACTGCCAATATTGCCCGTAGTAACAAGCATGCGTTGATATTGGCTGATCTACCGTTTATGAGTTATGTGACATTGCCGGAAGCCGTCGCTAATAGCCGCACGCTGATGCAAGCAGGGGCGCATGTGATAAAAATCGAAGGCGGTAGCGAGCTTTGTGAATTGGTAACGACCTTAGCGCAAGCAGGTACACCAACTTGTGTGCATCTTGGTTTGACTCCGCAATCAGTCAACGTGTTTGGTGGTTATAAAATTCAAGGTCGCGGCGATGAAGCAGCTGATAAACTACTTGCCGATGCTAAGGCAGTCGTTGACGCTGGCGCTGCACTGCTAGTATTAGAATGTGTTCCAGCTGCGCTTGCAAAAGCCGTTACTGAAGCTGTTGCCGTGCCAGTTATCGGCATTGGTGCTGGAGCCGATACTGATGGTCAGGTATTGGTTATGCATGACATGCTAGGTATGGCGCATGGCCGAGTCCCACGTTTTATCCATGATTTTTTAACCGATGAGCGCAATAGCGCACACAGTATCGAAGGTGCTTTTGCGCTCTATCAGGCGTCAGTACGCGAAGGTAGTTTCCCGACTGAGCAGCACCAATTTAGCTGATTTTGAAGTTGTTAAATTTATTGAAGCTATTGAATAACAGAACGTTTGAATAGAAGAAAAGTAATCATGTCTCCAATTATTCATCATGATATCTCGTCACTACGTGAAGCGCTTCAGCCTTATCGTGGTCAGAAAAGTGACAAACGAAACCGTCAGCAGCGCATTGCGTTAGTACCAACGATGGGTAATCTGCATGACGGTCATCTTGAGCTGGTAAAAATCGCCAAACAGCATGCAGATGTAGTTGTGGTCAGTATCTTCGTTAACCCCACTCAGTTTGGCGTTGGGGAAGATTTTGACAGCTATCCGCGTACGCTAGATGCAGATGTGGCTAAGCTTGCGACAGTGAATGCAGATTATGTGTTTGCACCTAGTATTGATGCAATGTATCCAGTATTACCACCACCTACTGTTGTATTAGCTGGTGCTGTTGCCAATCAGTTATGTGGTCAATCACGTCCTGGACACTTTGATGGTGTTGGTATTGTTGTCGCTAAACTATTCAATATCGTACAACCAGATGTGGCAGTATTTGGACAAAAAGACTATCAGCAGCTTGCTATCATTAAACAGTTGGTACGTGACTTGAGTTATCCTATTAATATCATTGGCGCACCTATTGTTCGTGCTGATGATGGCTTAGCGCTATCATCGCGCAATCAATACTTAAGTGCAGATGAGCGTCAAGCTGCCCCTGTATTACATCAAGCATTGCAAGAATTAGCGCAGATTTTGAAAAGTACGGCTCTTAGTCAGCAAGCGTTTGATAAGCTATTAGTAGATACGCGGACACGTATTAGTGACGCAGGTTTTATTATTGATTATCTGGAAATAAAGACTGAGGAGTTAGGTTCTGTCGTAAGTGACTCTAAAGCCTTTAATATAGAAAACAAAAATGTCGTTATTTTAGTCGCAGCATGGCTAGGAAAAGCGCGTTTGTTAGACAATCAGTTGGTAGTGGTAAATTAGCTTTTATGATATAGCAGTAGACTAGATACAATAGACTTGGATGAGTAGATCATGGGTGTAAGTCAGGATCAAAATAGTAATGCGGCAGCAACGATAGCGGATCAGACGTCTACGAATAAGCTCAGTATATTGGTGGTCTCAGGGCGTTCAGGATCTGGTAAAACCTCGGTATTGAATATCTTAGAAGATCTAGGCTATTACTCTATTGATAATCTGCCGCTGTCTTTATTACCTAATGCTGCTCATAAACTGGTTAATGAAAGTGGCATTCATCGTATTGCGCTTGGTGTCGATATTCGAACGCCACGTGCGGATTTATCTAACTTTGCAGTGACATATGCTTCTCTCAAGGAGACTTATGGGTCTCATGCGGTACAAATTTTATATGTGACTGCACAAGAGAGTACGCTGATAGCCCGTTTCAATGCGACGCGCCGTGTACATCCGCTAATGTCTCAAGATATTGATAGTGATAACGCTAAGCATATTGCCTTTAATTTACCCGCTGCTATCAAAAAAGAAGTTGAGCTATTAGAGCCAATTGCTGGTCATGCTGATATTAGGATTGATACTAGTAGCCTAAATATTCATCAGCTCAAAGACAGCCTGCGTGAACACATAGGCATGGACAATCAGATTGTCATCAATCTACTGTCTTTTGGTTTTAAATACGGTAGCCCTATCGATGCTGACTTTGTATTCGATGTTAGAATTTTACCGAATCCGCATTGGAACCCTGAGTTACGTGACTCGACAGGATTGGATACCGAAGTAGGGGCATTCTTCTCAGATTATCCAGAAGTAGCAGAAATGATGGGTGATATTGACAAGTTTTTGACCCGTTGGCTACCAGAATTTTTGCACAATAATCGTCATACGGTCACGGTTGCCATAGGCTGTACGGGCGGCAAACATCGCTCTGTTTTTATCACTGATCATCTACAACGCCGCCTTGCTGACGCCATGCCTAAAGGCGTGAAGGTATTGGCAAAACACCGCGAAAAAAGTCGTTGGTAATGATATCAGACACTATTTAATTTATTAATTATTATTTTGGAAAGCTTTTATGATCGACTGGAAAGAACAGGACATGCGCGTCTCGCGTACAGAACTCAAAAAAGCCCATGAGCGCTTGCAGCAATTATCTATACCGCTTGCTAGCTTATCGAAAAAACAGCTAAAAGCCTTACCTGCCAGTGATTATTTTATGGCAGAGCTAATGGCTTTGGCTGATATTACCAGCGCCAATGCTCGCAACCGTCAGACCAAACGTGTTGGTAAGCTGATGATTGAAGAAAATCGCCATGAGCTGATAAAGGCACTATTTGATGCCTTTTTTCCTAAAGAACAAGTCTCAAAAATCGAGAGCTGGTACGAGCGCCTGAATATCAATGATGAAGGTACACTCAAGCAGTTTGTGAAGCAATATAAAGCTTCTGAGCACCACAGTATGTATCAGTTACTATTGTGGATAGAGTATGCCAAACACATGCAAGATGATGAGTTGCTAGCAGAATCTAAAGCAGATTTGGCAAGCTATATACGTGAAGTGGCTATTTTATCGCAGCTGAAGAAATAGCATCTATAACCAAGCTAGAAATCTATTACTTAGAATTTTATTAGTTGAAAGATTAGTAGTTAAAAATGAGTAATTAAAAGACGTATAGCTAAAAGGTTAAGATGCAAAAAAGCCAATCAATTTATGATTGGCTTTTTGTGCATGACGTACGGATGTACTGTGCGTTATGTCTATTATTCAAGTATTTATTGCTTGAATTATTTCTTTTCAGCGCGGGCTTTATCAACTAGATAGTCAACAACTTTAGGCACTTTAGCGTCTTCACCCGTTACCACGTATTTGCCTTGTACGACCACGGCTGGCACGCCAGAAAGCTGATAACGTTTAGCGCCTTCTTGTGAGCGACCAATTTTTGTACCAACAGCGAATGAGTTATATAGGCTGTTAAATTTCTTTTCATTTACGCCTTTTGACGCGTACCATTTGCTCAATGATGATTGATCAAACAGTTTTTTACCATCTTTATGGATAGCATCAAATAATGCAGAATGAGTTTTGTCTTCAAATCCTAAAAGCTGAGCCGCATAAAAACCGCGTGCATTGGCTTCCCAAACAGGGTTAAGTGCCGCTGGTGTTTTGAAGAATACGACATCTTTGTCTTTAGTTTTTGCCCATTTTTCCATATGCGGATCAAGCACATTACAATGTGGGCAACCATACCAAAAGAATTCACGAACAATGATAGCATCACCGCTGATTTTTTCTGGGTTGTCTAGCACACGGTAATCTTTTCCAGCGACATAGTCTGCAGCTTGTGCGCCCATAGAGGCAAGTCCAATGGCCATGGCTAGACCAGTCAGTGTGATGACACGTTTCATACTTTATCCTTGAGGTGTGGAGACTTAGAATGGGTTAAGAGGTTAGTGTCTATATGGTTGTTAAACATGTGACACTTCAAAATATATAGCTTTTAAAGCGTCTAAACCAGACAGTGTCGAGTATAATCGAACAATAGCAAAGTATCGACTATGATAACGTAAAATGTATGTACTTGTGAATCGCATTCTTAACCGATAGTTGTAAAGCTGTTAGCTATTATTTAAGGTATATTGCTTGTTACTTTCTGAACCTACTGTTTCTCAAACGTCTAATTTGTTTCTATATAGGATTTAAGAGATTTAAAAGTATCAGAATGCGATGTTGTCACAAGGATACGTATCTTTTCTATATCAAAATACTGCCCACAAAACAGGGTAAAGTTTAAGCCTATTCACAATCGCTGACGATGTGCTTACGACAAAACTGCTACTCTCATGCTAATATTAAGCACATAATCGTGCACTGTAAACGATAATAACGATAGTGACAATCAAGGAATATACCATGAGCTCAGCTTTAAATTCTTCATCAACTTCGAGTGATCAAAATAACAATAGCGCTTTCAATAATACAGAGTCTAACACCATCAACGTGGATCCTAGCGAAGTCGAAAAATTTAATAACTTGGCGAGTGAGTGGTGGAGTAACACAGGGGCGTTTGCAACGCTACACGAGATCAATCCATTACGTCTAAACTGGATAGAAGAAAACGTCAAACGTGGCTATCAAAACGCTGCTAATAAAATCGCTGAGCAAGGACTTGCTGGCAAAAAAGTACTCGACGTAGGGTGCGGCGGCGGAATATTGTCAGAATCTATGGCACGCCGCGGTGCTGATGTGACAGGAATTGATTTAGGTACAGAAAACCTAAAAGCTGCTGCGTTACATGCAGAGCAAAGCCAGTTAGAGAATACGCTTCGTTATCAACATATACCCGTTGAAGAGTTGGCAAAAACACATGCTGGTCAGTTTGATGTGGTGACTTGTATGGAGATGCTAGAGCACGTGCCAGATCCTAGCTCGATTGTGCAGGCTTGTTATGAGTTATTGGCTCCTGGTGGTGTCTGTGTGTTATCAACGATTAATCGCAATCCTAAGTCTTATCTGTTTGCCATCGTTGGTGCAGAGTATGTACTGCGGTTGCTTGATCGCGGCACCCATGACTATGCTAAATTTATTACGCCAGCAGAATTAGACAAAATGGTACTCAATACTGGATTTGTTCGTCAGGATATTATCGGTTTGCATTATAATCCGCTGACCAAACGCTACTGGCTTGCCCAAAACGTCGATGTTAATTATATGATAGCCGTACAAAAGCCATTGGTTTAATGCTTCACACAGCCATTTATTTGCCATACTTTCACTAAACACGTCATCAATCTCAAGAGCATTCACTATGACCCAATTTGTAAAAGCTGTTTTATTTGACCTTGATGGGACATTAATCGATACTGCTGCTGATTTTGTTCGTATCATCGGTAAAATGAGTCTCGAAAACGATTGGCAGGCACCGCCTGAAGCGGAAATCCGAGAGCAAGTCTCTGCGGGTGCCTCGGCCATGGTGCAATTGATGCTAAGACATAACAATCAACTCGAAGTCAGCGAGGAAGCGTTGCTTGAGTTTCGTCAGCAGTTCTTAGATGATTATGAAGCAGATATCTGTGTCGATAGCTGCGTGTTTCAGGCGCTTGAAGCGGTACTGACTGAGCTTGAAGCAAAGGGTGTGCCGTGGGGTATCGTTACCAACAAGCCGCGTTATTTAGCCGAGAAGCTATTAAGTGAGATGCAACTGGATCAACGCTGTGCGGTTTTGGTTTGTCCAGATGATGTATCTCGCACCAAACCAGACCCAGAGCCAATGTATATGGCGCTAGAAAAACTCGGTATTCCTCGAGGTGCGGCGGGCTGCGTACTCTATGTCGGTGACCATGTGCGTGATATTGAAGCTGGCAATGCCGCTGGCATGCCAACGATTTTGGCCGCTTATGGGTATATTCCACCTGAAGATCAAAAGTCTTTGAAAAAATGGGGCGCCGACTATATTACAGATACGCCTGAGCAGTTAAACAAATTACTGCTATCGTCTGGTAAGTTTGAGTATTTATAGACTGCTATATATCACCAGTTTTACAACCATAAGCACATATCCTCAACGATTTAATGATAAGTAGTGAGCAATGTCATGAGTAACAATAATAATCAACTAATCGATCCACAAGACAATAAAAAAACGGTTCAAAGTCCTATTCAGCCTTTGACTCATGATGATATTCGTAGCTTTGTACCGTCCAGTAATTGCCTAGATGGTAAGACTATTTTAGTGACTGGAGCAGGTGATGGTATTGGCCGTGTTGCGGCATTGACCTATGCTCGTTATGGCGCCACTGTCTTATTGTTAGGACGCACTAGCAGCAAGCTTGAATACGTCTACGATGAGATTGAGAGTCTTGGTGGTAAGCAGCCTGCTATGTTGCCTATGAACCTAGAAGGGGCGACTTACGCTGAAATGCAGCAGCTTGAAGGGCTAATTAATAAAGAAGTCGGCCAGTTAGATGGCATATTGCATAATGCTGGTGTATTAGGACAACTGACGCCGCTTGAGATGTATGATGTCGATACTTTCGCCCAGGTGATGAAAGTCAATTTCACAGCGACTTTTATGCTGACTCAAGCGCTATTGCCGCTATTAAAAGATGCTGATCATGGTTCTGTTGTTTTCACCTCTAGCACTGTAGGTACACATCCTCGCGCATTTTGGGGTGCTTATGCACTCTCAAAACAAGCAGTAGAAGGTATGAGTGATATCTTTACTCAAGAGACTCAGAACACTACCAATTTGCGTTTTAACTGCATTAATCCAGGTGGTACTCGTACGAATATGCGTGCGCATGCGTATCCAGGTGAAAACCCTATGAGCTTAAAAACACCTGAAGATATCATGGCAGGCTACGTTTGTCTGATGAGTGATGAGAGCATTGGCGTACGTGGTCAAGTCATTGAGCTACAACCTAAAGATTAGTAGCAAAGTTTGTAAATCGATTACGTCATTTTTTATGGATGGTTTTATACACTATCGCAGGTTGCAATTAACCATAGTTAGCCCCATCTATTTGTTATTAAAGACATTTGTATTGTCTAATTATAATGAATAAAAAATAGGATAAGATTATGGCAGGTGGCTGGTCAAGAGATGGTGCTGAGCACGAACAAATGGATGCAACGGTCAATGATGCATTGGAGCGAGCGCGACGTTCGTTGCCGACAGGGGTAAGTGCTGAGCTGTGTGACGAATGTGGTAAGCCTATTCCAGAGGCAAGGCGACTGGCAGTGCCCGGTATTCAGCATTGTGTTAGTTGTCAGACGGAGCTTGAACAAGAAGCAAAAGCAGCTGAGCTATTTAATCGTCGTGGTAGTAAAGACAGTCAATTGCGTTAAAAAATAGTTAGGGCGTGTCCTCAATTCAATCGATAGTCATCTAAATGGGTTAAAAATGACTAAATCTTGCCAAACGGCGTCAAATAGCTGACTAATATCTCGATATTATCTGCGCTATTTTTCTTGTTTGACTGCGATTTATCTTATTTTTATCACCATTTTTAAAATGAGGACACGCCCTAGTTGCGTTGAAAAAAGAAAGGGCGGACATTGCTAGATAAAATAGCAATGCCTGCCCTTTTTATGCTTATTGCTATATAACCAGTGCCATCAGTTCGCGATCGCACTCTTCCCAATCTATCAAGGCCGATGATGCTTTGGCACCATTCTCAGTTTCTAATTTTTCTGTAGCTTTGTCGACAGCATTTGTATCGACAGTATTGTCTAATTGCAAAATAATTTCCAATCGACTATCAGTCTGTGGGTCGATGGTTCTGGTAGTTAGACTACCAGGGTTAAAATTGATCTGCATCCAGCCATCAGAAGTATGTACCACGCCTTTGATACGTTGCCAGTTTGGCAATGCTAACAACCAATTCTGTAAATCGTCAGCGTTTAGTATGTAGTGTGTAGGTAGTCGCCATCCTGCCAATTGAAAGTCTTGCTGCTCTTCATGGTAGCGATAGGGCAGACCACTATTAGCACTAGCCTGAGCTTTAGTCTCATCGGTAGATGAACTCGATGATGGTACAGTTGCTAAAGAATTGGCTGGAGACTGTAAACCAATCATCGATTTTTTAGGATTAGAGATAGTGACTTTTCGTTGATTCGAAATGATAGAGCTAGGCTGATTCAGTTGGTCGTTTAACGTAGACGAATATGCATCTGTTACAAGACTATCTGATGAAGCTGTTGTCTCAGATGCTGTTAGTCCTGATGCTGCCCAAATGATTTTTACTTGTGAATTTAGCTTGGCTATCCATTCTACCAAGGCTTGTTTTTCGCTAGTATCTAATTGGGTATAACGATTGATTATCAGCACATCGGCATCGCGGACATGCGCTTGAAAACCATCATGATCACGATACTTAATCTGTTGCCACTGCTCGCCATTCAGTATGGTTATTACCGCATTCATCTGTAAGGCAGTTTGCCAATGCGGCGCACTGAGTTGTAGTATCAGCTCACGTGGATGTGCCAAACCTGTGGGCTCGATTAACAATCGCTGTGGATGATGTTCACTGAGCAGGCGACTGATTGCAATTTGTAAGGGCAGCTGACTGGTGCAGCAAATACAGCCACCACTGACCTCACGAATGGCGATATTCTTTTGCTCAAGATCGTTATCTTGGGAGCTTGCTAGGAGTGCGCCATCAATACCGATACGGCCAAACTCATTGATTAAGAGAGCCCAGCGTTCGTCATTCGGTTTCGAGGCCAGTAACTGATTAATTACGGTGGTTTTGCCAGCACCTAAAAACCCTGTCACTAACGTGCAGGGTATGTTTTGAAAAATAATTGGGTTTTTCACAAATAGGCTCATCATATTGGCGCGTGTTTGTGAGTAACCAAACACGGCCTATATTAAAAGAAATTAGATCAGTCAAAAGTTATTCACTCTTGATGGTTTCTACCTCAGCTTCATCAGGAACGAACACATAACCAACGCCCCAGACGGTCTGGATATAACGCGCTTGTGAAGGATTGTCTTCAATCAGACGACGCAGACGTGATACTTGGACGTCGATAGAACGCTCCATCGCACCCCATTCACGACCACGAGCAAGGTTCATCAATTTATCACGGGTCAATGGCTCACGTGGATGCTGTACCAATGCCTTTAGTACTGAAAACTCACCTGTCGTCAACGTCACTACGTTACCATCACGTTTGAGGGTACGAGTCGATAGATCTAACGTCCATGGTCCAAATTCAACCACTTCTAGCTGATGACTTGGTGCACCTGGTAGCTCACGGTTTTGACGACGCAGTACAGCTTTGATACGAGCCAATAGCTCTTTTGGGTTAAAAGGCTTAGGTAGATAATCATCTGCACCCGCTTCTAGACCTGCGATACGGTCAGCATCGCCACCCTTAGCAGTAAGCATAATGATAGGAATATCTGCATTGTCTTCACGCAGACGCTTACAGATACTGATACCGTCTTCGCCTGGTAGCATCAAATCGAGCACGACTAAAGAGAAAAGCTCACGTTGCATCAATTTGTCCATCTGACTGCCGTCATGAGCGGTACGAACGACAAAACCGTCGTCTTCTAGGAAGCGTTGCAACAAAGAGCGCAGACGAGCGTCATCATCGACGACTAAAATACGCTGAGTCAACGTGTCAGGGCTGTTGTTATCAGTCATACAGGCATCCTTTTATAAAAATTATTGTTATCAGAAACTACAAGTAAATAGCTATGAGCAAAAACACTGCCACTAATTATCATTATTTAATTATTGGTTACGAATAAGCACTTCATAAAATTAAAAACTATTGTTCAATATGTCAGCACATATCAATATTTGTGTTATTGATACTTTAGTGTATAAGATTGCACCGAGAATTGCATCACCCATGATAATAAATGCTGTATGCGTTTGTTTAACAAGTCCATAGGATGTGTGATATAGAACGATTTGCGTCCTAAAATGTGCAATAAATAACGAAAAGATAAAAAGGATTTTTATTCATGCAGCTTTTGCTATAATGCAAAGCTACATTTCTCAACGATTGATACGTATATGAGTAGCACTGATACCTTAACGTCATCTCAAACCTCGACAAATGCACAGGTTTTAGATGCAACCACACACGCGAATATTCACGACAAGCTTGCTCGCGCGCTTGGCATTAAGACTGCTCAAGTCAATGCGTTTGTCAAACTTTATGATGAAGGCGCGACGGTTCCTTTTATTGCGCGTTACCGCAAAGAAAAGACTCAGAATCTTGATGATGCGCAGCTGCGTGCTTTAGAGAAGTCGCTTAATTATGAGCGTGACATGGCAACACGTCGCCTCAAAATTACTGAGCTGTTAAGCACTCAAGGCAATCTGACTGATGAGCTACAGACGCGTATTGATAATGCGACGTCTAAGCTTGAGCTTGAAGACATCTATCTGCCATATCGTCCGCGTCGTCGTTCACCTGCTGCTAAAGCTCGTGCCGCTGGTCTTGATACTGCTGCCCAAGCGGTTTTGACCCAAGAAATCACTCCGACAGATGCCTTGGCTGATTATCAAGTCCAGTCAAGTATCACTGATGACAGTGGTAATGAAATTGAGGTTGATTTTAGCGATATTGAAAAACAGCTCGCGGGTTTACAAGCGATTATCGTTGATGAATGGACACAAGCATTGGGTTTGTTGGACAATTTACGCAGTGGTTTTGCCAAAACTGCCAGTATCGTATCGAGCGTTGCGAGCGAAGAAAAGCGCGAAGTTGGCGAAAAATTCAAAGACTACTTTGAGCATAGCGAAAGCCTTGCTCGATTGCCAAATCATCGCCTATTAGCAATGTTACGCGGTCGTCAAGAAAACGTCTTGGGTCTAAAAATTGAAGGCGAAGACGCACCATTTATCGAAAAAATCATCAGTCATTTCGATGTCGATGCCAAAGCGCCAGCAGCACGCCATGAGTTTTTGGCAGAGGCAGCCAGTAGCTTGTGGAAAGACAAATGGCGTCCGCATATCGAGCACCGCTTGTTAACTGAAAAGCGCCTAGCCGCAGAGGCAGATGCGATTGATGTGTTCGCTAGCAACTTACAGCATTTATTAATGTCTGCACCTGCAGGCCCTAAAGTAATCTTAGGTGTCGATCCTGGTATCCGTCATGGCGTAAAAATGGCCATCGTCGATGCGCAAGGTCATGTCATGTCAGACAGCGAAGAGAAACCTGTCATCGCGACAGTGTATCCGTTTGCACCTGATAATAAGATGGATGAAGCCAAAAAAGTCATCGATACGCTGTTGAGCACTTATAACGTTGATTTGGTCGCTATCGGTAATGGTACGGCAAGTCGCGAAACAGATGCGATGATCAAAGAGATTTTGGCTACAAATGATGCACTAAAAGCCAAAGCCGTTATCGTTAATGAGTCAGGCGCGTCTGTTTATTCAGCGAGTGAACTTGCTAGTGATGAGCTGGCCAATCTAGACGTTTCTGTACGCGGAGCGGTTTCTATCGCGCGTCGCTTGCAGGATCCATTGTCAGAGCTTGTTAAAGTTGATCCAAAAGCCATTGGCGTTGGTCAATATCAGCATGACGTCAATCAAAACCAGCTTGCAGACAGTCTAGATAAAGTAACTCAAGATAGCGTGAATGCTGTGGGTGTGGATGTGAATACAGCCAGCCCAGCTATCTTAGCTCACATCGCAGGTCTTAACCGCAATGTGGCGCAGCAAATCGTCACTTATCGCAAAGAGCACGGTGCATTTGATAGCCGTGAAGCGCTTAAAAACGTCCCACGTCTAGGTGCTAAGACATTTGAGCAGGCAGCTGGTTTCTTGCGTATTCATAATGGTAGCAATCCATTAGATGCCACTGGTGTGCATCCAGAGAGCTATGCATTGGTCGATAGTTTACTCGCACAAGCGGGCAAGCCATTGTCAGAAGTCATCGGTAATGATGGCGTGTTAAATACGATTGATACGACTACATTGGCTGCTAACGATGATAATGTCAGCGTAAAAGCGATTATCGAAGAGCTAGCTAAACCTGCTCGCGATCCTCGTCCTGAGTTTAAAACGGCCAATTTCCGTGATGATGTCAATAGTATCAAAGATTTGAGCGAAGGTATGCAGCTTGAAGGCGTGGTCACAAACGTAACGGCCTTTGGCTGTTTCGTTGATGTCGGTGTACATCAGGATGGTTTGGTCCATATATCTCAGATGGCCAATGACTTTGTCGCAGATCCCATGAACCGTGTCAAACCTGGCGATATCGTTTCGGTTCGTGTTATCTCTATCGATGAAAAACGTGGTCGTATCGGATTTAGCATGAAACCTGAATCTGAAAAACCTGTACGTACGGCTGCCAAGTCTACGACAGCTAGTACAGATGGTGAGAAAACCAGTCGTCCACGCAATAATAACGCAAATAGTGACCGTCCAAATAATAGCCGTCCAGCTGCTGACAAACGTCCGTCTAAGCCACGTGGCAAGCGTCAGGATAAAGACAACGCGAGCAATCGTAGTAAGCCAGTAAAAAATGATAAAGCTGAAGCCCCAAGTAAAATGGGTACACTTGGTGCCTTATTACAAAAAGCTGGCGTGACTAAAAATAAGAAATAATCAAAATTGAAATAGCTAGCATAGATAGTTTAATATAAAAAAGGGCAGCCAATAGGCTGCCCTTTTTATGTTTGTTAATATACTTAAATATTAATGGCCATATTAACGATTTAAAGCAATACGGCGGTTTTCTTTAAACTGTACATTTGCTGGCTGAGTGGCTAATAACTCACCACGGTTGTCTTTTTTCTTTTCTTGCAAGGTACTAGTAGCATTTGCCGTTTTATTGTTAGAAGCGGCTTCACCAGCGATTAAAGGCTGATAGTCTGCATTGCTATGCTGCATGTTTGGCGTTTGCGTACGTTGGGTAGACTGTGTAGAGGCTGCACCCGTTGTCGTTGGCACGTTACCGTTCATAGTAGGCATATTACTATTGCTCATAGTGCCAGCTTTATCATTCACCTTGTCATTAGATTCGTTCACTCTGTTGTCAGAGTTGTTCATACTCTTGTTCGAATCATTCATTTCACTACGAGAGTCGTTCATCTTATTGCTAGAGTCATTGATATTGACATGGCTAGGCTGTGCAGCTCCCAATTTACCAGTTGGTCCTTCTACACCGACTTGTACATTGCTTTTGACAGAGCTACTTGGCATACGTGATTGCATAGAATCACTGCTGTTGGTCGGCATAGCCATTGCAAGTGTAGGCAATGCAAGCGTAGTACCTAAAATTAACGATAAAATATTCTTTTTCATTATAAAGCTCCCATATGTATTATTAGTAATAATTAAAAACGATAACTCATATTTAATGATAAGCCGTTTTTACTCAAAGGTGTCTGTAAATACTGTATGCAAATTATCAACGATGTAGTTTATATTTCAGTAGCGAACTCATTAAGGTTCTAACAGTTTAATGTTTTCTTGTGACGTTATGAAACTGCCATACTTAAAGTCTAGTCGTTATATTAACTTCTAGATTTCCCCAAAACTCATTAATAGTAAAGGTTTCTTGTGTTATTAAAGCTGTTAATAAATGAGTCTGATAATAATAAATATTTACCGATGTCTCTAGTATTAAAAATATGGATATTTGATTAATTATAGTTATTATTCGAACTTAGGTAACTGTTATTAATAGTTTTTTGAGTGCGATCTGTCAGTATTATAGAAATTTTTGTCAGTAGTTTTTATTTATAATTCAAAGCCAGTGTTTAGATAATTCTTAAGTTCTATTATATAAATCCTTTGATAACATATACTTCATTAAAATAATGTTTACATATAATTTTTCTACAATATCTATAAAACGATAGTAGCAATATTGGATTAATGGTTAGTATCATAAAGTATTAAATAATCGGTAAACAGAAACATTGTTCACCAAAAAAATACGTTGTTCTTAATTTAATCTTCGTCTAAATATTTAGAGTAAACCATAAAAAAACCGTATCTCGAAACCAAGATACGGTCATAAAGACATTGAGCCTTTGTCATCATGCGATAGATTAACTATCAATCACTTCAAAGCTAAGACCAGAATGCGCTTCTAAGCGTGTTATTAGCTTATCTCCCATCGCAGATGCTGGTGTCCAGAACCCACCGCCAACGTCCTCTTTGCTTATATCTTGTGCCAGACATAATGCCGCCTGCGAAATCATGCGAGAAGTACTGCCGTAACCAGGATCTCTATCACCTGTTACTTTAACGGTAATAGTGTCATTTTTGGCCGTTTGTCCAAAGTGACGAATATCAAAGTAGCCGTTCTCTTGCTCGTCCTTAGAAGGGCCTGAGCCAGCTTTTGGTAAGACGTGCTTGGATAGTAACTCGCGACTTGGTTTAATCATCATTGCAGTGGCAAAGCCCAATAAACCTGCGCTCATAGCATAGCTAGACAGTTTTCCTTTGACGCCATCTTTCATCCACATTGCTTCGTCATACTTGAAATCGCGACCGTACTCATAGCTGAGTAATTGGTTAGTGCGATGGACGATACGCGTATTGATGGTCGCCATGACGAACGGTGCTAACCAGCGCTTATGATTGCTGTCATATACTGGTTTGCTAACATTATCCTGACGTACGTTTGGTGCATCACTATCATCGTTTAACAGGTATGGATTGGCTACTTGTTTGCGACGTGCTTTGTCCTCACCAGCTTCTTCAAATATTGATGCCATCGATGCGATAGTACCGCCTGAGATACCACCTTTGGCTGCTTTGACACGCATATGGATGACATTACAGGTCTCGCCGAACTTTTCTTCTGCCTTAGCTTGGGTAAAGTACGCGCCCAAATCTGATGGGATAGAATCAAAACCACAAGAATTGACGATACGAGCACCGCTCTGCTTGGCAGTGTCTTGGTACTTGTCCATCATATCTTTGATGAAAATAGCCTCACCAGTAAGATCGACATAATCTGTACCGTTTTCAGCACAAGATTTGATCAGTGGCTCACCATATTTCAGATATGGGCCTACAGTAGAGATGATGACTTGAGTTTGCTTTGTCATCTTATCAAGGCTGGCAGCATCATTACTGTTGGCAATAATAATGTCTACCTTGCTCTCAAGTTTGGCCTGTAGCTTATTAAGCTTGTCTTCATCACGACCTGCGATCGCCCATGATACGTTTGAGCCATCTTCGTTCTTATTATTTGATAAAAAATTGGTTAAATAGTGAGCAGTGATCTGACCGACGAAGCTAGTCGCACCATATAGAACGACAGCATAAGGGCGTGTGTTGCTGCTGGTTTTTTGTGTAGATTTTTCAGTATCCGTATTGGTATCCATATGTATTGTCCTTAATAGATTTGAGAATAGGTGGATAGTAAACTATAAACCAAGTCGTTTGATTAGGTTAGGGGTTTGTGAGGTCGCTACAGTTTATAGTTTGCAGCCTACCTCCCATACAACATCACGTATAACGTTAGAAATTTAAAATAGTTCTGCATGCAATTGGAAGAGTAGCGTTCAGTAAAAGAGTATTCAATAAAAGGACATTCAGGTAAAAAGCGCTTACTTTAAGAACTCTCAGTTAAATAACGTTGCATTCAGAAATATAATTCTATTTTGAAAATATCATCTATTAAAGAAAAAGAGGTATGAGACATTAACAGTTACTACAAACTTTACATAACCTACCGATATTATTACTAAAATGAACGTTTTCTAGAGAGGAACGTTGCTAATCTATAAGCGTAAACAGTAATAACTAGCATTAGATAAAAACAAGTTAAATAGATGCTATATAAATTCTAATATCTGTTTTTTACCATTATTTGAGGAGAAGATTATGTTTCGTTGGGCTATTATTTTTGCAGTGATCGCATTACTAGCGAGTTTCCTAGGTTTCGGTGGTGTCGCAGGATTGTCTGCTAATTTGGCATACATTTTCTTAGCAGTCGCTGTGATTTTGTTTATCGTTGCCTTTGTCAGTCGTAAGATGTAAACACAGCTTATCGTTGTAAATACCTACTATAAAAAAGACCCTCAATTGAGGGTCTTTTTTGTCTGCTTTAACGAAGGTAATCGTTAGAAAGCTAAAATAATCGGCATCAAGGCATACGTTGTAGACTTGCTACTACAACCGTTTGGGTTGAATGATATGCTCCATGCGTTTGGCTAAACGAATATCCAGACTAGATATGCCACCTGTGTCGTGGTTGGTTAAACGAACTTCAACGATATTGTAGGTATTACGCCATTCTGGATGGTGCTCAAGCGCTTCAGCATGAAATGCCGCTTGATTCATAAAGCTCATA
Organism: Psychrobacter sp. Ps2; assembly: GCF_022129405.1. Lineage (NCBI taxonomy): Bacteria > Pseudomonadati > Pseudomonadota > Gammaproteobacteria > Moraxellales > Moraxellaceae > Psychrobacter > Psychrobacter sp. Ps2. The sequence continues at coordinate 9,684 of NZ_JADQAM010000055.1, read as the reverse complement.
GCCTCGATAAAATCGCTAAAATGATAGGTTTTGACGATGCTATTGCCGTCACGCTGCCAGCCAGCCAGCTCTTCTAGCTGTAGATTGATTTGTTTGTCAGATAAACTACTCATATTAATAACCTTTATTGTTATGTCGAATTGGTTTATTAAAAGTGGTACTAGGGTACATCTCCTATGCTAAATAAATATCTACATATTTTTCTGCTTTGCCCGATATCACTTAACTGAGCTTCGTTAACGAATTAATTGAACCTAACTACGTAGCCAATTAAATTAAATCTTGATACTCAGGATGTTTGCTAATGTATGACGCGACAAATGAGCATTGTGGTATCACTTTCTTGTCTTGCTCACGTGCATAATTCAATGCGTGCTTAACGAGTGCTGAACCAACACCGCGGCCACCCAGTTGCTGCGGTACGATAGTATGATCGTAGACCAACTTGTCAGCACTTTCCTGATAGCTAATATAACCTGTCTGACCATCGATAGAGGTCTCAAAGCGGTTCGCTGCTTGATTATGAATAATTTCTAGATTTGGTTTAGAGGTTTGGTTACTCATTAATATACTCCATTTCTTATTATCAAATTTTTATTAGTAACTAAATTCTTATTAATTTAATAGTACCAGTTTAGTATGTAGGTTTGATGCTTAATAATCTAGACCCTTACCGTAATGGTTGATAGGACGACTGTTAACGTCATCTATATCTTCCGTCCTACCTTATCATGGCCGTATCTAGTTGCAAATATGAATATGTCACCATGCATAGGAGATAGCTTTACGGACGACTGGAGGCAAAAAGCGAGTGAGACCATCAGTGTTCTCTATCGCTAATTTGTTTTCTAAATTGACAGCTGACCTATCATCTTTATGAGTAGTACTATCTGCATTTTTCGTTGACTGTACATAGGCTTGCCATTCTTTTTCACTAGGTTTGCTAAAGTGATAAATACGTCCCAGTACTTGCTTGAGTTGTGTGCCAAAGTGGCCAGTGTTATAGCTTAAACCATACTTACGGCATATGGCCTGTACCTGCGGCGCAATCTTTGCATAGTGGCCAGCTGGCATATCAGGAAATATATGATGCTCAATTTGGTGGGACAAGTTACCTGTCAAAAGATGGAACCATTTGCTGCCTTTGATATTGCTAGAGCCAAGGATTTGGCGTACATACCAGTCGCCTTTACTTTCATTGGCATCGAGATGGGTATAGATATGCGCTTGCTCAGTGAAATGCCCACAAAAAATTACCGCCCACGTCCATAGATTACGGACAGTGTTGGCAGTCATGTTACCGCTCAGCGTACTGAAGGCGCTACGACGACCTAGCGTCAGAGCAACTACAGACGGTAGTGCAATATAGTCTTTGCCTATTTGTCTTCCGATTTTGGCAAATAACGCGCGAGACTTTTGTTGCATGATTTTGTGCAGATCAGGGGAGTCGGCGTATTCATCTGCACTGATTTGGATGTCGTGAAAAGCTACTGCCCATTCAAAGCCAAATACCAGCACCGCGGTACTAAACATATTGTAGCGATCTTCTGGCGTCCAAGGCTGCTCGTCAGTCACTCGAATCAAGTGATAGCCTACGTCATGATCACGGCCAACAATATTGGTAAAAGTATGATGTAGATAATTATGAGAGTGTTGCCATAATGGAGCAGGGCAGACAATATCCCAGTCGAATTTTTGACTATTAAGGTGCGGGTGTTGCATCCAGTCATACTGACCATGCATGACGTTATGACCCAGCTCCATGTTGTTCAATATTTTGCTAAAGCTAAGTAAAGACGTACCTAGTAGCCAAGTAGCGACAAGACTGCGTTTCGATGGCATACGCCCAGCCGCTGCAAGTAGACCACGGGCAATAACTTCACTATATACCACGGTGGCATATATCCGCTGTATGTAGCGTGCATCTTCACTACCTAGCGAGTCCATTACACCTTTATGTAGCGCATTTAATTCTACTGCCAAGGCATCACTTTGAGGCTTTGATAGAGGAGCATCAGTTACTGTTGGGTAGCGAGTCCGTGTTGATGTGTCTGGCTGACCGCTATCATTGATTGCTTCATCATTAAGCTGCGAGTAAGGCGTTTGCGGCGTCAAAGGTAAAGGCGCATTTTTTGCTAGCTGTGCATCGGACAGCGGCGTCAAGATAGGCACAGCAGATTGTGGCGTAGTAACGGGTGGTAGTAAGCGCATAAATAAATCCTTAACCGAAACGGCATGAATAAGCAGCACTACATCCGGTTTGATAAATTATTTGAGTTTTAGCCTATAAAGTGACGTTTGTCTTTTATTTCTCATAGGTCGTCTAGCATATGTTCCCTATTAAGCCAGACGTTCTATTAAGCCAGTCATTAAACATCGAGAACCACATCAGTCATGGCAATATTGATACAAGTCTGAATAGACTCGTAACCATCCCCACTCACTTTCCCTGTTTGGATATTTTTGACCACGCCGCTGACTTTATTACAGCGGCACAACTGGCAAATACCTTGCCGGCAACCATGTGCTAGCCGTACATCTGCATTCTCAGCAGCAACCAGTATGATCGTGTCACTGCTAAACTGTCGTTGCCGTGACCGCAAATAGACAGTGTGTTCTTCTACAGGTATCGTTTTATCGAATGTTTGATTGCTACCGTTATCAACATTAGCTAGGGCATGACCAAAGTTCTCTACTAGGATGTTATCGCGCAGCTGTTCGTCTGTAGGTGTTATCTCTGCGGCGGCTTTATATAATCCAGCTAATAACGCTTGTGAACCGCAGGCAAATATTTGCGTATCTGATAGAGGTAAGTTTAGCGATAGCAGACCCTCTGCACTTAAGTATCGTGTGCCAGCCAAATAGGTAGTCGGCTCTTCAGTATGGATTAGATGATAAGTGAAGTATGGGTATGCCTCGTTCAGCTGTTGCCACTGATGTTGGAGCTTGGACAAAACAGTTCGACTGTAATGCAATAGAGTCACATGGTGGCCATTACTCAGGGCTTGAGTGATAAGTCCGAGCATGGGCGTGATACCGCTACCACCAGCGATAAATAGTAAAGGAGTGGGCTGCTTATTATCTGAGCCTTCCTGCACTGCTATGGATGTCTGTTCCAAAGTGAAATGACCAAGTGGCAGGCTTGTATCAACGACACTAGCCAGTGGCATCTGCTTGGTTAAATAGTCAGATACCAACCCTTGTGGTTTAATCGCGATAGTTACCGTATGGCGTTGGTCTGCTGTGTTACTACTGGTAGTATCATCGAGCCACCAGAGGGGTTGATGATCCAAGCCTACTATCGAGTAACTACGCTGGTAATAGACCCCATCGATAAAAACGCGCAAATCAAGATATTGACCGCCTTGCCAATCACCCATCACCTTAGAATTCTGCTGTTTAAAGGCTCTGTTGGTTTCGAATCGAAGTGCTATTAAATCATCACTTAATGTATAGCGTGCGATCAGGCGTAACTTAGGAGTCGTCAATGACCAAAACGGATGTAAGCGCGCTCCGATAAAATGGACAAACGCACGTTGAATAATTTCAGGGCGATAGCCGTTGGCCATATTATCAGTACCTTTATGATTGCTATAAAGTAGGTGTTGAGACGAACACAAAGTCAGATGAACAATCATTTTGATAATTAAATGTCAGACGGATCCACTCGACCTTGTTAAGCCACACTAACATGCTAACGGCTATTGATTAAATTTGCGAAAGTTTTGATGCTATTTTTTGTGGTCTTTATAAAACGCTAATGAATCAAAATGTTAAGTTAGTTCATTAAGGTAAGACTTCTTGAGTTACTTTTCCAACGCGAGTTTTATAGCCAAAGGGCATAGCCTGCTGTCAAAAACAGTAAAACAACTGGTAAAACAACCTGTCAGCTTGCAGGGTATGCGCCACAATGCGATAATGACCTATAATTTGTAACCCTGATTTTGAGGTACGGCACGCTTGGCATCATCGCTGAGTTGCATTTGCTGTTCTCTTCTATGCAGTCTATCGGAGTGTTAATGGCTCAATATATTTACACGATGAACAACGTGTCAAAACTTGTTCCCCCTAAGCGTGAAATCCTAAAAAATATCAACCTATCGTTTTTCCCTGGTGCCAAAATTGGTGTCCTCGGTATCAATGGTTCGGGTAAATCAACCTTGCTACGCATTATGGCAGGCGTGGACACTGAGTTCAGTGGTGAAGCACGCGCGCAAGCCGGTACCAAAGTTGGCTATTTGCCGCAGGAACCACAGCTAGATGACAGCAAAGACGTGCGTGGTAATGTCGAAGACGGTATGCGTGAAGCATTAGACGCGCTTGCTCGTCTAGATGCCATCTATGCTGAATACGCAGAGCCAGATGCTGATTTTGACAAACTTGCTGAAGAGCAGGGCAAAATGGAAGATATCATCCAATCATGGGATGCGCATAACCTAAACAACCAGCTAGAAAAAGCCGCCGATGCGCTACGTCTGCCACCATGGGATGCGGACGTTAGCAAACTGTCAGGTGGTGAGAAACGCCGCGTAGCACTATGCCGTCTACTATTGTCGCGCCCTGATATGCTATTACTTGACGAACCAACCAACCATTTGGACGCCGAGTCAGTCGCGTGGCTAGAGCAGTTCTTGCAGAACTACAGCGGTACTATCGTTGCCATTACCCATGATCGCTATTTCTTGGATAACGTCGCTCAGTGGATTTTGGAGCTTGACCGTGGCCATGGCTATCCGTATGAAGGCAACTATACTGAGTGGCTAGAGCAAAAGAACACGCGTCTAGAGCAGCAAAATAAGCAAGAAGAATCATTTGCTAAAGCGCTGAAAAAAGAGCTTGAGTGGATTCGCAAAAACCAAAAAGGCCAACAGGCCAAGTCTAAATCTCGTGTACAGCGTTTTGAGGAGTTGAACTCAACTGAGTTCCAGAAACGTAATGAGACTTCTGAGATTTATATTCCACCTGGTCCACGTTTGGGTAACAAGGTTATTGAGATTAATGACATCTCTAAATCATTCGGCGATCGTCTGCTATATGAAAACCTAAGCTTTAACGTACCAGCTGGTGGTATCGTTGGTATTATCGGTCCAAATGGTGCGGGTAAAACCACTCTGTTTAACATGATTACTGAGCGCGATACGCCAGATACTGGTTCAGTCGATTTGGGTGAAAGTGTTAAAGTTGCCTATGTCGGTCAGGTACGTGATCATCTAGATGACAACAAAACCGTGTGGGAAGAAGTCTCTGATGGCCTTGATATCATTACTGTTGGCGACTACACCACGCCAAGCCGTGCCTATATCGGACGTTTTAACTTCAAAGGCTCAGATCAGCAAAAGCACGTCGGTCAATTATCAGGTGGTGAGCGTAACCGTCTGCAGTTAGCGAAAACGCTGAAGCAAGGCGCCAACGTATTACTCCTCGATGAACCATCAAACGATTTGGATATCGAAACCTTACGTGCACTAGAGGATGCAATTCAAGTATTCCCAGGTACAGTAATGGTCGTATCGCATGATCGCTGGTTCCTTGATCGTATCGCCACCCATATCTTGGCATTCGAAGAAGAAGGCCCAGTTTGGTTCGATGGTAACTATACTGAGTTTGAAGCGTATCGTAAAAAGACAATGGGTGATGATGCCAGTCCTAAACGTGCCAAGTATAAGAAAATTACTAACTAATACGGCTGTTTAATATAGTCCAATCCAAAAAAAGACCGCTAATTGTTAGCGGTCTTTTTTTGTTTAGCTTAAAATCTTAAAGGGTATGGGTAGTCGTTAAAATTAACGCTTACGCCCAAACTTACGCTGCTTTTTATTACTAATCTCAGTAATCGCATGAGTGATTTCTTCTTCATCCAAACTAGCGACTTGCTGCAAGATTTGCATCATATCAGGCGTTAGTACGTACTTAGCATGATGAGCGATATCATTAATACGATGATCGAAAGTCAATATGCCTGTTTCATCATCTTTTTGTAGATAGTCAAGACGAGTCAACGCACTGATGAAGCTGGTAAACAAGGCGCGGTCAAAAAAGTCAGGAATATCATCTGCATAGAGCACAGACAAACGCTGCCCAAGCAAGTGACATAGGTCAACAACTTCGTTTTCAGTCAAATTACCAGAGCCTTGCTGAGCAAGTAAAGCAAGCGTCATAAAGTAACGCTCAAGGCTTTGTCCAACTGGAGTCGCAAGCACTTGCAGCTGCTGATAGTGCTTACTATTAGACTCAGGCACGCTGAGCGTATCATCACCCAATTCAACGATGAGCCCATGAGACAGCAAGTTATCAACTTTCTTATTGAGCGTATCAGCTAAGCCATGTGCTGGATAATATAAGAATAGCTCACTTTGTAAGAACGGATATAGCTGCTCAGCGATACTATCGAGACGGCTGCGTTTGATACGCCCGTTGCGTGCGACTAGTGCAGACAGGAACGACAGCAAAATAAAGACATGCAAAATGTTGTTACGGAAGTAACTGAGTAACGCTGCCTGCTTACCTGCGACTTGGATGATATCGCCTAAGATATGCGGCGTACGCTCAATAAGTTTTAACTTGATACCATAATCGATGATTTCCTGTGGCGTCATATCAGTGATAACCGTATCATCTGAGTAGACCAGCTGCTGAGCCAGACCTTGGTATAAAGCGATTTGCTCACGGCAGATGTTTTCATCTAACGCAGCTTTCGGTGCTGATAGCAGAACCAATGATAATAGCGAGACAGGGGTTACTACCGCAGCTTTATTGATATGCTGCATGACTTTCACACCGATGTTATCAACCATAGCGCTGGTTTTTTCATCAAGCGGCGAGTCAGTACGATCGGATGGCAAACTATTGGCTGGCACATCGAATTTTGTCATAAAATCGCTAAGATGCAACGGCGTACCAAAGCTTAAGTGCACATTACCAAAGATACGTTCGATTTTACGACCAACTTTGAGCAGCCCGATCAAAGACTCCGACTCTTTTGGTTTACCTTTTAGCTCACCGATATAAGTGCCACCTTCCATAATACGCTCGTAACCAATATAAGTTGGAATAAATACCACAGGCTTATTGGTTTGGCGTAATTGGCTATGGACGGTCATCGCTAGCATACCCATTTTTGGCGGTAGCAAGCGACCTGAACGTGAGCGACCACCTTCGATAAAGTATTCAATTGGGGTATTACGGGTAATAAGCGTATGCATATATTCGCGCAGTACAGCAGTATATAGTGCGTTACCACGGAAGCTACGACGAATATAAAAAGCAACGGCACCGCGTAATAGTGGGCCCAATACAGGTACATCTAAGTTATCACCTGCTGCGACATAAGGGATACTCAGACCGCGCTTGTAGATAACGTAAGACAGTAATAGATAGTCGACATGGCTGCGATGACAAGGCACATAAATCAGCTCATAATCGGTCGCAAGGTCACGTACTCGCTCGAAATGATGGACTTCTACACCGTCATACAACTGCGTCCACAGCCATGTCAGAAATTTATAAAAGCCTCTAATAATGGAATGAGAGTAGTCATTGACCATCTCATTAGCATAGCCTCTGGCCTGACTGCGAGCTTCTCGAACGCTGGTCCCTTTTTCGGCCGCTTCCATCTCGATCGCATGTTTGATCGCTGGCGAGTACACTAGCTTGTCTACCAAGTTGCGTCTATCTGATAAATCAGGGCCAAGCATACTGGCGCGCTGTTTATCTAAATAAATCGACAATTGCTGCTGCAACATACGAACCAGTTCACGATTACTATCAGCTGATGCAACTAGCGCATAGCTTGGTGTCTGCTCAGCGTCAGCTGCGGTATCAGTAGTAGTAGCGGCAGTTGACTCTATATCGAGTGAATCCGTCGCTGTTAAACTTGCTTTAAGAGCATCTGTAGCGACTGAGTCAAAGGTAGCAGGTCCTTCCACGTCGCCTTTGAGATTATCATTGATAATAGTACGTAAGTCTTGCGGTGGGTGAAACTGTACAAAAGTGTCGCGGCCCATCACCCCGATATTAAATAGTTGCTTGGTAATGCTAGGGTCTTGCCAGTTGTCGGCAGTTAGTAGCTTAAATAGCGAATCTTCTTTTTCAGGTGCGCGTCCCCACAGAATCGATACGGGCACTAGACGTACCTTTAACTCCGGATATTGCAACACAGCAGATACCAAGCGGGAAAGGCGAGGAGACAGCTGGCTGTCTTTAGCACTTGGGTGATTCAAAAATATGATGGCCGCATTTTCTTTAATATTATGGGCGGCATCATTTACTCCAACCAGTGCTGGCGGTAAATTGTGCTCTTGCGTCTGCAAGTCGATCAGAATACTATTGGAACGAGAATAGTCCTGTAATACATAAAATCTTAGCGTCTGATCATCATTGTCGAACTCAGGTAGCTCGCCTAATAACTTAGGTTTTACGGCGATATCGAGCATCTGACCTGACAGCTTACGATACAGCTGATTGATCGGTGCATTAGAATAAGGCTTAGTAGCGATTGCATTGCCATCAGTTTTAGCAGTGCCATCAGTCGCGACTGGCGCTTTAAAAATCCGTTTTTTTAAGAACTTCGGTATCATAATCAGTATCAAAAATAGTCAAATATGTTGCGCTTATGATGCCATAAAAGCCACCAAAGCGATATATAGTGTCTGTATATACTACCAATATTAATACGGTTTGGTTACGCTGTAGTGAGTGAGCAATTATACAAAATGCTCAAACATTTGAAAGTTCACATGTTTAGGGTAATAATATATTTATATCACCGATGACTCATAAATATAGCGTCTATTTTTCAATTTCATTTTATTAAGCCTAAAACTTATGACTCCAGCTATCGATCTTGCCAAAAAACGTAACCTTGATTACCAAGTACACGAATATACTCACGACAGCAATGCCGTATCGTTTGGTTTAGAAGCCGCAGAAAAACTTGGCGTAGCGGTGACACAGGTGTTTAAAACTCTAGTGGTGACCACTGATACGGGTGTACTTGCTGTGGCGATATTGCCAGTCGACAAGACACTTAACTTTAAAAAAATGGCTAAGGCGCTATCTTCTAACAAATTGCTATCTTGCAAAAAAGTACAGATGGCTGACCCCAAACAAGTAGAGCGTAGCACAGGCTATGTGTTGGGTGGCGTCAGTCCACTGGGTCAAAAAAAGCGACTAAAAACCGTGATAGATAGTACAGCTCAAGATCGGGCCACTGTCTATGTAAGTGGTGGCCGCCGCGGTCTTGAGATTGAATTGCCGCCTGCACAGTTGGCCGCGACGCTTGATGCTTGCTTTAGTGGTATTACTGATGAGTAAAATGTTATACGGTGGCTATCATCTGCCTATTACAAAATGGCCATGTCGACAATTTCGCTAAGCATATTTATGAGTAATCTATAGTTGATTCAATTTAAAATCGATACAGCCCATATCATGAAATAGTTTAGGTAGATTATTCTCCATCCAACCTTGTCGTAGAAACTTAGCTTGTGCCCATTTCTTTTCAATAGGATTTAAGTCAGGACTATAGGATGGTAGAAATAAAAGCCTGTGACCATGCCTATTCAGAAGACTTTTCACTCGTTTATGAAAACTGGCATTATCCATGACGATCACGCATTTAGTTTTAAGACTTGGGATTAGCGTGTATTTGCACCAGTGGTAGAATATGCTGCTGTTAATATTGTG
>NZ_JADQAM010000056.1:0-127039 GCF_022129405.1 Psychrobacter sp. Ps2 | reverse complement strand
AAGTCACTTAAATAGCATGAATTATGTCCATTAGCGACTACCTTCTACTTTTTAGCATGAATTTTGTCCATTACACCTAAAGCTACCGATAAATCAAAATAAGCGCTTGTAAATTGTATCTTACAAGCGCTTATTATTTATAATTAAGATGCTTCTATATTCTGAACATTGCGCCATTCGGTGTCAGTCCAACATAGGCCATACCTGCTTGATTCATCCAGTGAGGTTGAATAATGCCATGCTGCAAAATCGCATGAATATCTCTATGCGCCCTTTCTATCTTATGCTTTTTATATAGGGAGGCTGTGCCTGCGACTGCGTAAATTTCAGATACCATGTCACGAGCTTCTCTTGCGCCTTCATAAGACGCTGCCCACACATCGGCAAGCTGTATATCAGTAAAGGTGTTCTGCTGCTGTGCCTCTTTCCACAGTACCTCGACACTATAATGCAGTTGGTCGCGTTTTGATGCCAGTATTGTTTTGCTCTTAGCAATGGTAGCCTGTACCGTTGCACGGTCGCGTAAATCTGGACTCTTATCAGGCGTTACCCTTTCAAGACACATATCAACCAAGTCGTCCATGGCGGCTTTTAATACGCCTAGCGCCATCGCTGCACAGCCAGCAGCATTGATACAGCCGATAGGCAGACGACTGTAGGCAGTATCGACAGCCACAGGACTATCAAAGTCAACTGCATAAGCCTCTTTGACAAAAGCGCCTTTGATGACTATATCGTGGCTACCTGTGCCATTTAGACCGCCCACATCCCACGTATCAATGATTTTTACGTCTTTTTTAGGAATAAAGAATAGTTTTAAATTTGCACCTGGGCCAAGGGTCGTAGGAGAGCCTTCGGAGATAACGAGGCAACGGAGCACAAACCAGTCAGCCAATTGGCATCCAGAGACGAGTGTCCATTGTCCTGATACCATATAGCCATTATCTACTGTTTGTGCCACGCCTTCAGGACGTGCGGAATTGGCATAAATATGAGAGGGGTCGCTGTATACTTCTTTCATGCTGGATTCATCCAAAAATCGACCGAATGTACAGGCCAAATGGTTGTTCCAAACAATCCAAGCAACGGAGGCTTCAGCACTGGCCAACGTCTCATAAGTTTTTAGCGTTTCTATTGGGTTTCCTGCCCATCCTCCTAACGATTTAGGCAGCCCCATTCTAAATAATGCAAATTCTGAAAGTTTATTGGCCACCACGGGTGCAATTTTTCTAGCGCTTTCTGTTTCATCTCTGAACATGATTGCTGATGCATAAATCTTGTTTGCTGCATCTGATGGTAGGGTGGTTATCTCTGCTGAGGATATATCATTCATATTGTTCAACCTTATTGTGATGAATAAGACAGTACTTTTTTTTATAGCTGATAAAGTACAAATTTGAGCGATGACAAATGCTTATATAAAGAATAACCAACAGCTGCCCACCATACAACCGTTAATATGAATATATTAAAAATTATATTGTAAAAATTGAATAAATAGTAATCAATGAGGCAAAATTTAGCGATAAAGCTAGAGGTTAAGCTGCGAAAATATGAAGGTGTGAAGAATAAAGCTAGACCAAATATTAAGTGTTAATTCTAAGTCACTTAATATTTGGCCGAGAAGATAAATATTCTATAAAGATAGGTATCCTATAAAAACTGTCTTAAATTAGGCATCACGTTTCGGCGCATCAGGCTGCATCATAGGATCCGCATCTGCAAATGCCTTTAGTGTACGGCAATGAGTATCAATGGCGACGATATTGGGATAAGCGCTCAAATCTACTTTGAAGCGGCGAGCAGAAGAGACTTGCGGAATCAAATAACAATCTGCGAGAGTAGGACTGTCCCCATAGCAGAACTGTCCGCGATTGTTATCCGCTGCCAAACGTGTCTCTAAAGCAGCAAAACCTTCACTGATCCAGCGATCGCACCATGCAACCACATTTTCCTCGTCTACTGACAACTCATTGCGCAAGTACTGTAAAATGCGGCGATTATTAATTGGGTGGATGTCGCAACCAATCATGGCACTCAGCGCGCGTACCTGCATACGCCCAGCAGCATCGTTAGGTAATAGTGCGTGCTCAGGGTAGACCTCTTCTAACCACTCCAAGATAGCTGGACTTTGATATAATAATAAATCGTCAGTCTGTAGGACAGGCACCAATCCTTGCGGATTAATCGCTTTAAAGGCAGATTCTAACTGCTCATCCTCTGCCAGATTAATCGTGATATCATCGTAATCTAAGCCTTTTAGGTTCATAGCGATACGAGTACGGTAAGACGTGCTACTACGAAAGTAGCCATAAAGTGTCATCATGATTCATGTCCTTATATTGATGTGTTTTTATAAAGATAAATATTATGAAGTAAGGTCTGTATCTCACTGATATTTGATCGGGCAAACCCTTATTGAACAAACCATTATCAAGCAAGCCAGAATAGTAGTTCACCTATCGACCAAGCACACCAGAATCGAGTAAATCATGCCAGCAGACAAAACCCTTGTAGACAGTTCTATCAGCAGTAAAAACCAAAGTGGGGTTCAGTCGCTTGAGATTGGGCTGTCGATACTCGATGTGCTGATCGACCGCAATGAGCCTATGATGCTAAAAGATATCGCTGAAGCCATGCAAATGCACCCAGCAAAATCCCATCGTTACTTGGTCAGTCTCATCCGCAAAAACTATGCGCGTAAGCTTGATGATGGGCGCTATGGGCTTGGCGATAGAGTCAATGCATTGGCATCACTAGGACATACGGAACTCAACCAAAACAATCTTTTGGCACGTCTCACGCAAGTGGCTAATGAAATCAAAGACACCTTAAACTGCGGTGTGCAAATTGCCAAATGGTTTAGCGAAGGCCCGATTATCATTCAGTCCGTTGAGCCAGACAGTCCGATTAGTATCATTACTCGCATTGGCTCACGTATGCCTCTGACGACATCGGCCACAGGGCAGTTATTTGCCAGTTATCAACCTGATGCCGTCATTCAGCCATTGGTCACAGCTGAGTGGCATACGAGTAATACCACCGTAGATATGACCGAGAAATGGCAGCACTTTACCCAGCTACAAGCCAACATTCGTACTCAAGGCTATGCGACAGTGACGGGCGATATGCTTATGGGGATTAACGCCATTACGATTCCTGTTATATTGCCACAGCTTGCCAATAGTGCTACTAAACCATCCACGAGTAGTGACAAAACTGATAGTGAAGATTTACCGCTAGAATATGCCATCACTATCATTGGAACGACAGAGCAATTGCCTATGAGTGAGCAACATAATGTGGTTAAGCAAATACTGGCGATAGCACAGCGTTATCAAATTGCATAATTAAAATTTCTGTAGAGAATTTATTTCTAAAGATACTCTAATGTTCTGTGTCACTCACCGACAGGAGCAACTTCGCGTGCTTCAGCCAGCTCATCACTATGCAGAAACTGTGTATGTGCAGGAGCACGCTTGGTACGAGACCACTCATCTAGCATGTCTTGCTTGATGGCATCTGTAATCATCGATACTTTGTCTTCTGAGGTTGGATCATCATAGGTCAGCTCGAGACGATGACCGTTGGGATCAAAAAAGTAAATCGAGTGAAAGATGCCATGATTGGTCACGCCAATGACATCGATGCCTGCATTTTCTAAATGCTCTTTGGCAACTATTAATTCGTCACGGTCCTTAACCTTTAGCGCCAAATGCTGCACCCAGCTTGGGGTATTAGGATCAAAGCCCATCTCAGGTTGATTGGGTACTTCAAAAAACGCTAAGACATTTCCATTACCAGCGTCCAAAAAGACGTGCATATAAGGGTCAAAGGCTTTGGTCGAAGGCACATGATCTTCTGCGAATGCCAGAATAAAATCCATATTTAGATTCTTTTTATACCATTCGACGGTTTCTTTGGCATCTTTGCAGCGATAAGCCACATGATGGATTTTCTCAATTTGAAAGCTCATATCAAACTCCTTTTGATAAGGCGCGTCACTCATTTGGCTGTATTCACATAACGATGAGTAGGTGAATGCATTTGTCTTCCTATCAGCCTGCATGAGAGTTTTCACGCCTATTTTGCTATTTCTCTATCTATGTTATTTCTTAAATACTATTTATCAAAATCAAAGCTCAGTGCTGGTAATACCTTGCCGCGTACTTCACCAAAGCCAACACGGATGCCGTCTTTTTCGCTATAGCCTTTCATAATGACTGTGTCACCATCTTCGATAAAGCTGCGCGTCTCACCACCTTCAAGCGTGACTGGTTTGGTAGCATTCCAAGCAATCTCTAGCATCGAGCCATAAGAATCAGGCGTTGGTCCTGAAATCGTGCCTGAACCCATCATGTCACCGACTTCAACTTTGCAGCCAGTGATGGTGTGGTGGGTAAGCTGCTGTGCCATTGACCAATACATGTATTTGAAGTTGGTCTCACAAATGATGGTCGCGGTTTCCGCATTTTCAGGCAGTAATTCAACCGATAGATTGATATCAAAGCTGTTGTCGCTCGATTTTTCATTTAAATAAGCGAGTGGCTTGGGTTCTTGTGTTGGACAAGCTGTTTTGAACGGAGCCAACGCATCCATGGTGACAATCCAAGGAGAAACCTCGGAGGCAAAGGTCTTAGCATTAAATGGACCTAAAGGCACGTATTCCCATTTTTGGATATCTCGTGCTGACCAATCATTGAGCAACACCATACCAAAAATATGATCAGCGGCATCATCTACGGCGATTGGCTGACCGATATGATTGCTTTTGCCAACGACAAATGCGGTCTCTAGTTCAAAATCCAAGCGCTTGCAGGCAGAGAAAATAGGACGCTCATCAGGGTTAAGCTTTAGCTGACCTGATGGACGTACGATATCAGTTCCACTAACGATGACGGTACTGGCGCGTCCGTTATAGCCGACAGGCATTTCAGTCCAGTTAGGCAATAGGGCGTTGTTTGGATCGCGGAACATGGTGCCGACGTTGGTCGCGTGCTCTTTAGAAGAGTAGAAGTCTGTAAATCCGGGCACTCGAACAGGTAAGTGCATCGTGACATCTGCTTGTTTAAACAGGGCCTTTTTCTGCAAGTCTGTATTGTCACGTAACGTGTCATTGTCATTAGACAGCAGTGTCTGAATGGTTGTGCGTGCCTGTGTCCAATTGTCTCGACCAGAATCAATAAAAGCATTTAGAGTGGATTGGTCGAAATACGGACCACCGTCTAAACTTAATAATCCTTCGGCTTCGAGTACAGATAGATCCAGTACATGCTCACCGATGGCAACGCCTGCACGGCGATTGTTATCACTAGCAGCGTCTTTAGTTTCGCTAAAGATGCCATAAGGGAGATTGTGAATAGAAAAGTCAGAGTCAGCAGCGATATCGATAAAAGAGGTGAGGGTGCTGTCAGTCGTTGACATGATTTGCTCCTTGCTAATATAAATTACGAATTACGTTATAATTAATCACTTACGTATAATGTAATTTATTGATATATGGATTGCAAGTTTTTTGTGCAATGTCTTTTGTTAAAAAGCTGCTTTGAAAAGTGGTTGTCGTTGTTTTGACTAAACGGTTCTGACTAGATGATTTTAATAAAATAGTTTTGACGAAATAATTTTGATTAAATGCTAGGCATAAAAAAAGGCCGAGCAGTCGCTCAGCCTTTCTTATCTATGTTTATTTTTTATCAAGTTACATATTGAGTAACATGGCTTACGTGGTTTAATCAGTCTTTTAAGACGTCTGCCATGGCATTGGCCACATAGTCGATGTTGCTGGTATTTAGGCCAGCCACACACATACGTGAGTTAGAAACCATATAGATACCAAACTCGGTCTGTAGGCGTTCGACTTGATCAGGCGTCAAGCCAGTAAAGCTAAACATACCGTTTTGACGAGTGATGTAATCAAAGTTACGGTTAGGGATTTTAGCTTCTAACACTGACTTTAACTTTAGGCGCATGGCTTTGATACGGTCGCGCATCGCATAAACTTCGCCAACCCACTGCTCATGTAGTGCTTCATCGTTCATGACGATATCGACCACGCGTCCACCATGTGATGGCGGGCTTGAGTAGATACGGCGTACGGTTGCGTTTAGCTGACCGAATACGCGATCGGTTTCGTCTACGGTTGGGCAGACGACTGATAGGCCGCCGACGCGCTCGCCGTATAGCGATAAGTTTTTAGAGAATGAGTTGCTAACAAACAATGGCAAGCCCATCTCAACCGCTTTACGGATAGCGTAAGCGTCGCTGTCCATGTCTTCGCCAAACCCTTGATAAGCGATGTCCATGAATGGAATCAGCTCACGCGCCTTCACGACGTTGAGTACGGTATCCCATTGCGCTTGGGTCAAATCCATACCAGTTGGGTTATGGCAGCATGGGTGTAGCAAAATGACGTCGTTTTTGTTCAATGTCTCAAAAAACGCAATCATTTCCTCAAATTTGATACTGCTGTTGGCTTTGTCGTAGTACGGGTATTTACCCACTTCTACATCAGAGCCTTCAAAGATAGCAATATGGTTGCCCCATGTTGGATCGCTCACATAGCACTTAGCTTGTGGGAACCAGTCATGGATAAACTCAGCACCGACTTTTAGCGCGCCAGAACCACCGATGGTGGCGATAGTAGCGACCAAGCCGTCTTTTAAAATCTGAGCGTCTTTACCAAATAGTAATTCCTGACAGCCTTTACGGTGGCCTGGCAGGCCTGCCATTGGCAGGTATGGACGCGGTGCGATAGGATCAGCAATACGCTCTTCGGCTGTTTTTACACAGTCGAGTACAGGCAATACGCCACTCTCATCATAATAAATACCAATACCTAAATTGACCTTGTTAGGATTGCTATCTGCTGAGTATTTTTCCATAAGACCTAAGATTGGATCACCAGCGTAATAATCGATACGTTCAAACATGCCATTTCCTTATAAAAATATAAACCGAGCAGCCGAAAATCATAGAGCAAATTGATGATTAACTCAACATGAGAGTGGGTTATCTGGTGCAATTAGTAAAATAAATACCCAAATAAGTTATTTATCTGCTTATCAAAGGCATTTGAGGGGCTATACGTCATTCGCTAGACGATGAGTCAGAGTGATGTAGGTCGTTATAATGGGTCGCAAAATACGTTTGCAAAAACTGCTTAAAAGCAATGGTCGCCGGAGAGAGCGCCCGTGAGGCACGTTGATAAATAAAAAACTGCCGCATTTTGACTGGTTGAGTGAGTGGTCGCATCAGCAGACCATTGGCGCTGACCCAATCAATAACTTCAGGCATATAAGGCAGACACAGCGTGATACCAAAGCCTTGCCGCGTCATCTCAAGTGCGGTGGACATGAAGTTCACCTTGTATCGAGCTTGTTGCACATGAGCGGAGATAGAGTCGTCGAGCTCTGCGGTTACTTGATCGAGGAACGGACCTTGTAAGGTAATCAGCGGCGTTTCTAATAAATCTTGCCAAGTAATTTCATCTCTTTGTGCCAACGCATGATTGTCTGGCATAACCACGCAAAATGGTAGCTGATACAACAAATCAGCCCCGATATCATCTTCAGTTTCTATAAAACCAAGCTCAGTGCCAACGCCTAAATCGACTTCGATATCTTGGATATGCTTAAGCAAATTCTCGGCTGAACAGTCCAATAGCGAGACGCCGATATTTGGATATTCTTTGGCAAATTGGGCGATGACGGCAGGTAGGGATGATGCTGCAAACTGTGATACAGCCAAGCGCACCTGACCTTGGGCCAAGCTGGTCAAACTACTTGCTTCATTTTCAAAAAGCTGCATCTCATTCAAGATACGCCGCGCTTGCGGTAGTAGGTGCCGTCCTACTGCTGACAAAGATAACTGGCGAGTGGTGCGATCAAACAACACGATACCGAGGCCAGTCTCTAATTCCTTAATCAATCCACTAACAGCAGATTGAGTCAAATACATCTGTTCGCTAGCACGAGTAAAACTGCCGTTGTCAGCGACTTTGATAAATGCGGTCAATTGGCGAATGCTGATATTCATAAGTAAACCTGATAAATAAATCATAAAAAACAATTAGTCTTATAAATAAAGCTAATCTAATATAAATACAACGTCAACAATAAAGATTGATTATTAATCGTTTTATAGACTTTTACTATTGATCGACTTTTACTACTCATCGATTTTCTATTACCAATTGAAATTAAGGATAATTGCAATGGCAGATTTATTTGACAACCCAATGGGACTAAATGGATTTGATTTTGTCGAGTTTGCTTCTCCGCAGCCTGATGCAGTCGACGCATTGTTTAAGCAGCTTGGTTTTGCTCATGTCGCCAATCATCGTTCAAAAGATGTTGCGCTATATCGCCAAGGTGATATCAACCTTATCCTAAACCGCGAGCCAAAAAGCCAAGCCAGTTACTTCGTTGAAGAGCATGGCGCTGGTGCTTGTAGCATGGGCTTTCGGGTAAAAGATGCCAAAAAAGCGTATGAGCGTGCGATTGAAATGGGCGCACAGCCAGTAGACGTGCCAACTGGGGTGATGGAGCTTAGATTGCCAGCTATCAAAGGTATTGGCGGCTCACTAATCTATTTGATTGACCGTTATAAAGACGGCGAATCTATCTATGATGTCGACTTTGAGTTCTTTGCAGATATCGACAGAAACCCTGTCGGCTATGGTTTCAAAGTTATCGACCATTTAACGCATAACGTCTATCGTGGACGCATGGCGTACTGGGCAAAATTCTATGAGCGTATCTTTAATTTCCGCGAGATTCGTTACTTTGATATCAAAGGTGAGTACACGGGACTAACCAGTAAAGCCATGACCGCACCTGATGGAAAAATCCGTATTCCGCTGAATGAAGAAGCCAAACAGGGCGGTGGTCAAATAGAAGAATATCTAATGCATTTCAATGGCGAAGGTATTCAGCATATTGCGCTAGCCAGTGATGACTTGTTTGCCAGCATCGATAAGCTAAAAGCGGCTGGTATTCCGCTTATGACCGCACCAAATGCTGCTTACTATGAAATGCTGAGTGAGCGTTTGCCAAATCATGGTGAAAATGTCGCTGACTTACAAACGCGCGGTATCTTATTAGACGGCACCACAGAAGGCGGTGCACCGCGTCTGCTGCTACAGATTTTCTCTGAGACCATCTTGGGTAGCCCAGTGTTCTTTGAGTTTATTCAGCGTAAAGGCGATTATGCAGATGGCTTTGGTGAAGGTAACTTTAAAGCGTTGTTTGAGTCGATAGAGCGCGACCAAGTACGTCGCGGCACAGTCGGTCAGCCAGAGACTGAAACGCTATAATATTATCTAACGCTTAGACCACATTTAATCAATGGACAAGACAAAAGGAGTTTGTGTTGTCCTTAATAGGAGTATTACCTACAAGCACGACAGCAAAGGTAATGCTCTCATTGCGATAAAAGGAATACAGGCATGGAACGCCTATCACAGATAGATTATCTTAATACGGCCATCGGTACCAATAGCGTTGCGACTAATAAGCAAAGCAACGATGCGTCCAGTCATTCTAATGCGACAAATAAAAAACAACCGTATATCTCACACCAACCCGATAGTCATATTCACTATAGTGATGATGAGCATGCGATGTGGCAAGCGCTGCTGGCACGTCAAGCGGAACAAACGCCCAATCGTGCGTGTACTGCATATTTAGAGGGTTTGACTAAGTTAAATTTACCGACGACGCATATCCCGCAGTTGCATGATATCGATGAGGTATTGCAAGCGACGACAGGTTGGCAGACCGCCGCTGTGCCTGCATTAATCAGCTTTGGTAAATTTTTCAAACTACTGGCCAATAAGTCCTTTCCTGTGGCGACGTTTATTCGTCGATTTGATGATATGGACTATATTGAAGAGCCTGATATCTTTCATGAAATCGTTGGGCATTGCCCGCTATTGACCCATCCTGCGTTTGCAGCCTTTAATGAAACATATGGTAAGCTTGGTCTTAGCGCAACGAAAGAGGAGCGCTGGTTTTTAGCACGACTGTATTGGTTTACCATTGAGTTTGGATTGGTCGGCAGTCGCGTAGAAAATCGTAGAATCTATGGCGGCGGTATATTAAGCTCACCTTCTGAAACAATCTACGCACTTGATCGGACGCCGCAAGAGCTTTCAATCGCTCAAAATAAGCCGCAATCTCAACCTCAGTCTCAACCTGAGCACCGAGCGTTTGATTTGCTTGATGTGTTGCGTACACCTTATCGTATTGATCAGATACAGCCGATCTACTATGTCATCGATGAATTAGATACCTTATTTGATATTGTCAATAGTGACATTATGGGTGCGGTCAAAAAAGCTATGTCGCTTGGACTATTCGAGCCGACCTATCCAGAAAAAACTCGTTAAAATGGCAATTCAAAATTAAACATGAAAACCAACACTTCAGTACGAAGTATTGATATAGCAATACAGCTATATCAACATGGACGTACGAGTATTAGAAAGTAGCTATCAAAACAGACATCGAAAACAGCCACTATAAAAGGATTTTATTATGACAGCATTATCACAAAACAGCTGCGAAGCTTGCAGCATTGGCGCACCGAAAGTCGATGAAGCCGAAGCACGAGAACTATTACCGCAAATTCCTGATTGGTCACTAATCGAGGTGGATGGTATTAAGCAATTGCAGCGTCAGTACAAATTTAAAAACTTCGTCTCAGCAATGGCATTTGCCAATCAACTGGCAGAAATCGCTGAAGCAGAAGGGCATCATCCGGGTATATTGGTAGAGTGGGGTAAGGCTACGGTCACTTGGTGGTCGCATAGTATCAAGGGTTTGCATCGTAATGATTTTGTCATGGCAGCTAAGACCGATGACTTAATCGATAAGTAATAGGTTGCTTTACTAACAAATCACTTTAACCATAATTCTACCATTAAAATTAAAATCAAACCCAATTTAGTGCCAGTATTTACTGGCATTTTAAGGATGTGTCATGCCACCAAAACCCCTCACATTAATCAGTGCCAAGCTCGCCTTTATCATATCCGCCATCGTCATCGGTATCATGGGCATCACCATGATTGGTTTTGGCTGGGTGCCGCACCTGTCTCTTATCTTAGCCATCTGTGTGTTACTGGCTATTGGTATGTATAAGGGACTCAGCTTTGATGACATGCAAATGCAAATGGCATCAGGCGTCATGCGCGGTATTGGTGCCATCTATTTGTTCTTCTTTATTGGACTGATGGTTGCGGCTCTGATGATGTCAGGTGCTATTCCTACACTCATGTATGTAGGCTTTCAGCTGATCTCACCTGAGTACTACTATATTTCTGCTTTTATCTTAACCTCTATTATCGGTATTGCTCTAGGTAGTAGTTTGACGACTGCAGCAACGCTTGGCGTAGCGTTTATTGGTATGAGTAACGCCTTTGATGCCAATGTGGCGATAGCAGCAGGGGCAGTGGTATCAGGGGCGTTCTTCGGCGATAAGATGTCACCATTATCTGATACCTGTACGATTGCGTCCTCTGTCGTTGGCATCGATCTGTTTGAACATATTCGCAATATGATGTACACGACAGTCCCTGCATGGATACTGACGGTGATCTTGTTCTGGATGTTCTCAGGACAGACCGTCAGTTCTGATTTGAGTCAAGTAACCATGCTACAAGGACAACTGATAGACAGCGGTCTGGTACATGGGTATTCGGTATTACCCTTTGTGGTATTAGTCGGATTGGCACTGTTTCGGGTCAATGCGATTTATACGATTATCTGTACCATTGCCGCGGCATTGATTATTACTTATGTGCATAGTTCACCAAGTTTTGGACAGTTGGGTGGTTATCTGTTTGCAGGCTATGCCCCTGCTGAGTCATTAGAGCTGGGTGAGGTAGGTGGTATGCTGTCGCGCGGGGGTGTACAGAGTATGTTCTTTACTCAGGCGATTGTGATACTGGCATTAAGCTTAGGTGGTCTATTGACGGCGCTGGGTATTCTGCCAGCACTGCTATCTGGTATTAAGGATACATTGACGACATCAGGACGAGCGATATTTGCGGCAGCGATGTCGGCATTGAGCATTAACGTGCTGATTGGTGAGCAGTATTTGAGTATTCTACTGTCGGGTACGGCCTTTCGCTCGACGTTTGAGCGTCTACATTTACATCCTAAGAATCTGTCGCGGACGATTGAAGATGCGGGAACGGTGATTAATCCATTAGTGCCTTGGAGTGTGTGCGGGGTGTTTATCAGTCAGGCGTTAGGGGTGCCGGTATTAGACTACTTGCCTTATGCGTTCTTCTGTTATTTGTCACTGCTGCTGACGCTGCTATTCGGGTTTACGGGGCTGACGATTAGTAGAGTGAAAGAGGGGAAGGTCGTCGAAGCATGATAGATAATGATTGATAAAAAAGGTGGAGCTAATATTAGCCCCTCCTTTTTTGTTTCGAAATACGTATTTACTGATCTTCCGTTTGCGCATCCTGACTTTTGACGATTTTATGCTGATCCTCTGTGCTATCGACTTTCCAGTAGCTAGAAACATATAAATGCGTCTTTGGTATCGCGCGCTCAACTTTGAAGTACTGGCGCAGTGCACGCATGCTATGAAATTCACACGCAGCCCAAACAGCAGGTTGACCATCGAGCCAGTTCAATGATTTAACACAGCTCAGTAAAGGGCTATCGTCTGCATTTGGATGGGCATTAATCACCCAATGTATCTCGACGTTCTCTGGTTTTTTGAGCGTCTGACGATCTGCCTCAGTCGTCACTTCAAGTACTGCGTAACCACGAGCATCAGTAGGTAACTGTGCTAAGTTGACCGTAATCGCTGGTAGCGCGGTCATATCACCGACTAATAAAAACCAATCTGCTTCATCGTTAATGAGCTTCTTTGGCCCTGGACCACCTATCAGAATTTGATCGCCGACTTGCGCATTTCGTGCCCATGCCGATGCAGGTCCTTCCGTCTCATGTAAAGCAAAATCAACATCTATTTCGTCTTCACGTTGCACGCTCACCGTATAAGTACGCATCAGTGGGCGACTATCTACATCTTGAGGGAATATCAGTTTGATATAAGCACTTTCTTGATCAGTTGGAAAGTCAACGATACCAGCACCGCCAAGTGTAACGCGGCACATATTTGGCGTAATGTATCTAGTGCCAATAACTTCTAGTATTCTTGGAGTAGGTTTTGCCATATTGTGCTTTCCTTCTAACAGCGGCTTAGGGGTTAGGGGTTGGCTTACTAATAGCACCAACCCGCTGCTTGTAAATTTGATTAAAAATTGGCTTTTAGGCTGACTGACATTTGACGTTCAGGGCCCATCCAGCAGTTATTTATGTCATAACACGCACCGACATAGGTTTTGTCAAACAGATTGTTGATACTCGCACCCACAGTTAGCATAGGATTGATTTGATAACTGCCACCGACATCTACCAGCGTCACACTTGGCAGTTCATCTGAGTTTTGTTTATCAATCTGCATACCATCTTCGTAGCGAATGCCAGCATTTAGAGTGAGTTTGTCTGTGGCATAATAGTCTGCCCATAGCGTGGCTTTGTGTTTGGCAGTTTGGGCAGGGGTATTACCGACTACATCAGGGTTGAACTCATCTTCTGTGATCTCAGCATCGGTATAGCTGTAGCTTGCCGCGAGATCTACCCAGTCATTGAGCATGCGACTGCCTGATATCTCAAAGCCTTTTGATTCAATTTCACCAGTTTGAACTTTTTGTTGAGAATTAGCGGGGTTGGTTACTATGACATTTTTCTGTGTGATATCAAATATGGAAAGTGTTCCTTGAGTTGCACGGTCTGGAGACAGATATTTGAAGCCAGCTTCGAGCTGATCAGCAGTGCTTGGTTCAAAAGGTTCATTAGTAATAAAGTTGCTACCAACAACGGGCTGAAAAGACTCTGAGTAACTAGCAAACGGTGATAGACCATTACCAAAGTCATAGATAGCAGCAAAACGACCACTAGTTTCCTTGGCATCGTTAATAATAGTTTTTTCGCCAGGTGTACCTAGATAGCTTGATCTTTGCTCATTGGTACTTTTAAAATCGTCATGGCGTAGGCCTGCCACCACTGTCCAGTCTTGCCACCTCATTTCATCCTGCACATAGAGTCCAAGCTGGCTTTGTTCAATATCATCTTTCTGATAATAGGTATCCAGTGGTAGCATGTCAGTACTAATTTGAGAAAAGCTAGGTTTAGATAGATCAATAGGTAAATCTTTGCTGTCTAGCGTATCTCGATAACTCACCGTGCTGTCTGTCTCTTGATACTCAACACCGAACAGTAGATTGTGTGAGGTGTTAGCAGTATCGAATTGGTAAGCCAATTGGTTATCTGTGGTCCAGTTGTTCATACTTTCATCAGTAGTGTAGGCGCTACGCTTCAAAACCTTATCACTACCATCAAGAAACCCACGGTTATACATATTGCGTTGCTGCGCCTCGGCATCGGTATAGCGCGTAATATGTTTAAAAGTTAACTGGTCATTGATATCCCAGTTCACAGTAACACTTGGCATAAATACTTCTTTACTAAATTTATTCCATTCATCGCCTGCATAGGCATCACTGCCGAGCTTGCCATAGCTTGCCTTGTAGACAGTGCCGACAGCAGGCAATGGGGTAGATGGTACCATCTCTGGATCATCTTGATAAAATAGATTAGCAAGTACTGAGACATCATCCGTCGCTTGCCATTTAAGCGATGGATTAATCAGCAATCGCTCTTCTTCTGTGGTTTGCATTTGTCCATCTTTTTGACGTTTTAGCGCGACTAAGCGATAGTTCAATGTGTCCGTGATAGGCCCCGTGCTATCGACGGCCACTTCTTTTAGGTTTTGATTGCCAAGTCGTAGCTGTACTTCGTTTTCCTGAGCGCTTTTAGGGGCTTTGGCTATTTGGTTCACCATACCGCCGGGTGCTGCATAGCCATAAAGGGAAGAGGCGGGTCCTTTCACGACTTCGACCGCTTCAGTCGCATAGACATCGACTTGTGGCATTAGGTTCCAAGCGCCATCGTAGGGCAGTCTTAGTCCGTCATAAAAGTTTGAATAGGTTTTAAATCCGCGGATATTGTACTCATCAAAAACAGATACCGTACCGCGGCTCTCAGAGCTTACGCCTGGCTCATAACGTAATGCAGCATTGACACTATCTGCCTGACGCTTTTGCAACAGGTCTTGATCGATTCTAGTATAACTCATTGGCGCATCGTTTGGATCCAATGCAGTTTTGGTGCCAGTACTACGATAGCCATCTGAGTAGACGGTAATAGCATCTAAGGTAGCTGATGGTGTAGCAGCCTCATCGTTTTCAGTATTGTTTGTCGTCTCTACAGCGTAAGCGGCGTGACTCATACCCATGATCAGGCCAATTTGTACTGCTGTGGTGAGATATTTTTTGCGAATGACGTTAGTGGTTAGATGAGACCGCATCAGATTTCCTCTTGGACTAAAATGATTAAATATTATTTGTAACAGTTAAAGCAAATTTATAAGGATGCTAATAATAACACTAATGATAATTATTATCATTAAAAAATTACAACGAGACAGTTTTGAGAAGTATTTGCACTGTTAATAAGGGGCTAAAGACAGAGTATTGCGAATAGAGCCATGCAGATTTACTATTTGGAGCGATGTATTTTAAACGATGGTTTTTGTCAGATTTTTCTCGTATTATGCAGCAGCATTCTGAATACAATTATTTACAGTAGGATTTTTACATCGCTGTATTGCAGTCATCATACGGCGTCATCCTAGTTCTTTGCGAGACCTTTTAAGAGTGGTCTTGCAAGCAGATACATCACTATTATCGATAGATTTACGTTGTTTATTGAGCAACCAAAGATTGTTTAAGGTCACATTTATGGACACACCCTCCAACCAATCCACCAATAACCAACGCTATTTCACAGTGTGGCGTTGGCATTTTTATGCAGGCATTTTTGTTGCTCCCTTTTTAATTGTCTTAGCGATAACGGCGCTCGGTATGCTGTTTATGTCCAACACAGTAGGACGTGATAACGACCGCTTAACGGTTGTCGTGCCAGAGTCTACGGTTCAAGCACCTGTCTCTACTCAAGCAAAGAACGCGCTGAGCACCTTGTCTGATAGCACACTGGTTAAATATATCGCTCCTCGTGATACCGATACGGTGGCTTTGTTTCAGATAAAATCAGACGACCAAAGCAATATGGTGGCAGTCAATCCTTATACGGCCGATATCGTTCAAAGTGTGCCTACCAGTAGCGGCCTTTATAATACGTTTAACGATATTCACAGTGATTTGCTGATTGGCAAAGTCGGTGATTATTTGTTAGAAACGGCGGCATCATTAACCATTTTAATGATTTTGTCTGGTTGGTATCTGTGGTGGCAAAAACGTAAATCAGTCAAAGCGATGTTGATACCTAGTGAAAGGGTAACCAATAAGAAAAAGCGCTCTTTTATCCGTACGATTCATGCGACATTGGGTAGTTGGATATCTGTGCTGCTACTGTTTTTCTGTATATCAGGTATGGCATGGGCAGGTGTATGGGGCGAAAGAGTGGTGCAAGCATGGAGCCAGTTTCCTGCGGGTAAGTGGGGCGTTGCACCTGTTCCTGTATCGATTGATCACAGTCAACACGCTGCTATGCAAGAGTCTACACCAGCGCCGCATGTACATGGTGCGGCAGCGTCTGAAGCGCATACTGAAGCACCCACGCATGGCAGTGCTCTAAACTCAAGCGACACCAAAGAAGTTCCTTGGGTGCTTGAGCTGACGCCGATGCCTGTGTCAGGCACGACCATGGGTAAAGATGGTATCGCTGCTAATATCCCGATTATGATTGATACAGTGGATCGCTACGCTCGTGAAATCGGTTTTGTAGGGCGTTATCAATTGAACCTACCACAAGGTAGTACAGGCGTCTGGACCATTAGCCAAGATTCAATGAGCTATGATATGAAAAGTCCGATAGCAGATCGTACGGTACATATCGACCGTTATTCGGGTAATGTCTTAGCTGATATTCATTTTGACGATTATAATGCGTTTGGTAAGTTTATGGCGGCTGGTATCGCGCTGCATATGGGCACGCTCGGATGGTGGAGCGTACTGGCTAATGTACTATTTTGCCTAGCAGTAATCACTATTTGTGTCAGTGGCTATATCATGTGGTGGCAGCGTCGCCCTCGTCAGGCGAGTGATAGCGCGGGATTAAACCCACCAGCTCGCGGCTTAAATGTTTCCGTCTGGTGGCCGCTTGCTATTCCTTTATTAATTGTGGCCATCATATTCCCGACTGCTATTATCGCGATTATAGCTATCGCGCTATTAGACTTTTTGGTGATTTCTCGAGTTGGGTTTTTACAGAAATGGTTAAAATAAGCGAACGGTGAGATATCGTTGTTCTTGATATAGCAAAGGAGCGCCTTATAGTAAGGCGCTCCTTTTTTCGCTTAAAAAATGCTTAGATTAACTGCTACTTAGCTTAAAGTTGATCAAACGTTTTATGGGCTTGAAATAGCTCGGTTCATGCTAGTAGTTAAAGCATTGCTTACTTGAGCATAGCAATGGCATCTTTGCTGGCACGCTGTCGCTCTTCGGCATTTAGCTCAATGAGACGGCCTTCTTTCATTAGTAATAATCGATCAGCATGTTCAAAATAACCGTCATCGTGACTGATGATAAACAGTGTCTTACCCATGGCTTTTAGCTCAGGGATGAGCGTTTGGTAAAACACGCGACGAAAAGCAGGGTCTTGGTCGGCTGCCCACTCATCGAGCAGTAATATGTCCTTTTGTTCAGCGACGGCGATTAGCATAGCCAAGCGTTTTCTCTGACCTTGCGACAACTTATCTGTAGAGAGTTTATGGTCAGACACACTTACTTTTTCTTGTAGATTGAGCTTATGCAGCCAGTCAGACACTAGGTCAGCATCAGGCTCATTGCCCTCATATCCAATCAGTTGCTTAAATAGATGTTGGTCGCTAAAAATCGCGGAAAATAGCTGTCTAAAATCGGCGTTGTTCTCTGAATTAACGCTTTGTCCATCGACTTGTACCGTTCCTGTAGTAGGAGTAAAGATACCAGTAATGATTTTGGCAAGGGTAGATTTACCGCTACCATTCGCACCGATTAAGAAAACCACGTCACCTCGTTGCAAGGTTAAATTGACGGACTTTAAGATATTATTGGTAGGGTTTTGATTGCTATCACTATTGTCGCTATTTTGAGCATTATCATTAACCCCTGTGTCTGGTGCATTACTATTATGACTACTACTGCCTACATAGCGATAATTGATATTATTCAGAGTTATAGATTTCCAGTCCTGTGCAACCGTGTCTGTCGCAAAACTCGGCTGATGCTCGGCCAATTCTAAAGACTGTATCTTTTCTAGTGCAACTTGAGCAGTCTGCAATGTTGGGTAAGCGCCAACCGCATGTAGGAGCGGCGACTGCATAAACAAAATCGTCAAAGAAAAAGTAGTGGCAACTCCCATCGGTATATCAAGATAATTGGCCACTGCAAACACGATACCAATCGATGCGAACATCATAATATTGGACCAGTTCACCGCTGATAAATGAAAAGTATCAGACTTAGTCACGGTCTTCTCGTACGATTTGGCATGAGCCAAAAAATCATCTGTATACAGTTTTTCTGCTCGGTGTTGGTTAAGTGCCAGCTCTTTACGACCTTCTATTATAGATTGATAGTCCTGATATAATGCGTCATTAATCTCTCTCAACTCGGTCAAATGCGTATAGACATGCTTGACCAATATGGTACTGATCCAAATCGTCATCACAATCCAAAACATGACAATAAACAATAATGGCAACGATAACCAGCCCAAATATAGCCCAACGCCAACAGACAAAATAATACCCTGTACCAGCTCTGGCATACGGACAAAAGCAACGGTAATCGATTGAATGTCTGAGGATAAGCTGGCAAGTAAGCGTGCACTACCCAAATGGTCTATCTGAGGCACGGCGGTATCGATGATTTGTTTGACCAATTTGGTTCTAAGCTCATAGACAAATCGATGTCCCAATCGCGTCAATGCATATTGCGACAAAAATGTCGTTACTAGCAGTAACAACACCAGCAGTGAAAACTGCGCCAAACTTAACCAAGATAAGGTATCGAATACTGGCTGACTGATAAAGGTATGATTGATATAGGCAATAATACCCACGCTGACAGCGGCATTGACCAAATTTAGCAGAATGACTTTGAGAAAAGGCAGACGATAATTCGCCCAAATCATATGATATAAAGAAGCGGTCGTACGAGAGGACGCTGTGGTATGAGAAGACGCTGTGGTACGAGAAGACATAGTAACTCAGTAATAAAATAAATTTTTGATAGCAGAAAAGGGAGTAGGTCGCGCCTAATCCCTTTTATAGAACCTAAGAAAGCCTACTAATAAAGCTTAAAAATCGAACGTTGCTGATACTTTTAAGGCCGTTGGTTCACCTGCATTTAGATAGCCTGAATCTGCATAACCGCCCACTGACTGCCAATAATCTTCACCTGTGACATTGGTTACCATACCTTTTAGAGTAACGTCTTGTCCTGCTAGCATAGTGCGATAGCGTGCACCCAAATCTAAGGTAGTATAACCATCAACCTTTAAGGTATTGGCATTATCCGAATAACGAGAGCCTGTGTGGATAATATCACCCGTCAATGTCAGTCCTTCAACGGCGGCTAAATCATACTCTAGGTTAACGTTACTTTGGAGTTTGGGCAGACCAATCACTCGATTGCCGTCCAATGTTACATCACCCGTATCTTTTTGCTTAGCACTCAAATAACTGACACCTGCGATCAAGCGCATGTTTTCGCTTGGACTACCGAATATTGATAACTCGGCACCTTGATGACGGTTTTCACCATTTGCTGTAAAAGTATTGGTGTCATCAATATAAGCACGTGCAGCATCTATACGGAATATCGCTAAGCTACTGCCAATTGTACCATTGTCATATTTGACGCCCACTTCCGTTTGCTCACTAACATAAGGGGCTAAGTCTTGTCCTGCATTGGTAACAGGGTTGCCGCCATTATCTAGAGGTGCTTTCTTTCCTGGTGCTAGGCTTTCAATGTAGTTACCATAGACAGACCAGTCCATAGTTGGTTGATAAACAATACCGACACTAGGTGTCCATTTGCTTTCATCATAATTGCCTGTTTGCGCTTGAGTATCAGGGTTATAGCTAGTCGTTTCTATGTTCTGATGACGCACGCCTAATGTGGTTTTTAATTTGTCATTAAATAGAGAAAAAGTATCTGCTAGGGCAAAGCTTTGCAATTTTTTCTCGTTAGTGAGTGTTGGGTTATTCGCGTTACCGACGAAAACAGCAGTATCTGACCAGCTGTTATCACGATATTTAATGGGGCGATATAAATTATTGGGACGAGCACCCTCAAAAGCATACGCACCTTTTTCTTCTTGATCATAAAGATCGGCTGCAATCACCCAATCATGATCAATCTTCCCCGTTTGCCATTGCCCACGCAGACCAAGCTCGGCACTTTGTACTTTATCTTCACGAATATTGTCAAAACGGGCGGTAGTGCCAGCACCATTAGTATTGGTTACAGTAAGGTCTGATAATGAATTGTCTTCATCACCACGTCGCATGCCGTAAGCGCCATAAGCGGTGATACTGTCATTAAAATCATATTCGCCTCTAATGGTACCGAATACATCTTTTTCGTTTGAATACGTCCAAGGTTGTACCCAGTTTTTTGAGCCTTTGGGTGCACTTGGTACTCTAGAAGCGCCTGCAAGAGTGACACTAGGGCGGGTTTCTTCAAGTTTATTGTCCTGCCAACCTAAATCTGCTGATAGGCGATACTGATCCCCTCTATAGTCCAAACCAAGGGCAGCCAGACCCAAGGTCGACGACTCATCATCGATAGCACTGTCACCATCTTGATAAGCAGCATTAAAACGAACACCAATAGCATCATCGCTACCAAAGCGATCACTGACATCTACCGCGACCTTACCTTGGTCACCTTGACCATAACCAAGCGTCACTTCACGTAGCGGGTCATTACTAGCACGTTTTGGTAATAGGTTAATCGTACCACCAGCATTGCCGCCACTAGGTGCGGCACCATTTAGCATGGCAGAAGCGCCGCGTTGGACTTCAACACGCTCAAATAATTCGGTGGCGATATACTGTCGGGGCAAAATACCGTATAAGCCATTAAACATCGTATCATCTGATGTGGTGATGAAACCGCGCATAAAGTAGGCTTCTTGAAAGTTACCAAAACCCCTTGCCACGCGGACGGTTGGGTCTTTTTTGAGTAGATCGCCTACACTTTGGGCTTGCTGATTGGTGATATATTCATTGGTGTATGAGGTGGTAGAGAACGGCGTGTCCATGATGTCTTGGTTGCCCAAGAGTCCGACGCGGCTGCCTGTCGCCACCTGACCACCTTCATATGCGCTAGGTAACCCATCTGCTGACGCATCAGCACTACTGGTGACGACGATAGTATCAAGTACCACATTAGGGGTGGTTTGAGCATCTGCATCATCTACTAGCGCCCATGCCGAGTGACTTGTGGTTAGTATGATGACTGAACATAGTGTTTTTAGAGGTAGCGATTTCGTCGATAGCAAGCGTGAGGGTATGGACGCTAATCGTAGAGAAGCGCCAGACACATTCAGAGAGTTAAGACGAAACAAAGCAGCAGATAAGTGAGACAGTTGCATGAATATTTCCAGCATGTAATTTAAATCGTTATTATAATGATAATCATTTCTATTACAATGAATTACTGAGTCAATTTTAAATATACTAGGTTTGAGTAAAGTAGGGCTGTTGCTTGATAAGGTGCTAATAGCATCCTCTATAAATAGGGCAGTGCTTTTACATCTGGTGAAGAGTAGGTTTTTTAGGATAAGTAAAAAAGAAGTATAAAGCAGAGGATGGGTTTACCTATTATAAGTAGTCTATATGGACAATTTATTCATTTGAGCCAGTTCATGTATCAATGTATGCTATTGTTTTATCACGGGCAGGGAGTACGCTGGTATCGTCCACCAGAGATGCAGTCAAACGGAATTGACTGATTTATATAATTGAAATGGATTTTTAAGGTGGCGCTTATGTACGCAGTAATTGGAGCAGGTCCAATGGGGCTCGCT
This sequence comes from Psychrobacter sp. Ps2, assembly GCF_022129405.1. NCBI lineage: Bacteria > Pseudomonadati > Pseudomonadota > Gammaproteobacteria > Moraxellales > Moraxellaceae > Psychrobacter > Psychrobacter sp. Ps2. The sequence continues at coordinate 104,852 of NZ_JADQAM010000056.1, read as the reverse complement.
GCAGCCAGAAATTTGCAAAAACTCAATATTCCTTTTGTCGGCTTTGAACTATACACAGATGTAGGGGGCCTATGGGATATCGATAATCCGCACAGTACCATGTATGAAAGTGCCCACTTGATTTCGTCCAAGCGTATGACGGAGTTCAAAGAGTTTCCTATGAATGACTCAGTCGCAGCGTATCCTCATCATACCCAGCTCTGTCAGTACTTCCGCGACTTTTCAGATACGTTCAATCTAAAATCACACTATGAATTCTCCACGCGCGTGATCAGCATGGTGCCTGAAGGGGATGGTTGGCGCTTAGTTAGCGAGTGCAATGGTCAAAAGCAATCGCGACTGTTTGATGGCGTACTCATGGCAAATGGTACTTTACATACCCCTAATATACCAAGCTTGCCAGGTACGTTTGCAGGCACGTTGATGCATTCTTCTGAATATCGTAGCCCGTCAGTATTTAATGACAAACGTGTATTAATTGTTGGCTGTGGTAACTCGGGTGCTGATATCGCTGTTGATGCGGTGCATCATGCCAAGTCGGTAGATATCAGTCTGCGCCGTGGCTACTACTTTCTGCCCAAATTTATCAAAGGTCAGCCCATTGACACACTAGGCGGAAAACTAAAGTTACCGCGTCCAGTTAAGCAGCGCATGGATGCGGCGATGATTCGTATGGTCATCGGAAAACCTTCTGATTATGGACTGCCAAACCCAAACTATCGCATGTATGAATCACATCCTGTGGTCAATTCATTGGTATTACATCATTTGGGTCATGGTGATATTAAAGCGCGCCGTGATATTCGCCGCATCGATGGGCATACGGTGAGCTTTAATGATGGTGAAAGTCAGGATTATGATTTGATTCTTATGGCGACGGGATACTTGCTTGATTATCCATTTATTGAGCGCGCGCAGCTCAATTGGCCTGCCAATCATGACGCGCCGCAGCTTTATATGAATGTCTTTCATCCTAAGCATGATAATTTATTTATGATGGGTATGGTTGAGGCAGCAGGGCTGGGCTGGGAGGGTCGAAATCAACAAGCACGGCTTGTCGCATTATATATTCAGCAGCGTCAGAAAAATACAGCAGCCGTTAAACAGTTCAATAAAGTGAAACGTCAGCGAGCAGGCAAAACGCTCGATGGTGGCTATGATTATATTAAGCTTGCACGTATGGCATATTATGTAAATAAAGATGAATACTTAGAAACGCTGTCCAAGCATATTGCCGAGCTTGAAACAGAACAGCCTGTATTGGCATCAGAGGTATGATAGCGGCAGTGGCGTTTGAGCCACGGAGCTTGATTCTACTCAATCTCATCTTGGCGCTGATGATGTTTGGCGTGTCATTGAGTTTACGTCTCGAAGATTTTAAGCGTGTCGTTTTGTCTCCCATTGCGCCAATAGCGGGTCTGTTTGCTCAATTCTTTCTATTGCCCCTAGCCACGTGTCTGTTTACGTGGGCGTTGAATATCGATCCCGAGTTGGCGCTAGGAATGATTTTGGTAGCGTCTTGCCCAGGTGGTAGTTTTTCCAACATTATGACTTGGCTGGCACGCGGTAATGTCGCGGTGTCAGTCAGTATGACTGCAGTATCAAGTCTCGCTGCGGCTATATTAACACCAGTCAATTTTGCCTTTTATGGTTGGCTTAACCCATACACACGTGAGTATCTGACAAAGATAACGATTGAGCCTAGCAGTATTCTGATACTGGTTCTATTAGTGCTAGCGTTACCTTTAGTGCTAGGGATGGTAACGGGGCGACGCTTGCCAGGTCTGGTCGTGCGTATCCAAAAACCGCTACGTATTTTCTCGCTACTTGTACTAATGACTTTTGTCGCAATCGCTTTTTCTAGCAATTTCGCGCTATTTTTAGAGCGTTTCCATAGCTTTTTTTGGCTGGTCGTTGGTCATAACTTATTGGCACTTTCGTTAGGTTATGGCATGGGGCTGATGCTCAAGTTGCCAGTCGCGGATCGGCGCGCAGTGACTTTAGAAGTAGGCATACAAAACTCAGGGCTAGGACTGGTTATTTTATTTACTTTTTCCCAGAGGCAGGTGGCATGATGCTGATCACGGCGTTCTGGGGCGTATGGCATTTGGTGTCAGGACTGACACTTTCACAAGTTTGGGCACGGATACCCTATGAATAAAAACGTAACGAATGAAAGCATAGTGAACAAGCGTATATTAATCACTGGTGCCGCAGGTTACATCGGCCATCAACTGGGCAATCGTCTGGCTGCTCATTATCATGTTCACATATTAGATGTGCGTGACGAGGGTTTGGCAACGTTACTAAAAGAAGAGGGTATCACTCATGTCGTGCATCTCGCCTCTATCTTACAAGCGTCAAAAGATCGTGCTCGTGACTATGATATCGATGTTAATGGCACGCGTAACGTACTTAATTGCTGCATCAAAGCAGGTGTCGCACATATAACGCTCACCAGCTCGGGTGCTGCTTACGGATATCACGCTGACAATCCTGAATGGATTGATGAGCAGGATGGACTACGCGGTAACCCTGAGTTTGCTTACTCGGATCACAAAAGACAAGTCGAGGAAATGCTTACAGATTTTCGCGAGCAGCATCCACAATTACAGCAGCTGATCTTTCGACCTGGCACCATACTAGGCGCTGATACACGCAACCAAATTACCAGTCTGTTTATGGCACCGCGTGTGCTTGCGCTTAAAGGCAGTGAGTCGCCTTTTGTGTTTATTTGGGATCAAGACGTGATCAGCGCTATGGAGATGGGGATTCGCGAGGATAAATCTGGCATCTACAATATGGCAGGCGATGGCGCACTGACGATGAGGGATATCGCAAACCGACTTAATAAACCGCTATTGATCCTGCCAGTGGGTTTGGTTAAAGCTGGCCTACAAGTGGCAAAATGGGGTGGCAAACCAACGGGACCAGAACAGGTTAATTTTTTGCATTATCGCCCAGTACTGAGTAACAGGCGACTCAAAGAAGAGTTTGGTTACTCTTTGGCAAAAACGTCTGCCGAAACCTTCGAGTACTTCATCGAATGTCATGGATTGCGTAAACCCAAATAGGGAGAGAATTATCAATGCCACCAATGTCATCAATAAATGTTACTTTAATCACTGGTGCTGCATCAGGACTTGGTTGGGCAATGGCACAGCACTGGTATGCTGCTGGACATCACTTAGTACTCGCTGATATAGATGAGCAAGCGCTGATCGCCCGCGCTCGTGAGTTAGAGGACTCAGTTAGAGTTATGACAGTCGTCACTGATATCACTCAAATTGATGATATTGCTAGCCTCATTAAGCAAGTTAGCGAACGCTTTGGCCGTCTTGATCTATTGGTGAATAATGCTGGGATTACCCATCGATCACCAGCACATCAGACTGATCCTGCGGTGTTTCGCAAAGTCATGGCGGTAGATTGGCAAGGAGCAGTGGAGCTGACTATGGCTGCGTTACCGATGCTAAGAGAATCTAAAGGTCAAATTATCTGTATCGGCTCAATGGCTGGCTGGATGCCCGTTCCTGGACGGGCAGCATATTGTGCGGCAAAAGGGGCGCTAACCCAGTTCTTTGAAGTACTGCGCTTGGAACTAGAGTCTGAGGGTATACATATACTTATGGTCTATCCCAGCTTTCTTGATACACCTATCGAGAACCACGCGCTCGGCCGTGATGGCAGTATCGCAAAGCATCCACGCTCAATGATCGGTAATATGCGTAGTGCTGAGTGGATGGCCGAACAGATCGATCAAGGTTTGCAGCGGCGCAAACGCTGGATATTGCCGGACCCTCTCTCGCGCTTTGGCAGTTTACTGTGGCGTATTGCGCCAGCTTTATACTTGCGTCAGGTGCGTAAGCGTTTTGGAAATGAGTTACGGTAGACTGCGTAAGAACCTAGAAGAGAGGCTAGCAGTTCATGCAAATTATCAGTAGTGTTATGCTAAAAATACTATGCTGGAGAGCGCTATATTTGAAGGTACTTTATTAGAAAACACTATGCTAGAAATAATAATCTAGCATAGCTTTTTAACTTTACTAACTGGTTCAATATCACCTAGTTCAGTATTATCTTTATTAGTACTAATGATTTCTTATTGGTTTACCAAGCTCCATGGTCTCTTCAGTCTCGATGACGGTAGGATTTTTCGCTTCCTGACGCTTATCCCACCAAGCGAAGATATTGGCCAATATAGAGCCAGAAACAGAGTGCCAAATACAAGCGACGGCGGCAGCGATAGCGGACTCTGCATTGCCAGGGAAAAACTTCGTGCTTAAGCCCGTGGCCAACCCTGCGTTTTGTACGCCAACCTCGATAGATATGGTGCGTTTTTTGGGTTTGTTCATACCAAATAAGGCACCTGAGTAGTAGCCCAATACATAGCCGACGATATTGTGTACCGCAATGGCCAAGATAACGACTAGCCCTGACTGCAAGAACTGATCACCAAATACAGCGGCAACGCCACCGACGATAGCGGCGAAAGCTAATACAGCCACGCCTGGCATTACCGCACGTACATCATTAAACCAGTGCTTGTTTTGAAATAGTATGTTTAACATAGAGCCGATAGCGACTGGCAACAATGTCACTAATAGCATAAAGCGGAACATACCCCAGCCATCCATCTCTACAGATTGACCAACCAAATAATTGAGCCAAAGTGGCGTCACTAACGGTGCAATGATGGTCGATACGGTGGTCATACCTACCGAAAACGCCACATCACCTTTGGCGAGGTAGCTCATAATGTTTGAAGACACACCACCAGGACAAGTACCAACCAATACTAGACCCAGTGTTAACCCAGGCGATAAATCAAACAATCTGGCCACGCTAATCGCTAAAATCGGCATAATGGTATATTGGATAATTGAACCGATAAAAATATCAAGCGGGCGCTGGGCCAACACTTTATAGTCTTCTTTACCTAGCGTCATACCCATTGCGAGCATAATGACACCCAGAACGATGACTTGGGTATCACCTGTCACCCAAGAAAAAGTCGCAGGCTCTATAAATGTCACTGCGGCCGCTAAAATAATAACCAATGCCGTAAATCGACTCAACTGCTGACTTATCACCCTCAAAAACTGCATTTCTCAAATCCTTCTAAGTCTGGAAAATAGTCAAGTATAAGTTCAAAACCACTGTATTTCCAATGGGTTTGGGCAGTTTTTAGCCAACAATAAGTTGCTATTATGACAACTTTAACTATGATTATATTGCCAAAGTTTTTGAAATATTTATTCAATAGTCAAATGAGGTACTAGGTGTTGCAAACTCCATCAAATTTAAATCGATTCAAGCAGCTAGGTCTTGCGTTATCGATATTTTATTTGCTTTATAATTTGACGACTGTTTATAGCGTATCTTTATATACACTCTACCCATCGCAAATTCATAATCTTGCCACGCCATTTGACAGTATGATTCCTTTCATTCCCGCTATGATTGTTCCTTATAGCTGGTCGTTGATTTTATTTATGGCTAGTTTTTTCTTAGTACGGACGTCTACGCAATTATCCTTATTGACCTATCGGCTAATCTTAGCGACCATCTTTGCCTGTTTAATCTTCTATTTTTATCCTGCTCGTTTCTCATTTAGTCGTTCGATTCCTGATGATTGGACGCAGTTTGGTTACCAGTTTTTGCAGTTGGTGGACAAGCCATTTAATCAGTTGCCATCATTGCATGTCAGCTATGCCATGTTGCTTGGCGTATCCTTATGGGATGTTGTAGCGTCTAAAAAGAGATGGATTTCAGCGGCTTATCGATTGTTGCTGACTGGCATATGTACATTGATTGCCCTGTCGACAGTGTTGACGTATCAACATCATTTGCTAGATATGTTCGGCGGGGTAGTATTGGCAGTGTTGGTGCTGATACTCTCAAATCGAATTCGTAATGCACTGGTAATCAAGCATCTGATACTAGGAGTAATAGGGTTCTTATTGATAGCGATAGCAGGGTTTTACTTTGCTAATATGAGTATGATAGCGTCTGAAGTTGTAGAAGATTTGGCCATTATTATCGCTTCATATTGGTTGATTAGTTTTACGATGTTGGCTTGTGCCTATCAACAGGAAAAGCCAATACGAGATACACGCTGGTTTCAAAAATCCAGTAGCGGTCGACTCACGGTATATACTTGGATGAAGTTTGTGCCAATCATTATTATTTACAATGGCATGTCATTTTTGGGACAGTGGTATTTTAAAGTTTTCTCCAAAAGTCAAAAGTATCCACTCACGCCATATGCTATTAATGACAAGGTCAAAGTTGTTGCTTCACCTCGATTGATGCAGACGGATCTAAGTAGTCATTTAACGTATTGGTTGTTTGGTTCTAGTTCATTAGAGTTGCGAAGTTCGTTAGAAAGCAATCGGCCTGCAGTTTGCCATCAGATAATTGTTGTTGATTTGGCTGCTGAGATATCTAGCCACGCTCATAATCTTAGAATAGCTGCTAATAGCAGCGTGAGTACAACAGTTCATTACTTGTATTTGCCTTTGTTAGATTTGCAGCCATTAAATGATGTATTGCTCCAAGACTATATTAATCTATTCAAACAAATTGACGCTTTAATACGATCAGCTGAGACACAGGCATTTGTCACCAATAATAAAGATAAAGTAGATGGTAGCTTTATCACGCTTATCAATTTCCATTGCGTAATGGGGCTGTCGCGTAGTATCGGCGTGCAGGTTTTATATTTATTATATTGTGGTACGCTAACTGTCTATAACTATCAATCGTGGATTGAGCAGCATTATCCGAACGCGCACCTGAAAGATGCTTATCTACCAAAATCATTAGTAGAAACTATGGCCAATTATAAGTCTGTCACCTATTAAACAGCGCCTTAATAACTATTAATGTCAGTAGGTTTGCGTCTGCTAATTTTTCTTTTTACCTCTTGCTTAAGTCCTATTCAACTATGGAGGAATCTATGAACACCTTATTGCCTCGCTTATATTCTTTTCGTCGCTGTCCTTATGCTATGCGCGCTCGTCTCGGTCTAATATTCGCCGAGTTACCAGTAGAGCTACGAGAAATCACGTTAAAGAATAAGCCAGATCAGATGCTAGCGATTAGTCCAAAAGGCACGGTGCCAGTTTTACAGCTTTCAGATGGATCCGTCATTGAAGAGAGTGCAGAGATCATGATGTGGGCGCTTGAGAAAAACGATCCTCAAGGACTGCTAGATGAAAAGGTTTTATCTGAGGCTAATGCACTGATAGCAAAAAACGACAATGAGTTTAAGCAGTGGCTCGATCGCTACAAGTATGCTGATCGTCACCCTGAAATGACTCAGACAGAGTACCGGCAACAGGGTGAGATTTTTCTGCAGGATTTAGAAGCGCTATTGACTAAGAATACCTATCTACTAGGTAATAACGTGACGGTTGCTGATATTGGTATCATGCCGTTTGTTCGCCAGTTTGCCCATGTAGATCGTGATGTCTTTTATGAATTGCCTTATCCCAAGCTACAGCTGTGGCTACAACATTGGTTGGAACACCCGTTATTTGTACAAGCCATGACTAAGTTTCAGCCATGGCAGGAAGACGATGAGGTAGTGGTGTTCCCTTCTTAATATAGTGGGTTCTATATAAGCTGTATACGGTTTCGGTCTTGCTTGGTCTATCTTGATTTCACAACGACTACCTTTTGTGCTGGATGTTTGTCTTTAACAACGATTACTTTTTTGGCTTTAGGTTTTGCTTTCGCTACGACAACTTGCTTGGCCTTAGGTTTAGCTTTAACCACGACCACTTGTTTCGCTTTGGGCTTTGCTTTAACGACGACCGCTTGTTTTGTCTGATGCTTGTCTTTGACCACGACAACTTGTTGGGCCGCATTTGCTGGACCAATCATAGCAAAGCAAGTAGATACGGCCAATAATGAGCTGATCGCGATTTTTTTCATGTTGAAGTTTTTCATAGTAAGGTCCTTTTAGGCGGATTATAAGTAAGCGTGTTTATTGAATGGTTAAAGATATCTGAATTGAACGTCGCTTGATTGAATAAATCGATAATAGCGAGTTATAGCGTTACGTACTTTTATGAAAGTTAAAGAAAGGTGACTTTTTCTAGCAGATACTGAACCATTAATACAATCTTAGGAGCTTTTTGCTAAGGGTCGGCAGGCTAGCAACACTTTAGAGATGATACTTACTCAACTTCATCTGAAGTCATAGCTATGATACGAGAGGTATGGTAGTTTTTGCGTGGACTTGAAAGGGTTTAAGCGACTAAAAGTGATGAGACATAAAAAGGGGCGACTTAAGATAAGTCGCCCCTTTTTATGTAGGTATATTAGATGCATTAGTGATTAAAAAAGTTTAATTATTTTTCAATAAACCAGACTATTATCAACTCAGTATTCATCAAGATCATTGGCTAAAGCAAACAGCACTCCCCATTTCATAGCGGCTTTCACGATTTACTCTCCTAAATGATTAATAAATGAGTAATGTCGTTTAAACCTTATAAGCCGCACTAGCTTCTTTGGTTTTTTCATAGACAGCTTGAGGGTCTAAACCCAATGCTGCGACATCGTTTAGGTACTTTTTAGTACCCGCTTCTAATGGGCCTTTCCACTGTGGGTCATTTAATGGATTAGGAATGTCTATCATAGTGTCGCCTTTTGCTTTGGCTGCTGCTATGAGTTTTGCATTTTCAGCATCGAACACGAGGCGACCGCCAGACTCTGCTTCGACCTTAAAGGTCCTTGGCCTGAACAGACAGATGAGCGCCAAGATAACTTAGTTCCTAAAGAATATGGTTGTAGTCTTGATACATCGAGCAGATAGCGCTTTAGCCCAATAAGCGGTGATGTAACAAAAACTGTGTGTCGCATAAACACTAAAAATTTAGGCTATTTGCAACACGGAGTTCAAATGTCAGAGTATTTTGCCAAAATCAACTGGATGAGAGACAGCCAAGAAAGCTATATTGATAATAAATATAGCCGAGAGCACGAATGGGTTTTTGATGGGGGTGTCGTCGTGCAAGCCTCGTCTTCTCCTCACGTTGTTCCGGTGCCTTATTCTGTTGAGGAAAATGTAGATCCTGAAGAAGCTTTTGTTGCCTCTCTTTCAAGCTGTCATATGCTATTCTTTTTATCTATTGCCGCAAAAAGAAAATATGTGATTGATTCATACATAGACAATGCGGTAGGCACTATGGAAAAAGACAGCGATGGTAAAATCTCAATGACTAAAGTGATATTAAAACCGCAGGTTACATTTTCGGGTGATAAGCAGCCGACCATGGAGCAGCTTGAAAAAATGCATCATCAAGCGCATGAGCAATGCTTTATCGCGAACTCGGTAAAAACTGAAGTTGTTAAGGAGATTGTGGTTTAATAAAGTGTCAAATAAGGACGAAAAAACAGTTGGTTTTCCCTTTTTTGTTAATTTTAGCCAACCATTTTTCGCCTCTTAGTGAGACGTTAGATTATTCTCATTCCAAAATGGTATTCGCGTAATGAAAAAATTAATTGGTCAAGTTATTGCCCTTACCAAGAACATTCTCCTAAATGAACCTGAAGATAAAAAGCTTGGTATGGAACAGTTTTCCGCAGGGAGAACCGATCCATTTAGTTTTGGTGGGTTTGGTATTGAGTGGTGGTATACAGAAGCAGCCTATAAACTTGTAGAAAATATATCTTTTATGATTATCACTGAATATCCTTCATTTTCTGACTGTGATCATAAATCTATTCAAACTAGCGTACGAAGTACTTTACGTGAAATATGTGTGGATAAGCATGTTTTTAATAGTGACGATGTCTGTTTTGGCAGAAAGAAAACACTATTTGAATGTCGTTCAGTTTCTAATACTGAATACTTTGCAAAGTACTTATTAGAAAAAATAATAAAAAATGTCAAATCCTCTATTACAGATTGGTGTGTTATATACACCGCACCAAGAATATCGGGAGACACATTTTTCATTGAGTCAGAAAGAATCCATGTCATACATAAATCTGATAAAATTTATTGGAGTAGACTATCTGATATTGGATATGTAACCAATGATATAAACCCTGAAACTGGCAATTATAAAGATAGAGAGACAACTCAATTTAGTCGCTTAAGCTATGAGTATTTATTTATAACTGAGTCAAGAGGCACACTAAGTGGTAGTAGATTTTCATCATCATTAAAACTCAGAAAGTTATTTTCTGTCATTTACGCTGTATCCACTAAAAATAGACTTCATAAAGTAATGGCAAGAGCTTACTCGCATTCAATGCAAATTCCGCATAAAGACTCAAATATTAATATGTTTACAACCTCTGAAATAGGTAAACTCTTACCATACTATTTAGAGGAAAAGGTATTAAACGCTGAGGACATAAATAAAATTAAAGCATGGTATGAGCTGGAAGCTAGGTTACCAAAAGGACAGAGAGATCGAATTAATAAATGCGCACATTTTATTAACAAAGGTATGAATTCAAAAGATATCGAGTCATATATTCAATATTTTGTAGCTCTTGATGCGCTTTATGGGAACAGAGGATCTGTTGAGAAATCTATTGTGAATGGTGTATCAGAACTCCCACAAAATAATGGTTGGAAAGAAAAAATTACGTGGCTATTCGACTTGCGAAATGAGCTGGTACATGGAGGAAGTCGGTTTATTGAAGAGTGGCCTGATTATATGCGATATTACAAGCACTTCAACTCTGAGCCTGCTTTAGATATAGAGCAACTTGCATTTTTGGCATTATCCAGTATGCCGTCAATACTTACAGAGTCTAACAAGTTGCTCAATAAAGAAAAATAACTGTTGGCCATCGACTTGTAATTTTAGCCAATCATTATTTTTCCTCCTAGCAAGGCGTTACCACAGCCTACTTTTGGCACTAAGCCAACCGTCAATACTTAAATAGTATGAATCTTTACTTTTCTTTTAATCTTACAAAACAGCATAACCTCGCGTTTTAACCACTTCTACGCTGAAAAGTACTCGCTAACGACCCTATTCATAACATCAAAGCTCAATCGGTCACAACCAATTGAGCCAGTATTGCCTACACAGTTACTCTATCGGAGAGGGCCTACCATGCGGACTTGAGCGCAGATATTGTTTGGGCGCTTTGACGGTTGCACCAAGCTCGGCAGCAGCGTGCCAAGGCCAGTGCGGGTCATAAAGTATACCGCGTGCCAATGCAACCGCATCCGCTTGCTGCTCAGCAATGATGCTTTGCGCTTGCTCGGCTTCGGTGATTAAGCCCACTGCGATGACGGGTATATCTACCGCTTTTTTTATCGCGGTTGCGAAAGGCACTTGGAAGCTAGGCTCTACAGGGATCTGCTGGTCTGGGCTAAGTCCTGCGGTGCTCACATGGATATAGTCACAGCCTAACGCCTCCAATGCTTTAGCCAGCTCGATCGTTTGGGTGAGATCCCAGCCGCCTTGGGCCCAATCGGTTGCAGACACACGCACACCCACTGGCTTATTGTTTGAAAACTCAGTCCGAACCGCTGTAAACACCTCAAGTAACAAGCGCATTCTGTTCTCAAGGTTGCCGCCGTATTGATCATCACGGTTATTAGAAAGTGGCGATAAAAACTGATGTAATAGATAACCGTGCGCCCCATGAAGTTCAATCAAATCAAGGCCCAACGCATCTGCACGTTTTGCCGCATTCACAAAATCACTTACTAGCGCATCAATGTCATTTTGCTCCATTGCTGTGGGTACAGTAGAGTTTTCGTCATAGGCAAGCGCCGACGGTGCGATCGTTTGCCAGCCATTTAACTGATCAGGGGCAATCGAACCGCCGCCGTCCCATGGCTTTTCGGTTGACGCTTTACGCCCAGCATGGGCAAGTTGTACGCCTATTGGCATAGGACTGTACTGTCTGATTGCTGTTAGCGTTTTATCCAGTGCCGCTTGCGTCCTGTCATCCCATAAACCTAAATCAGCATAGCTGATACGTCCTTGTGGATTGACCGCTGTTGCTTCTAAAATAAGTAGTCCTGCGCCGCTCAAACTCATTTGGCCCAAATGGATCGTATGCCAATTACTTGCCGCGCCATCATTGGCAGAGTACTGACACATGGGTGCGATGATAATACGGTTATCTAATGTGAGTTGCCCAAGTTTCAAAGGCGAAAAAAGCTGGCTCATGGTGAATCCTTAAAAAACACGGCTAAAGGCACTGAAAATAAAATGCCAAAACGATATGAATGACTTATATGACTATCGCTTGAATAGTTGGTGGAGATGAATCGTTATTTTCATGGGGCACATTTGAGTGATGCTAGCTAATATATAGATTACTCTCAATCATATTTTTCATATGTAGTAGGCGAGGGGCAATATCTTCTTCTAGTTTGGTACGACTAAGGATAAAACTTGGTGCGCCGCAGTTAAAAGTGAGCAAGCCTTCTGTGGGGTGCATCAGCGCAATGGCTACCGCGTTGACATCCTTTTGCCATTCACTAATTGAAAAGCAATAGCCGTAGTCTTGATAGTCTTGAAAGGCTTTATCTAATCCTCGTCTAATCTTTAGCCAATCATCTTTATACTTACTACGAATGGCATTAAGGATAAACTCTTGCTCAGCAGGTGGCATACTCGCCAAACAGGCTCTCCCCATCGAACTTAAATGAATAGGCAAATAAGAGCCGACATTGCGTTGCATGGTCGTGGTCCCTTGGCCTTGCACAACGTTGAGATACACCATCATCAGTCGATCACGAGTAGCCATGGCAACGGCGCTATTGGCATAGTCTGCCAGCTCTTCCATATAAGGAGTCGCAAGGTTATTGATAGAGATATTAGTCATCATGGTATAACCAAAGCTTAGTACCCCTGTCGAAAGCTGGTACTTACTACTATTGGTCGATTGTTTTAAATATCCCAATTTGACCAACGTATAGGTCAGACGAGTAATGGTGCCTTTAGGAAGGCCTGTCAGTTGACTTAGGTCTTGGTTGCCTAGATAAGGTCGCTGCGGGGTAAAACAACGCAGCAGCTCTAACCCTCGAGCCAACGCTGTGACAAACTGTCGGTCATTTTTATCTCTCATCTCTGCAATGGGTTCTAACAGTTCAATATGCATCTCGTTGTTAGCGTCTTCATCGGTAAGGGTATCATTAGTCATATGTCGTCTATTATCCCCAATCAAATTCATACAAGCGTTATAAAATCACAAAACTTTATTATTCATAGCATTCTGTGAGCTAATATCAGCTCACAGTTACCTACTGTCTCTTTAATTATATTATATCAATTTACTTTCACATTCTCATTCTCAGCATAGCATAACGAAGATATATTGTTTCGCTATGCAGTATGAACGGTAGCAATAGTCGTTATAAGAGGTATGGTTAGGCTTCTTGTGGATCGTACTGCTTTTCTTTAATGAATAAAGTAGGGATAAGACCACATAAGAAGTATGCACCTGCCATAAGTAATAAACCTGCGCCAATAGAGTTATGCATGGCCATATAACCGATCGTAAGAGGGGCAAGAGCTGATCCTATACGTCCAATATTATATGATCCACCCATTGCGGTACCTCGAATAGCTGTAGGGAAACTTTCGGTTAGATAGGTGGCGTTAATGGCATAGGGGATACCATATAAGAAACCGAAAGCAATCATTAACCAACCAATATTTTCTGGAGTGTGCATATAGATTAATACTGGAATAAATAGGGCTGTGCCCATCGTACCAAAGGCAAATACTATTTTACGTCCAATCTTATCAGCCAGTAGACCTGCTATTACTTTTGCAAACATCATAGTCAAATAGGTACCTGCCATGTAGATAGCCATTTCTTTAAAATTGATACCTAATTCGGTTTCTAAGTAAGTAGGTAGCCAGTTACTGACACCAAAATAACCAAAGAGTAAAAGAGTTGAGCTCATAGTCCACAAAATAAACATTATGCGATGTCTAGGACTTTCAAATATAGCTCTATAAGAGTTTTTACGCTTTTCAATAGTACTATTCAAACCTTTGAGTTTTAGGGCACGAGACTCTTTCCAAGACTGTGGTTCAGATAATGTAAAATGCATTAAGACTGATAAAATAATTGGTATAAATGATATGAAATAAATCATACGCCAACCGTAATCAGGAATGATCCAAGCTGAAAGACTGCTGATAACTAGAGACCCTAAAGTATAACCTGTCATTATTGTTGCGAGCACAGTGGTTCGATGCTGGGTAGGTACCATTTCTGACATTAAAGTATTAGCAGCAACATATAAGCTGCCAAGACCTATGCAAGCGCCTACTCGTAGAATTATGAACTGCTCGTAAGTTTGAGCAAATCCAACACAGCCAGACAATAATGCAAACAGGGCTGTAGCAGTCACCATAACACGCACCCGTCCAAAGCGATCACAGGCCCAACCACCGAAAAAACCACCAATTCCCATGCCAATTAACGACCAGCTACCCAAAGCGCCAGCTTGTACATTAGTCAATCCAAACTCTAGTTTTAAACTAGAAAGAGTAAATGCAAGGATACCGACATCGGCTCCATCACATAATAAAACCAAAAAACAAAAAACAAAAGCCAGTTTCCAAGGTTGTTTTTGGGTGGAGCTTATACTTGGATCTGCAGTTATAGCGACACTTTTCACAATTTATATCCTTATCGTTGTGAGAATAGAAAACTAATTTGATACGTAGTGGTGGAAATGGAAGGCATCAGCATCCTAGCAAATACCGCCGTGCATTTTGAAGGATAAAAAAGTGGGAGGGATTACTCGCTGGCCTCTTTAATCATATTGCGGGCAATGATGACTTGCTGAATTTGTGTGGTACCTTCATACAAACGATATAGACGTACATCACGATAAAAACGCTCAATACCGTAGTCTGCGATATAACCGGCACCGCCATGGATCTGTACCGCTCTATCAGCAACACGACCACACATCTCAGTGGCAAACATTTTGGCGCATGAGGATTCAGTCACGATGTCTTTGCCTTCGTCACGCAGACGTGCAGCGTCTAACACCATGGATTTGGCAGCATAGATTTCTGCTTTTGAATCAGCGAGCATGCCCTGAATAAGCTGAAAGCTAGCAATCGGTTGACCAAATTGCTTACGCTCGACGGCATAGTTGAGTGCATCATTCAGCATGCGAGTGGCGGCTCCAGTACTGGCTGCTGCAATGTGCAAGCGCCCTTTATCAAGAACTTTCATGGCCGTTTTAAAGCCAACCCCCTCAACACCGCCAATGAGTGCATCCGCCGGTACGACGCAATTATCAAAGATCACATCACAGGTATGCGCGCCTTTTTGACCCATTTTTTTATCAATTTTGCCCAAAGTAATACCAGGCGTGTCGCTTTCAACAATAAATGCTGAAATACCGCCAGAGCGTTTGTTTTGTGGATCGGTGCGTGCCATGACAGTGAATACGCCAGCCTGCGGGGCGTTTGTGATATAGCGCTTGGTGCCATTGATGATATAGGTATCACCATCCTTAATAGCGGTCGTTTTCAACGAGGCGGCATCTGATCCTGACTCCGGCTCGGTCAAACAGAACGAACCGATGATTTCACCACTGGCCAACCGAGGTAGATATTTCTGCTTTTGTGCTTCAGTGCCATCAATCACTAGGCCAGATGAGCCAATACCATTATTTGTCCCTATTAATGAGCGAAACGCAGGGGAGGTACGTCCTAACTCAAATGCCAGTGTGACTTCTTCTTCCATAGTGACACCAAGTCCGCCGTATTCTTCGGGTATGGTCAGTCCAAAAAGCCCTAATTCTCGCATTTGCTCAATGATCTCTTCTGGAAGACGGTCATTTTCGGCAACCCAATGTTCCATAGGGACAAGTTGATCGTTAACGAAGTTACGAATGGTTTGGGTGATGTGGTCGAGGGTCTCTTTATCTCTAATCATATGAATCTTCCTTGTTTGATTGATGCCTGATATCAATATCGGCTCTGTGACTGTAATAAATAATGTGACGTCCTTGGATAAACAGCATAATCGATGAATTATTAAATTACAATAGTTTTGGTTTAAAAAACCGCATTGCGGTATTTATATAATTTAATACAACCTTTTATCCCGATTTTATTCTAAATTATCTATTTTTTCTACTTCACAAACCAAAATAAACAGTATATATTGATATTAAATACCGCATAGCGATATTTAATATTTAAAATAAATGCTTTGCTAGAGTGTTTGTATTTTATACAAAAATGATGTTTAAGGAGTCGATCATGGAAGAGCCGCTCATTATTTGTGAGAAAAAAGGAGAGGGCGTGAGTGTCGTTAGACTTAATCGCCCCAAAGTGCGCAATGCACTAAACAGTGAGCTACGCCAACAAATGGCAGACCTGTTCATTCAATTAAATGATGACTCACAAACCAAAGCGATCGTCCTTACTGGTGGTGACAAGGTGTTTGCCGCTGGTGCGGATATCAACGATTTTTTGACTACTAGCACAGTGGATATGTACTTGCGTCATAGTGAACGCTATTGGAATGCCATCACTAACTGCCGAAAGCCTATTATTGCTGCCGTCAATGGTTACGCTCTGGGCGGTGGCTGTGAGTTGGCCATGCATGCTGACATCATCATCGCAGGCAAGTCTGCCAAATTTGGTCAACCCGAAATCAAGATAGGACTCATGCCAGGTGCTGGCGGAACGCAGCGTTTGTTTCGCGCGATTGGCAAACATAAGGCCATGAAAATGGTACTAACGGGCGATATGATCAGCGCTGATGAGGCGGACACAATGGGGCTGGTATCTGAAGTCGTTGAAGATGAGGCTACTATCACACGCGCCATTGAGATTGCTGAGCAGCTATCACATTACTCTCCCATTGCCTTAGCGCAAATCAAAGAAGTGGCAAATCTAGGTATTGATATGCCTTTAGAAGGTGCGTTGGCTCTAGAGCGTAAGGCTTTCCAGATTTTGTTCAATACTCACGACCAAAAAGAAGGCGCTACAGCCTTCTTGGAAAAGCGTCCTGCAGAGTACAAAGGGTATTAATCCATAGCTGCGTTAATTCATAAGCACGTTAATTCATAAGCATGTGAATTCAGAGCCACATTGTGATCACTTTTGAAGCAAGTTATCACCTTTGAACCGAAATTTCATAGCAAATCATGTAGAGAGTTATTATGACTGTGAACACAATTGCCATTATAGGCACTGGTATTATGGGCATGGGTATTGCTCAAATTGCTGCTCAAGCTGGTATCCAAGTACTGTTATATGACGCCAAATCAGGCGCTGCTGAACAAGGACGACAATCCTTGCAAAGTACCCTCGAAAAACTTACTGCTAAAGGCAAGTTTACCGATGAGCAGCTACAGGATATTTTAAGTAATTTGACCGTACTACAAGAGCTTAGCCAAATTGCGACTGCTGAGATAGTGGTTGAAGCCATTATCGAAAATCTAGACATCAAAAAACAGCTTTTTGCCCAGTTAGAAGGTGTGGTCACCGCCGATACTATTTTGGCGACCAATACCTCTTCCTTATCAGTGACCGCCATTGCTGCTGACTGTGATTATCCAGAGCGCGTGGCAGGATTTCACTTCTTTAATCCAGTCCCTTTAATGAAAATTGTAGAGGTCATTCCAGGTCTGTCTACTCAGCAATCAGTGGTTGACGTTCTCTCCGATTTGGCCAAACGTATGGGTCATCTAGGTGTGGTAGCAAAAGACACACCAGGGTTTATCGTCAATCATGGCGGTAGAGCGTACGGTACAGAAGCGTTAAAAATACTAGGTGAAGGGGTAACAACGTTTGAGAATATTGATCAAATTTTGCGTGAAGGCGCAGGATTTCGTATGGGGCCGTTTGAGCTGTTAGACCTCACTGGTATCGATGTATCGCACCCCGTGATGGAGTCGATTTACAACCAGTTCTATCACGAAGCGCGTTATCGCCCGCATCCACTGACCCGTCAAATGCTAGTAGGTAAAAAGCTTGGTCGTAAGGTTGGTGCAGGGTTCTATCACTATGAAAACGGTCAGAAGTTGTCAACGGCCACTGCTCAAGATCAGTCGTCCGAAGCACTCATATCTGATGCCGTCATCACCTCAGTTTGGGTTGGGGCTGATCTGGTAGAAGACAAAACTCAGTTGGTCGATTACCTAAAATCTCAGGGTATCACTATCGATGACAACGACAAGCCAAACCCTGATAGTTTGGTGCTGCTCGCACCCTATGGCGAAGATACGACCAATGCTGCCATTCGTTATCAAGTTAATCCTAAGCAAGCCGTTGCCATTGATATGCTCACTGGACTAGCAAAGCATCGTACTTTGATGCCAAGTCTCGTCACGCAGGAGACATTTATCGCACAAGCCTATACGTTATTTGGTAAAAGCTTGGATGACAGTGAAGCAACCACACAGCCTATGGTCGGTGCCACGCTGATTTCCGAAAGCATCGGCTTTGTGGCACAACGTGTGGTCGCTATGGTGATTAATCTCGGTTGTGACATTGCCATGCAAGGGATTGCTTCACCTGAAGACATCGATAATGCTGTCAAGCTTGGGTTAGGTTATCCATATGGTCCTATTTCTTGGGGCGATCATCTTGGGGCCTCGCGTGTGCTGCTTATTTTAGAGCGCATCTACGGGCTGACAGGTGACCCACGTTATCGTCCAAGCCCTTGGCTGCAACGCCGCGCCAAGCTTGATATGTCATTGTTTACTCAGCAGACCAAATACTAATATTGACGACACAGCAATATTGCCAAACCATAAAACTATTATTCAGAGTTAAAAATACGACAAGGAAACGTTATGTTAGATGCCTATATTTATGATGGATTAAGAAGTCCTTTTGGTCGCTATGTTGGCGCATTAGCAACCGTACGTGCTGATGATTTGGTTGCTACCGTGATGAAAGCGTTGGTCGAAAAGCACCAACTATCTGCTGATATCTTTGATGAAGTGTTGCTAGGCAGTGCCAACCAAGCAGGTGAAGACTCTCGTAACATCGCGCGTAACGCGGCTTTGTTAGCAGGGTTGGATGTAACTACCCCAGGTCAGACAGTAAACCGTCTATGTGCATCAGGTCTGTCTACTGTTGTCGATGCTGCTCGCAGTATTACGTGCAACGAAGGGGATATTATTTTAGCAGGTGGGGTCGAGTCGATGACGCGTGCGCCGTTTGTATTTGCCAAGACAGAACAGCCTTTTAGCCGTGACTTCAAAGTATTTGATACAACCATTGGTAGCCGTTTCCCCAACCCAAAAATTATTGAGCAGTTTGGCAGTGATACCATGCCGCAGACGGGCGATAATGTCGCGCAGAAGTATGGTATTACGCGCGAGGAAGCCGATAAGTTTGCAGCAGCATCGCAAGCCAAGTACCAAGCTGCCAAGCAAGCAGGTTTTTTTAACGATGAAATAACACCTATCACCGTACCCCAAGGTAAGAAATTGCCCGCAAAAGTAGTCATAGATGATGAGCATCCGCGTGCCAGCTCTAATATTGAAGCACTACAAAAGCTCAAGCCTTTAAACAAAGATGGAATCGTCACCGCAGGTAATGCGTCTGGCATCAATGATGGTGCAGCTGCGCTCATTATCGGCTCAAAGCAAGCAGAGAAAAAGCTAGGCTTTAAACCGATTGCCAAGATCCTATCATCAGGTGCAATGGGTGTTGAACCCAATATCATGGGCGTGGGTCCTGTTGAAGCGATCAAGCTGGCACTAAAGCGTGCTGGTTTGAGCCTCGAGGACATGTCTGTTATTGAGATTAATGAAGCATTTGCTTCTCAAGTGCTTGGTTGTCTAAAAGGGTTGGATATTGACTTTGATGATAAGCGTGTCAATCCCAATGGTGGAGCCATCGCTGTCGGCCATCCGCTTGGCGCATCAGGTGCAAGAATCGCCTTGAGTACCGCTCGAGAGCTACAGCGTACGGGTGGCAAATATGCCGTGGCCAGCTTATGTATTGGTATTGGGCAAGGGCTTGCCATGGTGATAGAACGCGTCTAAGACTCAAAAACACGCTCGCCCCATTATTGATTATAGTTGATTCAGTTTAAAAGAGAGACAATGCAACCGAGCGCAGATGTAACTGTGATACTTCAAGTGAGGTTAACGCTGTCACTCTTTTATAGAAAATTGACTATATCAAGAAAAATTTATTATCAAGGAAGATACTATGACAACCATACTCAACGAACACGATAATTACCATCAAGCCGAAGAAGCGTATGAGTTTCCGTTAATTATCAAACAGCTACTAAACCGCGCTAAGATTGCTTCCACCAACCAAACCATTAGCTATGCGGACAAAGTCACTTATACCTATGCTGAGTTTTTTAAGCGTATTAATCGCTTGGCCAATGTCTTAAAAAACATGGGTTTGCAGGCAGGTGATGTGGTCGCGGTCATGGATTGGGACAGTCATCGTTACCTTGAGGCATACTTTGCAGTACCAATGTCGGGCATGATTTTGCAAACCGTTAATGTGCGTCTGTCTGAAGAAAAAGTGCTATACACCGTCAATCATGCTGCGCCAAAAGCCTTGTTATTGAATGCTGAATTTGCGCCGATGATTAAAAACTACCGCGACGACACGCCTTCTATCGAACATGTAATTTGGGCGGATGATGTAGAGAATGATAAAGCAGGCGGTAATGAAGCTGAGCTGCCTGACTATGTCGATGGCGAATATGAGGCGCTATTAGCAGCTGCTAGTGACGAGTTTGACTTCCCAGACTTTGACGAAAACACTATTGCTACGACATTCTATACCAGTGGGACGACAGGCGATCCAAAAGGCGTTTTCTTTACCCATCGACAGATTGTACTACAGACGATGGCAAGTACGCTATCAACAGCGCTCAATGCTGAAGGTCAAGGTGTTCGCTATAACGATGTCTATATGCCAATGACGCCGTTATTCCATGTTCATGCATGGTGCTGGCCATATGGTGCCACCATGATAGGACTCAAGCAAGTTTATCCAGGGCGATACAATCCAGGGGCACTGGTTGACCTGATTGAAAATCATAAGGTTACATTATCACATGGCGTTCCAACAATTTTACAAATGTTACTCAAGGAGATGGCAGCCCGAGGACGCAAATTTAATGGTCTTAAGCTGATGGTAGGTGGTTCTAAAATAAATAAAGGCTTGGCTAAGAATGCTATTGATATGGGTGTAGAGTTTATGCCTGGTTTTGGAATGTCAGAATCTTGTCCAGTATTAGCTAGAGCAGTATTCAATGATAAAACAACTGCAATGTCCATAGAAGAACAGCTCAATTATCGTTGCCTATCAGGTTCACCCATTATGCTAGTTTCGATGGAAATCTGGGATGAAAACAGTAAGCCACAACCCATGGATGGCAAATCGACAGGCGAGCTTGTGATACGCGCGCCGTGGTTGACACAAAGTTATTTCAAAAATCCTGATGCAGGTAACGAGTTATGGAAAGGCGGCTGGATGCATACTCAAGACATCGCCTGCATGACTGCTGATGGCACGCTAAGCATCACAGACAGGCTCAAAGATGTCATTAAATCTGGCGGTGAATGGGTATCTTCGCTTGAGGTTGAAACCATTTTGTCCTTTCATCCCAGCGTGGCTGATATCGCGGTGATTGGTGTGCCAGATGAGCGTTGGGGCGAACGTCCCTTGGCATTGATCGTGCTAAAACCAGACCATGTCGACACAAAAATGGAAGATATTTTGGCATTG
Source organism: Psychrobacter sp. Ps2 (assembly GCF_022129405.1). NCBI lineage: Bacteria > Pseudomonadati > Pseudomonadota > Gammaproteobacteria > Moraxellales > Moraxellaceae > Psychrobacter > Psychrobacter sp. Ps2. The sequence goes on along the minus strand of NZ_JADQAM010000056.1, from coordinate 83,151 downwards.
GGTCATCAAGCAGTAGAGAGAGGTCATCTGCCAAAATACGGTGTGCCAAGTGAAGTGAGGTTTTTGCCAGACATGCCAAAAACCAGCGTCGGTAAACTCGATAAAAAACGTATGCGTTCGATGTACTCAGAAAATCTCATCTAGTCAAACAATCCGGTCACCATCAAATCGACTCTGACAAAAGTGAGAACTTGTATAAACCCTAGCTTTTGACTAAATGCTAGGAATGGGGAAGGTGTGTGAGTCACGAGTACCCTGAGTCACACTCATTATCTCTATAACAAAACCTGTCTAACAAAAAGAGAGAAACTATGGAAGCTGCGCCTACGTTCCCAGAAATACAAGAGATTGTCACAAGCGATGACAATCACCCATTGCATGACTTTACCGTTATTTATCCTCAGCAAGTGGAGTGGGGTGATATGGATACTTTTGGTCACGTTAACAACGTTGTCTATTACGAATATGCTCAAAACGCTCGTATTTACTACAACAGGCGGCTTGGTTTATTTAACGAACAGACATCTTCGGTGATGGCAGCCTCGTCATGTCGATACCTCAAATCGGTTGCTTATCCTGATGAGTTATGGATTGGCGTCAAGGTCAAAAAAATCGGTAATTCAAGTCTGATTCATGAATATACCTACTATAGTACGGTGCAGAAAACTGTCGTTGCAATCGGTGAGTCGGTGTTGGTATATCTCGATAAATTGAGCGGACAAAAAAAACCTATCGATGAGTCACAAAAAGACGCGATTGCTGCGTTAGAGAATATTGACCAAGAAGCGTAACACCCAATATATCGGTCAAATTATGATTGGGGTTTTTAATTAGGAAGTACTTATTAAGAAGAAGTTAATTTTCATATAAAGGGATTATTTATTTTTATGGATTAAAGAAAACGTAGTAGCAATTGGGATTGATAAGGATATCAACATAAAACAGGGAATAGATGAATGATGCTTTATATAGAAAGGCTATCTGTAGGTTTTGCTATGGTTGTAACATGCGTATCTGCACAAGCAATCGATCTTGTGACAACAGGCGACACGACTTTGAGTATCGGTGGTTACATCAAAGCAGAAGGTGCTTTTAACTCTCCTGATAAAGGCGAGTCGGAATTTAAGGGCAATTTACGCCAGTCTCGTATCAATGTTAAAACGACCAAGTCGGTAGATGATAAAAAACTTACGGGGTTCATTGAAGGTGATTTTTATGGTGACTACGCCAAGGGCGGCTCAAATCTGCGCTTGCGTCATGCTTATGTTCAGGTTGATGATTTGACAGTTGGTAAGACTTGGAACGGTCAGTTTTTGGCAGTGGCACCTCTTTCTACGGAGCAGCTTGACTTCTGGGGTACTGGTTTGGGTACGGCTTCTGGTGGTGGCTCTTATATTCGTCCAGATTTGACGTTGCACTATACTTATAAGGGGCTGCGTTTTACGGCGCAAGACCCTGTTTATGATAATGCGAGCTTACCTGATATGGTAGTAAGCTACAAAGATAAGATATCTAACTTTGACTATAACGTGGCTGTCACGGCTCGTGATGCTGAGAACGGAGATGGTTCAGATGTGGGTATCGGTGTTTCTTTAGCTGGCAAGCTGACATTGGGTAAAGATTCACTCCATGCCAGTATATACAATGGTAAAGGCATGGGTGCCTATTCTGCCATCTGTGTTGGCGGGCCGCTAATTATGAATGGCGGCGCAGACTGTGATGCTGAGGATGGGAAACTTATCTCGCAAACTGGCTATAGCGTAGGATATAAGCATCAATTTACCCAAAAGCTGCGCGGCAACTTGCGTTATGGTGAGGTAAATGTAGACGATGCGGCAGATACTTCTGCCAATGTAAAAAGCGCAAACCTTATCTATGAGTATTTACCAGATTTAGATTTGGGTATTGAGTGGAGAAATCAGGATGTGACGACATTCCCATGGATGCCAGCAGGTCAGCAAATTGAAATAATGGCAAAATATGATTTTTGAGTTGAAGTGTTGAGAGGAGTAAGCGATACGATGGCGCATCTTCATAGTTATAGTGGGGAAGTATTATCTTGATTAATGATTTTTTACCAATACTTATCATGTTATTCAGGTATTAGAATATATGCTAGGAATTCTCTTATAAATATAACTGACGTTGCAATTGTCGGGGTCGAAACGCCAGTTATATTAGCTTATGAAAAGATAGTATGCTATGTGTTTGCTACGGTAACAGTAATACACTTTTAAAGACAATCTTACTTTTACGCTGCTGAAGCATCTAATCTTGTTGGTTGCAGTTTGCTTTCTTTGCTGTCGACCGCTGCGCTCAGATTTACTAAGAAGATAGCGATGGCTGCGATAATACCTGGTATAGCGATAAATAAGAAGTTCATCTGATGGGTCAGCTCTAAGGTGAGAAGCGCACCAGTTAGGATTGGACCTACGATAGCACCAATACGTCCAATCCCTGACGCCCAACCCATAGCAGTCGTACGTACAGCGGTAGGATAATATTGAGCCACAAAAGTATAGAGCAGAATTTGTGAGCCGATGGTTGTAGCACCTGCAATCGCAATGAGCGTATATAGTACAATCTGAGGACTATTGTAGCCAAGCAAAATTAATGCTATTGCCCCAGCGACAAACATAATAGTTAGTACAGGTTTTAAATGGAATTTATCAGCTAGGACACCACCGCCAATAGCCCCAATCATCCCACCAATATTAAGTGCAAATAGAAATAACATACTAGCACCTAATGAGTAACCGGCTTGAATCATTAGCTTTGGTAACCAGCTTGCTAAAGCGTAAACCATCAGCAAACACATAAAAAATGCTACCCAAAACATAATAGTAGTGAATCCACGTCTGTTCAGAAATAACGCTTTAATTGGGGCATCATCACCTTTGGTGGGTTCGTCTAGTACTAACGTAGTAGAGGGTGTAACTTTTTCTTGAGGAGCCAATTTTTGAACGATATTTTTAGCTTCGTCTTCTCGCTTTTCTTTGACCAAATACATCAAGGATTCAGGTAGCATCTTCCAGATAATTGGCAATAGCAAAGTAGGGATGCCCGCAATATAAAACATAATTTCCCAGCCAAAATCTAGCACCAAAAAAGATCCTAATAATGCTGACGTCATACCACCAATTGCATAACCGCTGAACATAATAGCGACTAAAGTACTACGCATACGTTTCGGTGCGTATTCAGATGTTAGTGCCACGCAGATTGGCATCACGCCGCCAATACCTAGACCTGCAATGAAGCGCAAAGCCGCAAACTGCATAGGCCCGCTAGCGAAAGCACCAAAAAAAGTAAAGCTACTGAATAGAGCGACACAAATCATAATTGTTTTTTTACGACCGATTTTGTCAGATAAAGTGCCAAAAATCATGGCACCAAACATCATACCGAATAGTGCTGCGCTAGCAAGAAAACCTGCTTGTACCGAAGTCAATGACCACTCCTCCATAAGTAATGGCAGGGCCACGCCGTAAATAATGAGGTCGTAGCCGTCAAAGATAATAATCAGTAAGCACCAAAACAACACTTTCCAATGAAAAGGGGAAAATTTGGCGTCATCAATGACTTTATTGATGTTTAGGGGTTTAGATTCCATTCGTTTTTCTCCGTGGGTAATATCCTTATACGTGCTTTACAAGTTAGGGTTTTACTGGTACTAAGTCAAAAACCATCTAAGTATAAATTTATACCTAAAAGGTATGGTTTTCTATATAACATTCTATTGAAACAATGTTGACTTTTATCTTTATTAGAGTATTCGGTACTCTTATAAAGTATTAGATACGAAGAATGATGCTTGCAGTGAGTGTGTGTAAGACAACTAACGCCAAGAAGTTTCATTAATTTCTATTATGAAAATACTGAATACGCAGAAAATCATCCATATACTAAAAAAATATATAGATGATTAAAAATATAAGATAAATAGATAAAATTAGCCTAATTAATCAACGCTAATGAATGTGTTTTTTAAAAGCATTTATTGGCGTTATTGCAGGTAATATTTAATATACTCATTAAGTGCTTCAGGTTGTTCAATATTTGAGATATGCGAGGCATTGATAGTGGCGAGCTTAGCACTAGGAATATGATCGACTATATATTGACCATCGGCAACCGTTGTCACTGGATCCTCGATACCTGCAACTACTGTGACTGGTACACGAATATTTTGTAACTGCTCGCGAGTATCAGCGACAGATAGTGCATCGCAGCAGCTGGCATAACCCTCGCTACTGCCAGCTGCGAGAGCGCTAGACAATGCCGCGACTACATCTGGGTAATGATCGATAAAATCTGCTGTAAACCAACGCGGAGCGGCTGTAGCGGCAATAGGATCTAGACCTTGCTCACGTACCAAGTGCGCACGATCTACCCATGCTGCCTCATTGCCAATCTTCGCGGCGGTATTGCATAGCATTAAATGATCAAAGCGCTCAGGATGATGAATAGCTAACCATTGACCAGTCATACCACCCATAGAAATGCCACAAAAAAATGCTTTATCTATGTTCAGATAATCAAGCAAATCAATGACGTCTTGTCCAAGCTGATCGAAACTATAAGGACCTCTTGGTGCAGAAGAATTACCATGGCCACGAGTGTCATAGCAGATGATAAAATAATCGTTTTGCAAAGCATCGATTTGTGGCTGCCACATATGATAGCTGGTACCTAAAGAGTTAGAGAATATCAGAGCAGGGTTACTGCTATCACCAAAAGTGGCATAGTTTAGCGTTATATCTTTATTGTCAAATTCAGGCATGATGAACGTCCTTGTTTGTGATTGTCATGTGAGTAAGGTATTGGTTTTTGCCTATCAATGAGTGCATCTATTTTTTGAGCTATCTATATATTCTCAACACGCTTAACTCTCAACACGCTCAATAATCATCGCGATACCTTGTCCAACTCCGATACACATTGAGCAGATAGCATAACGCTTACCTGTTTTTTCCAGTTGATTAAGGGCGGTTAAGATCAAACGTGCACCTGAGGCGCCGAGTGGATGACCAAGGGCAATCGCACCGCCGTTAGGATTGACGCGCTCGCTATCATCAGCTAACCCTAAGTCACGTGTGCAAGCTAGAGCTTGTGCAGCAAAGGCTTCGTTTAATTCAATGACATCCATCTCATCGAGAGACAGTCCGGTTTGCTTAAGCAGTTTTTTCATTGCGGGTGCTGGGGCGAAACCCATAATACGTGGCTCAACGCCTACCGTAGTTGAGGCCACAATACGTGCCCGTGGCTTTAGATTAAATTCTCTAACCGCTTGCTCTGACGCTACTAGGAAGGCTGCTGCACCATCATTAATTCCAGAGGCATTACCAGCAGTCACCGTACCATCTGCGGTGACGATAGGACGCAGTTTAGTCAACTTCTCAAGGGTGGTATCAGCACGAGGATGCTCATCAGTATCGACGGTGACAGGCTCGCCTTTACGCTGCGGAATGACGACAGGGGTCATCTCATCTTTAAAAAATCCTGACTTTTGCGCCGCTGCAGTACGTTGTTGGCTACGTAGCGCAAATGCATCTTGGTCAGCTCGATTGACATTGAATTGCTCTGCGACATTTTCAGCGGTTTGCGGCATAGTCTCTGTGCCATATAGCTCATCAAGCTTTGGATTGATAAAGCGCCAGCCCATAGTAGTATCTTCCAGCTTTTGACTACGACCAAATGCCTGACCTGATTTGCCCATCACAAATGGCGCACGGCTCATGCTCTCAACACCACCTGCGATAATTAAATTGGCTTCACCAGCTTTAATCGCACGCGCCGCTATCGCTAACGCATCCATCGACGAGCCGCACAAGCGGTTAACAGTTGTCGCAGGCACTTGATAAGGTAGGCCGGCTAGCAATGACGACATACGTCCGACGTTGCGATTGTCTTCGCCGCTTTGGTTGGCACAGCCATAGATGACGTCATCTACTTGTACCCAGTCGACATTAGCATTACGTTCTATTAACGCCTTGATAGGGATAGCGCCTAGGTCGTCTGCACGTACGGGTGCTAGACCGCCGCCGTAGCGTCCAAAAGGGGTGCGAATGGCGTCAATGATATAAGCGTTTGTTAAGTTATCCATTGTAGATATTATCCTTTTTATTATTTTACTGTAGTAGCGTCAGTCAGTGTGGCACCCGTCAAGGCCTGTAAGTCTTCGAAGCTAATGCCATCGACCATTTCGGTGACTACTAAGCCTTTATCGGTGACATTAATGACACATAAATCAGTATAAATGCGATCAACGCAGTTTTTGCCAGTCACAGGATAAGTAAGCTCGCTGACGATTTTAGGGTCGCCCGTCTTGGTGGTATGATTGGTCATGACAAAGACTTTTTTGGCACCGACGGCTAAGTCCATTGCGCCGCCAACGGCAGGTATTGCATCCTCTGCACCGGTACTCCAGTTGGCTAAGTCGCCATTGGCTGCCACTTGAAACGCGCCCAATACGCAAATGTCGATATGACCACCACGCATCATCGCAAAAGAGTCGCCATGATGGAAGAAGCTACCGCCATCGAGCATGGTGACGTATTCTTTGCCGGCATTAATCAGCTCGGGATCCTCTTCACCTTTAGCAGGTGGTGGTCCAAAAGCTAGTAAGCCATTTTCTGAATGTAAAAATACATCTTTATCATCCGGTAGGTATTGGGCAATTTTGGTCGGTAGTCCGATGCCTAAATTGACATAAGCACCATCTGGAATATCTTGTGCAGCGCGCTCAGCGATTTGATCGCGGGTCAAAACAGTGTAGGAAGTATGGCTCATGATTATGATCCTTATAATTAGCAGTATTAAGCGGTGGCTGTAGTAGCTGTGCTAGAAAGTTAAGCGCTAGCATATTCAGTGCTAGCAGGCTGAATTTGCACCACATGCTGCACAAAGATACCCGGCGTAATAACGTGCTCAGGATCAAGCGCGCCAAGCTCAACCGTTTCGGAGACTTGGGCGATAGTAATATCAGCCGCCATTGCCATGATTGGGCCGAAGTTACGTGCAGACTTGCGGTATACCAAGTTGCCCCAACGATCGCCTCTAGAAGCTTTAATTAAAGCAAAATCAGCCTTGATCGGATATTCAAGGACATAGTTTTTACCATCGATTTCTCGAGTCTCTTTACCTTCTGCGAGTAAAGTACCAAAGCCTGTGGGCGTATATACCGCACCGAGTCCCATACCTGCTGCTTGAATACGGCACGCCAAATTCCCTTGTGGTACTAGCTCCAGCTCAATTTTGCCAGCATGATAAAGCTCATCAAATACCCAAGAATCCGATTGACGTGGGAAAGAACAAATGATTTTACGCACAGCGCCCGTTTTTAAGAGCTTGGCAAGGCCGTGATCGCCATTACCGGCATTATTATTAATGATGACCAAATCCTTTACGCCTAAATTAATAAGTCCATCAATGAGTTCAGCCGGTTGACCCGCTGTGCCAAAGCCGCCAATCATGATGGTGGCGCCATCTTTGATTTGACTCAGTACGTCAGTGATATTTTTATCTGCTTTGTTAATCATGTTTATATCCTATAAAAAGTCATATGAGGTAGTGTCTTTAAAATTAATAAGTGGTACATGGGTTGGACTCATTGCTCTGACACTACTTAATTTTTTTCGTAAGAGACTTGCTCTTAATTGGCTTCATTATTAGAGGTCGTTAATGAGATAGATGATGTTGGTAGTAAGCGTTTTTTGGTCAGAATATAGTGAGCAATCATGCCGATAAGAATGCCCCAAAACACAGAGCTTAATCCCAAAAAGCTCATACCCGATGCTGTCGCCAAAAAGGTAATTAACGCTGCATCTCTTTGCTCATCATTTTTCATAGCAATGGTGATATTGGCAGAAATGGCACCGATTAATGCAAGACCGGCCAGTGCCGCGACAAGCTCTTTTGGAAGCAAGCTAAATACCATCACGATACTGCCAGCAAATAAACCGCCAAATAAATAGAAGATGCCATTAGCAACACCTGCGATATAGCGCTTTTCCTTAAGTTCATGCGCATCTTTACCAGTGCAAAGCGCGGCTGTGATCGCGGCAAGTACGATAGTAATACCGCCGACACATGCAACTGCTAAAGAGGCGAGGCTTGTAACACTCACAATAGGCTTGGCTGGCGTGTCATAGCCACTTAGATTTAAAATAGCCATGCCGGGTAAGAATTGACCAGTTAAGCTCACAAGGATGAGTGGTATAGCGAGGTTAAACGTTGAGTTCCACGACCATTCAGGTGCAATAAAAGTAGGTATGGTAACGGCTAAATCGAAATGGACAGGGTTCATTTTGCCAAGTAAGACGCTTAAGATAACACCGCATATCAACACCCAGATCATCGTATAGCGCGGCGAAAAGCGTTTGGCTAATAAATAGCAACCGAGCATGCTAAAGACGATAAATGGCATGCTATCAGTGGCTTTAAATAATTCTAAGCCGAATTGAAATAGAATCCCTGCCATCATGCCAGCGGCAATACCGTTAGGAATCCATTTTAATATTTTGTCGAAGTAACCTATCGCTCCAACAATAAATATGACAATCGCTGAGATGATATAACCGGCAACAGCTTCATTAATACTCATCTGTGGAAATAGGGTCACCAGTAAAGCGGTACCAGGGGCGGACCATGCTGTAATAACCGGTGTTTTATATTTAATAGATAAATAAATACCAGGAATGGCAGCACCGATGGAGACACCCCAAATCCAAGACGCCATCATGGCATCTGAAACTTGTGCGGCTTGTGCGGCCTGAAAAAAAATAATCAAAGGACCCGCATAAGAAATAAGAACCGCTAAGAACCCTGCAACCGATGCGGAGAGCGACCAGTCGTTTTTCAAGGTTTGGATTACAGAGGCCATATTGCTTCCTTGCAAGTCAGCACTAGTCAGATAGTAGTAAGTTAAACGCTTTATTGCCTAACTTAAAAGCTTAGTTGATGTAGTTAGCCTTCGTCACCACCACCCACAGGAATGGTACTCCCAGTGATATATGACGATTCATCTGACGCTAAAAATGCAATGGCATTGACTTGCTCATCTATCGTGCCGTAGCGTTTCATAAAGGTGCGATCAATGGTCTGGTCAACCACGGCATCCATCCAACGTTTTTCATCAGCAGTTAAAGGATTGGCGTTACGAGGAATTTTTCTAGTTGGAGCTTCAGTACCGCCAGTTGCTACAGCATTCACACGGATACCATCGTTTGCATACTCAAAAGCGAGCGATGCGGTCATGGCGTTCACGCCGCCTTTCGCTGTCGAATAGGGTATGCGGTTGATACCGCGAGTAGCGATAGAGGACACATTAACAATAATGCCTGACTGCTGTTTGACCATGGTTGGTAATACCGCATGACAACACCATAATGTTGGAAATAATGAGCGACTGATTTCCTTTTGGATTTCTGCTTCAGAGAAGCTGGTAAAAGGTTTCATCCATATTGCGCCGCCGACATTGTTGACTAATATATCGATACGCCCATAGCTATCAAGTGCCTTATCAATAGCCTCTTTAGCACCTTGACGGGTTTCAAGGTCAGCTTGAATGGTAACGGCTTGTCCACCATTAGCAATGATTTCAGCCAGCACCTCTTCTACTAATGGAGAAAAGTCTGCCATGACGATTTTTCCGCCCTCACTTGCTAAGCGTAATGCGACTCCGCGCCCGATGCCTTGGGCGGCACCAGTAACGATACATACTTTATTATCAAATCTTTTACTCATGACAGTCTCCTAAAAATCTTGCTCATGCTTTGCTAGTAGAGTAATACGGCTAAGCTATGTTATTGTTCACTGGGCGTGAATTTTTCATAGTAAAAATTGCACGGTTTTAGATTACTGCTGTCTAACCAATTACTCACCGCATCCACCATCCCTAACGGACCACACAAGTACACATCGACGTCACCATCGTTCAGCCACTCATTATCAACATGACCGGTAACATAACCTTTACGCTCATGACTACTATCTTCTGTGGCGACACAGGTGCGGTAGTCAAACCAAGGGTGGTTTTGTTTTACTTCTTCTAGTTTCTCGACTTCTACCAGATCAAAATCGTTGGTGACGCCGTAGACCATCCTGACAGGATGATGAGCGCCCGATACTTCTAAGCTTTTTAGCATGGATAGGAAAGGTGCGATACCTGTACCGCCTGCCAAAAACAAAGTAGGACGAACGACTGGTCGCAAATAAAAGCTGCCGAATGGACCTTCAAAGTCAATCTCTTGACCAATGTGGGCAATGTCTGACAAGAATGTGCTCATCTTACCGTTAGGGATATTACGTACGACAAACTCTGCCTCTTTAGTGCTAGGCATAGAACTAAACGAGTAGGAGCGTGTCTCGTTAGAATCAGGAATGCTGATATTGACATACTGTCCTGGCAAAAATACTAGCGCATCTGGATTATCGACTTCGACGCCAAAGTGAATGGTAGACTCAGACAGTACATTCAGCTGCTGTAGTTTGCCTTTGAATACAGACTTGCCAACTTTGCAAGCTTCAGAGGAGGTTGGTACTTTGATCACGCAGTCGCTTTCAGGAATCATCTGACAGGTGAGTACATAACCTTCTTCAGCTTCAGCTTCTGTGAGTGCATCTTCGATATACATATCAGGGTGCATGTCATAGCTGCCAGATTCACAATGGCAACGGCAAGTACCGCAAGCACCATCTAGGCAGTCCACAGGGATATTAAATTTTTGACGATACGCTGCTTCGGCAACTGTTTCGTCGGCTTCACATTTGATGAAGCCCGTGACGCCGTCTTCGAACTGTAGAGCAATATTATATTCCATGAGAAATATCCCTTTTCAACACGTATTAATTAAAAGCTAGTGATTAAGTAATGAGTGAATAATGATTAGACGTGATAGACATCCATGATTTGATGCACATAGTCGTCTTTTAAGACCACATACTTATCTAGAATCTTTGGACTGTCTTGCGTCATGTCTATTTTGTACTGAGAGTAGCCCCAATAAGTATTGGTTTCGTGATAGCGAAAGGACTTGTTGATCCAGTTAAAGCGCACTGTCACGATACCGTCATTGTCTTCTAGCAGTTCAATATTCGATAAATTGTGCGTGGTACGCGTATCAGGAATGGTCGCTGATGAGCGCTCAGTCTCAATACGGAAGATGCGATCTTCAAGACCACGGCGGTCCGGATAATAAATCAGCGAAATTTCTCGTTGTGGGTCGCTGATGAGCTGACCATCGTCATCCCAACTTGGCATCCAAAAGGGGCAGTCTTCATCATAATAGGTGAGCCATTCTTCCCATTTTTTTTCATCAAGGAGTCGTGCTTCACGGTATAAAAACTGTCGAATGTCTTCAATATGAACGGTTGCATTTTTCATTATTAATATCCTTATATTTTGTCAGTTCCATAATAACTGGCAGGTCAACGGTATAAATATATCGATAGCTATTAGCATCCGCCATGTAGCTGCTGCTCTTGTGCTAAAGCTTTTTTCATCTCTTCATGCCAGTAGTGATGCTGAACGGTATAGAGACCTTCATCTTCAGTTTTCATGCCACTCATTAAAGGTTTGAGGTCGATAGCCGCTGCCCCTTCATCTGCCCCTTGTATCCAGTGTTCAGAACCTCGGCACATATCATTCCATTCCATTTTGATGCCGTTATAGCCTTCTTGGCATGAGCGGAACTCTTCTAGATCATCAGGTGTGGCCATGCCAGTGACGTTGAAAAAGTCTTCGTACTGACGGATACGGCGCGCACGTGCCTCATCGCTTTCGCCTTTGGGTGCAATACACCAAATACTGACTTCGGTTTTATCAACCGCAATAGGGCGCAGCATACGAATCTGCGAGCCGAACTGATCCATGATGTAGACGTTTGGATATAAGCATAAATTACGTGAGCGTCCGATCATCCAGTCTGCCATGGCTTCACCGTAATTTGCGATATATTCGTCGCGATAGGCATAGTTTGGACGATCTTGTGGATTTTCCCACTGGGTCCAGAGCATCATATGACCGTTTTCAAAAGAGTAAAAACCACCGCCTTGACGACCCCATTTACCCGCGTTCATGGCTTTGATATTGTCTTCTTTAGCCGCTTCTTCTTTACGACGTGCGGTAGTGGCAGCGTAGTTCCAATGGACGGCTGAAACGTGATAGCCATCAGCGCCGTTTTCGGCTTGTAGTTTCCAGTTGCCATCAAAAGTATAAGTAGAAGTGCCACGTAGAATTTCTAAGCCTTCTGGGGATTGGTTGACAATCATGTCAAGGATTTTGGTTGAGCCACCAAGCCAGTCTTCGATTGGCTGAACATCATCATTTAGGCTGGCAAATATAAAGCCTTTATAATTGGCCAGTTTTACTTGTTTTAGGTCGTGTGAACCTTCTTTATTGAAACATTCTGGGTAGCCGGCGTGTCTTGGGTCTTTAACTTTAAGCAGTTTACCTGAGTTATTAAAAGTCCAACCGTGGAATGGACAGGTGTAAGTGGCTTTACTGCCTTTTTTATGGCGGCATAATTGCGCACCGCGGTGGGAGCAAGAGTTAATCATACAATGCAGCTCACCCTCTTTATTGCGAGCTAGAATCACCGGCTGGCGGCCTATGTATGACGTATAATAGTCATTGTTATTAGGCACTTGATTCTCATGCGCCAAATAGACCCAGTTATTCTCAAAGATGTATTTCATTTCAAGCTCAAATAGCTCTTCGTTGGTGAAGGCGCTACGATGCAGACGATAAATCCCTTTTTCGCTGTTTTCTTCTAAAAAATCATCAATACTGATGTCTGATCCTTCAGGTACTAGATTGATACGCTGGCTCATGGCTGCCTTCCTTGTATAATAACGGTGTTAAATGAGATTAGAATTTTACGTTTGATACGGCAACTGAGGGCATATCAAACGTAAGTCGCTAGTAGTGATTAATTAGTGCTATTTAATATGAGTGCTCGTTAACCTTGTGCACGGCGACGTGCTACCTCACTACCATGTACATCAGCTTTACTATTTTTTAACAGATGGAAGTCGAAATCGATTGAAGCATAAGGCTTATCAAGACCTTTTTCTTTAAGCTTATCAGCGTTGTCAACCATGGTGACTTCCGGTACTAAGCCTTCACGACTGGCAAAAGCAAAGTCATCCCAAAGGTATTCATCACCATCAATATTGATCTGCGTGGTTATTTTGCGCATACCTTCAGCACTAACGAAGAAGTGAATGTGAGCAGGGCGATTACCATGACGTCCTAAAGCACTTAATACTTGATCCGTCATACCACCTGGTGGTACTGAGTAACCCAGTGGCACAATACTACGAAAAGCATACTTGCCGTCACCATCAGTAATGATAGTACGACGTAGATTAAAGTCAGGTTGCGATTCATCGAAGAAAGAGTAGTTACCTAAAGTGTTGGCATGCCATGCCTCTACTTTAGCATTAGGGATAGGATTGCCATCTTCGTCATAAACATATCCTTGCATAAATAGCACTGTGCCTTCTTCATCTTCAGTACCATCATCAAGCCTCGCAAAGCCTTTTTCTTCAGGAGCACCTGATACATATAGTGGCCCTTCAATGGTACGTATTGTGCCACCTTCTAATCCAGCCGCTTTCATATGTTCTTCAATCATTAAATCCATGAAATGATCAAAACCTAAACCTGGTGATAAGAGGCCGGCTTCTTTGCCTAAATCGCCAATGTAAGACACACCAGTCCAGTATTCATCAGCAGTGATATTTAGATCATTAATCGTTTTCATCAAATCGGTCACAATGCGCAGGGTGATTTCTTGCACACGTGGATTAACTTGCTCTGGGTAATCGATTTTACCTTTGATGAACTGCGTGGCTAAAGCTTCAATTTGGCTGCGTTCCATGTCTCTCTCCTTGTTGAGGACTGTTTAAAAATTTAGGATTTTGAATCGAGTAACCTTACTCAGTGTTTTAAATTTAAAGATTGGTTTTGGTTTATTGTCTTATAGAGCTGTTTTAACTATCATCACTGCGTACGGATGATGGATGGCGCAATAGTGGCGTTACTTGAACTTTCATATATGGATAAAGCGGGAGTGACATCATGATGTCGTGCAGCTCTTCATTACTCTCAACATCAAAAATACTGAAGTTAGAGTACTCGCCAGCCAAACGCCAAATATGACGCCATTTGCCTTGCTCTTGCAGTTTTTGAGATAGCGCCTTTTCGGTAGCTTTAAGCTCATTGACCTTGTCGGCATCCATATCTGTTGGTATTAAGACATCCATTCTGACGTGATATAACATAATCATTTCCTTATATTTTTGATGACTGAATATTTCTTATGACTAATAACGAGTCATTTGGCTTAACCTTAAAGCGATTCAGTTTGAACCTCATTAACAAATGAGGATTTAGGTGATGCTGTGAGTGCTTGTTTGGCGTAGTGATAAACCTTATCGCTATCTACTTCGATACCAAGACCTGCACCAGTCGGGACATTTAAGCCAAAATCTCGATAATCAAGAGGCTGTGCTAAAACGTCGTCAGTTAATAACAAAGGACCAAAGAGTTCAGTGTCGAAGTTGAGACTTGGATATGTCGAGAACACATGGGCGGATGCTGCCGTACCGATAGGTCCTTCAAGCATCGTCCCGCCATAAAGCTCGATACCTGCTAGATGTGCCATTTGTCCGATGAGACAAGCCGCTTTTAGTCCACCTGCTTGATTGATTTTTACGGCGAAGACATCAGCACAGTGCTCGGCTGCTAAAAGAAAAGCGTTTTGTGGGTCTTGGACAATTTCATCTGCCATAATCGCCACATCAAAGCGATTAGTTAAACGTTTTAGAGCGGCTTTATTACGCATTGAAACAGGCTGTTCGATTAAATCAACACCGCCATTTTGCAACAGACTAATACCTTTCATAGCTTCAAGCTCTGTCCATGCTTGATTAACATCAACGGTGATGCGGCAATCAGGTAAAGCTTGTTTAATAGCTAACACATGGGCGACATCATCAAGGATAGGGTTGCTACCTATTTTTAATTTAAAAATCCGATGCTTTCTCTGTTCAATCATCTGATGAGCTTCAGCGATATCGGTATCAGTATTTCCGCTAGCAAGCGTCCAAGCCACCTCAATACGATCACGTACGCGTCCACCGATTAGCTCGCTAACAGGTATGTTTAGGCGTTTGCCTTCAATGTCGAGTAGGGCAGTTTCAATGGCACATTTTGCAAAACGGTTGCCACTAATGTGCAGGCTGAGCAGTTGCATGGCTTTTGCCGTGCTCGATGGCTGCTCTTTTAATAGGAGGGGGGTAAAGTAGGTATCGATATTAGTCTTAATACTGTGAGGACTTTCTTCAGCATAACTTAAGCCGCCAATCGTCGTTGCTTCGCCCCAACCTTCGTAGCCATCTTCGGTTTGGATATGTACCAGAACCAATACTTGTTCATTCATTACGGTACAAGCCAGTTTATGCGCTCGAATAGTAGGTATTGGTACTAGTAAAGTATTAATTGAACGAATCATATCTGTCCTTAGTATAAAATTTTGGCTTCCTTATGCTTAATAAGAACTATAGGTGTTAAATATCGACATGTCTAAGACCTATTTAGTCTTGTTTTAATACTTTTTAGGTATTTTGTCGGAAGGTAGGTGGTATGTTATGTTCTTTAGGTATGGATATTTTGTATATGAAGTAGGTGATAGATAAAAGGGAAGAAATTAGAACGACTTAGGATAGAAACAATAGGAAGTCAATCAAGGAAGAATAATGGAACTCAGGCATTTACGCTATTTCATAGCCGTGGCAGAAGAAAAAAGCTTCAATAAAGCAGCTGCTCGTTTATACATCTCGCAGCCACCACTTAGCCGGCAGATAAAACAGTTGGAAGAAGAGATTGGCGTTACGCTTATCGATAGGGAGAATCGTCCCTTGAAACTCACTGAGGCTGGCGAATTTTTTTATGATCATGCTATTCAAATTTTAAAAAAATCAGACGATCTGCGTACTATGACTATTCGTAAGGGAAATTTTGATAATTCGCTCTCAATAGGCTTTGTATCATCTATATTGTATGGCATATTGCCGAGAGTAATATCCCGTTTCAGAGAAGTTCATCCGAATATCGAAGTTAAATTGTATGAGCTAAACTCTTGGCAACAAATGCAAGCATTGACAGAAGGTAAGATAGATGTAGGTTTTGGCAGGTTATTATTTGAAGATGCTTCTATTAGGCGAATGGTGCTTAGAGAGGAAGATTTAGTAGTTGCTGTTCCTATCGAACACCCATTATCAAAAGAAAAACGCGACAGTTTAAGCTTGATCGATTTAACAAATGAAAACCTCTTACTTTATCCAACAGCACCGAGGCCCAGTTTCATTGATTACGTATTAGAACTATTTGAAAATCGTAATTTGAAGGCGAATTATTTCATGGAAGTACGTGAATTGCATATTGCCCTAGGGTTAGTAGCAGCAGGAGAAGGGTTGACTATCGTACCAAAGACACTTGAGCATTTACGTCATCAAGAGATAACCTATATCCCATTTGAAGAGGGGATATTAACTTCGCCAATCGTGATGAGTGTTAGACATTTTGATAAGTCTGGATTACTGGAAACGTTATTAGATGTTACTTATCAAATTTATGACGAAGAAGGCTTCATATATAAGCGTGAAAAAATTTGATCAAGTATAAGTTTTAAGGGCTTTACTTATTTAAGGCAAAAGCAATAGGCATACTAACATCGTCAATTTTTCTATAAAAATTGCTAATAATGCTAAAGTAGCAATCAAAAGTTCACATTAACTAAGGTTGCTATGTCTAATACAGAGTCCAATACAAAAAAACCAATACTTAAACAGAGTATCTCGCTATCAGAGAAGAGCGAATACATATTTGATGATATAAGCACAGCGAAGTCTGCTTTCTTGACACTACCAGTCGTTATACAGACTGCCTTGGATCAAGCTAAACGAGTCGTTCTAATTGCAAATAATCCTGCTGTAACCACGACGCAGCTTGAGATGCTATTACAGCCCGATGATGTCTTGGTGTTATTTAATCACTTTATTCATGATGATTTCTTTGCCAGCCATCAGTTAGCTAGTTTACTGCCTAAGCTGCTGTTTTTTCGGCAGATTGGTGACAGTAAGCTGCATTTTGGCCTACCGCCTAGAAGCAATCATATATCAGTGGTGGAGCAAATGGCAGAGACCGCCCCGCTAGGGGTATTGACGAGCAACCAGCCTTATCAGTTTCCAACATTGGCTGATGACCCAAGCCCCAATGACGATCCTATCACTGCTCATCGCATCTTAGATATTCCTTCGAACATGCAAAAACTATTATCAAGCCCTACCTATCACAGTGTGCTATCAGAGCATCACAAAGTCGTTGCTGACTATCCATGCTTTACCGATATTCATTCGTCAGCACCTTCATCAGGTTTTCTATTGTATCGGCTGATGCTGGTAGCTCGAGCATACTTACAGCATATTCAAAACACGAAACTACCGTTAGAGATAGTAATGATTGGTTTCAATGACAATGATAAAACTGCTCACTTTTGGCACGGGCATAACTGGGATTTTGAACGTCAGGAAATGAGTCGACCACTTATAGGAGTGACTATTCATCGGTACTAGAATATTGATTAACTAAGTTATGTTTAGCTAAAAGTAGTTAAACATAAGGAGCGTCGGGACAATGAGCGCGCTTTATCTCGTTGTCACTAGGATTTCGTAGTATAGCTATCGGTAACGACTGTTCCTCTGTCCAATCAATTAGCCTCATGTCGGAAAATTGGGACAGCCATCCTGCCATGGGCCAACAGTGCTATTTTTGATAGAAGCGATTGGCATTGACAATGATACTGTCCAGATGATTGAGGGGTGGCCGGTAGACACTATGCTGCTGCTGATAAGCGATATCGGCAGTAAGGTAAAAATCGATATCTAATCGACGTGCTGTAAAAGCAAAATCGGTATCCTCTGCGCCATAACCTGTACATTGGGTGTCAAAACCGCCAATTTCATCAAAAGTCTGTCGATTGAGAGCGAAGCATAGACTCCAGAATGCACCGTAATCATCAGTCTGTTTGATAGCGGTTTGCTCTGTTTCAGTAGGATATGAGTCAGCTTCATCAAAATTATAACGATAAGGGTTATAGACAGACAGCTCGTCTAAAATAGAGACAGGCAGATGGTTGATTTTTAATTGCGTACTTTCTTCTACTGATAATGGTCGAGTTAGATAGCGTGGTTGATCCATCAAAAGCGCATTAGGATATTGCAGAAGCTTCTTATACATTTGCTCAATAAACATAGGCGCTACGATACAATCAACGTCCAAAAAAATCAGCATATCGTGAGTTGCCTGCAACGCTCCAAGATTGCGATTATGTCCGATATCAAACTCTGTAGTTTTAATATCATCACCGTCATTTACAGCTGATTTAACCGTAGTCGGTAATTTCACGATATTTAATGAAAATTCAGCTAACTGATTGGGGTCAGCGTCATCGTTGACGATAGTGACTTCGGCTGGCTTCACACTACTATTTTCTAGACTACTAAGTAGGTTATAGAGATGACGATTACGACCATAGCAAGTCGTAATGACGGTCATCGGTACAGTATCAGAAGTCGTGCTCGCGTTACTCGTTGGCTGAATGGTCATCGCTTGTCTTTACCTCGCTATCGTGTTGCCAGTTATTTTTAATTAGTCAGTCTTTAATTGTTGATTCAGGTGTTAAGTTGAGTCGAGGGAGTAACCAGTTTTCAAACCAAAGCTTAGTAGTAGGATAATCAGTGGTGCTATGCATAAACGCTTGAGCAGCTGTTGGCGTAACTGCATTGGTTTCCTCACCACTATCTTCCTCAAAGTTATTTTTTTCAATGCTATCAACCGAGGTAGTAGGGTGTGGTTTGCTTCGACCATGAATTGTTTGGGCAATAGATTCATGTTGACCATCATCGACGCTCATTAAGGTTTTAAACTGCTGCCAATTTAGCGCTTTGTTTTGAGCGACTAACGCTTCAGCCATGACGGCCTGTTCATTATGTGGCCTGTCATCAGGCACTACTATGAGCGGCGTATCGTAATGATACGCTTGCGCGACAGCATTTAGGCCACAGGCCATCATCAGATAATCGCTATGACAAATAAATGGTGTGACATCATCTACCTCAGCTGAGATATCGACATAACATCGTTTTTCATCGTCTATAGGCCCGAGAGAGACAATTAATGTATCGGGTAGCAGTGAGCGCAACTCCGGTAGTTTTTCGTCAATCGCTTTGTGTCCACCATAGCCTTTGATAACGGTAATAATAGGTATTGTAGCTCCGGACTTGTCTGTTAATTGAGTTTCGATAGCTGGTAGGTTTGTAGATTTAAGATCAGAAGTTTCATTATCCACGCTTAATTTTGCCAAGATATCTATAAAGCTCTCATAAGTGTATGACTCAGATTTTTGAGAGTAGATAAAGTCAAGATAGAGCGTCTTATCACAGACCCACTTAGATGTATGTGCAGATTCTAACGCTTTAGGATAAGGTGCTAGTAAGGCAAGCGCGCCAGCAAAAGCACCTATATGTGGCGCATCATCGCGAATACCAGGAAGCCTAACGTAAAGGTAAGGAATACTTGCCGCACGGCAGAGCATGGCCACCTCAACGCTGACATCGATAATCATCAGATCAATCTTACGTCGAAAGATAGTATCTAGTATTTGGTGACTGCGTTTTTGAATGTCACCATTGCCTACGGGCGAGTAGTGTAGGCTGGCTGGTTGCCAATATTCTCCCGCACGACCTGCTAATATGTCGTCGGGTCGTTCATCTTCTGCATTTAAACGCACGATTTGTTGTTCACCAATAGCGGTAAAACGATAACTATCTATATCTAAACTCGTAAATACCGTTAATTGAGCTCTTGCGTTATTAGGTAGCAATGCAGCCAGTTTGTCTGCCTGTCGGCAATGTCCTGAGCCGTGATGATGAGAATAATATCCGATACGCATCATTACGATCCCTCAGAAAAGCTAACAAGATCATTATCAGTTTCAACTGGCGCTTGAATGGCCTGATTGAAAAACTGCAGGGAGTCTTTTGTTAAATCAGACAGCTCATAGCTGTTGATACTGTTAATACTGTTGATGTAGCTTTCTGAATTGTCTTCTATTAACGCAGTTCTATTTTTTAACGCTGCTCTATACAGTGCCATATAGCCGTCTACCATCGCTGACACTGAACAAAATTTTAAAGCACGGTCACGGCAAGCTTGGCGTGATATATTTTTAATCGTAGCAAAGCCATTGATGAAGGCTGCTTTGTCTTTTTTAGGTACGATGACTCCTGTCTCTGGAGTAATAATTTCGGCACTGGCTCCAGCATCGAAACCAATGACTGGTGTGCCACACGCCAAACTCTCAGCCAAGGTCAATCCGTATGGCTCGTCCCAAGTGCTAGTAAATAGCATGGCAGTTGCTTGGCACAAGTAATTGTTAATCTCGTCCTTGGTGACATGACCTACGTAACTGAATAGTTTGTCATCGCCACTCTTACTGTCTTTAAATAATAAAGGAGCTACTTTTTGATTGAAGTAGTCTTCATTGCTTTTGGGTCCTGCTATGATAAGTTTCTTCCCAGCTTCCATACAGTACCGCATGGCTAAATGAGTGCCTTTCTCAGGGCAGATACGCCCATACCAAAAATATACCTCGTCATCGCTACCATCAATACTGCCAAGCGACTCTGTATTGGCAGTAAAGGATTCAACATCGATGCCGTTATACACCACTTGTGAAGGGACAAACTCAGCGAATAACTGCTGTTGGTGCTTACTAATCGCTGTAAACTGAGTGGTTGTACCAGCGCGCAGTGTTAAAAGCGCCAAACGTAACTGTGGAAAAATAGGCGTATGAAAAGTGGTAAAAAACCTTTCGCCAAATGCTTGGCCTGTCATCATCGGAATATGATGCAGACTGTGGTTATGTACGATATCAATTTCACCACGCTCATCACGTTCGATAATATCTCGTAGGGCTATCTGATAGGTGAGATATTGGTACATCTCTTCACGGCCCATGGCGACCGTTTCATGCTCATTATCATAGACCATCTTATTAAACTCATGACGAGTCAATAACGGTACCAACGTTGCTTTCGTCTCGCTATCTTTATGAGCGTAAAGCAATACCTCATGACCTTGCGCCACTAGCTCATCACAAATCAATTGGGTAATCATTTCTAGACCACCCGCATATGGCTGGGCAATGGGATAAAGTGAATGCGCGATAATGGCAATACGTAGCGGTGAATTCGAAGACCTAATCATGTTTTTAAGACCTTTATAGTTATAAGCATCATGGCTATAAGCGTTTTGGTTAGTAGAATGGTGTATAGGGAACCTAGTATAGAAACGATAAAAGACAATAGAATGACCTTGGTTCAAAATTGGCTTATATAAATCGCAAATTTTTACGAATCGCTATCTTTATAAGCACTAGTTTTATAAGTACTGATTTTTACGAATCGATGGTTTTTTTATCTTTAAACAAAGACGTCGCATAAGATGTCGTGATTGTCGTCTTCTTTTCATGGGCTACTTTTAAAGTCTGCTTAAGAACCTTACTTATACTTGGCATATCTGCTCGAGCATCAGAGAAATTATCCATTGCGACCTTGGCTGCGCTTAGTTTGAGAATACAAACTGCCGCTGCACAGATAAATAGTGCTGGCGAATAGAGCGGTGAAAACGGTGCTACAACTAGGACTGTAATGATATTTAGCACCAACAGCAGTTTTGGTAACGCTGCTATATTCTTAAGGAATAATGAACGACGATTTTGGATATAGTTTTGTTTTGGCGTACAAACAAAAGGTTTCTCTCGTCCCCACAGCACCGGAAGCCATGACAAGGCACCAATTTCCCAAAAGTTTAAGTGCATCAACCATGCTCGTATTTTTCTGCCAAAACGTGGCTGATGGTCGTCATCTATTTGTTTATTGAGAGGCGATTGATCACGGCAATATGCCCATAGACGTCTAAGGATAAAAAACGCATAAACTGCATAAATCAGATATAAAGGTGCAAGCATCGACACGTCAGCGTTACTTACTAAGAGCATATCAACCATCACCAGTAATGAGCAGATATGCAAAAGGATAAAGAACCCTGTAAAGTTTATCCAAGCACTTAATTGAGACAGATGAGCGCGTATATATGCTAGACGTTCACTCATACTTTTAGATTGCGAGACATACTGAACTGGAGAGTTGTACGGAACTGACAGGTAATCCGTGAGCACTTGCATATTGCCGTAAATCCAACGTCGACGTTGACATATTAAGTCATCTAATGTGTTAGGCAGTAAACCCGTGGCAATGACTTCTGGCACAAACTGACTGCGAAAACCTTGTCGATGCATAAGCATGCCCATCTAGCATCTTCAGTGATAGAAGCGCCTGACCAACCTCCTATACTCAAAAGATCCGAGCGTCGAATGACTGCGTAAGTACCCGTTGATAAGGCACGATTGCGATTAAAAGGGCGATACAGATGATGATTAAAATAGTGATTCAACTCGCTATGGGCATCCATCTGTCCTTCATTACGATAAAACTGCGGAAACTGAAGTAGGGTATGCTCAGGATATTGAGCGATAGCCCGCGTAATAGAGGCTCTAGCATGTGGTAATGCTTGGTAATCACTATCGACCACCACAATGTGACTACAGTCTGGACTCATTAACCCAAGTGCCAAGTTCAAAGCGCCCGCTTTGAAACCTTCGACATGATCAATGTGATGAAAATGGATATTCAGCTCAGCGTCTAAGCTTTGGCAAAATGCTGCTAATGGCTCATACAACGATGTCTCTTTATTATTATTATCGATAATCAATATCTCATCGCGCGCTTCCTTTACTGCTAATAACGACTTTATCGTGGCAATAACCAACTCTGGAGGCTCAGCTCGCGCCATCAATTGAAAACTGAGTGCTGCGCTAGTCAAAGCTTCTTGTGTGTTAGCAGTCATGTCTGGTCCTTAAGCATATACAACAAGTGAAATTTATATAAAAAGAATGGGCTTATAGACAATGTAAGTACTTGTATCCTCAGTCATTTAATGAATACCAATGCATACTAATACAAAATTAAGTAATGATTTAGCCGATAATTATTTGTGATAAATTAACTGTGTAAGTTGTACGTAATGTGACATAAAAACTTAGTATTTTAATCGCGTAAAAATAGGGCGTTTTTTGATTGAGAAGGGGGTAGGTAACTGTGTTTTATTTTTGAGTTAGAGTGGGTAGTAAAAGGATAAAACGAGGATAAAAAAGCAGGAAGGTCTGCGTCATTATGTTGAAGCATGATTTTAGTAAGATAGAAAAGCACGACTAAAATCGTAGTTAGCTTTACAGGCTAAAAACGTTAACAAGTTTGAGATTAGATTATTTATATTGACGTTTAACTTAATGCTTAGCTAGCCCTGACTAAATCAAGTCAGTGCTAAATGAGTGACACACCAGTTCCAGACAGCGTCGACAGTTGGTGATGATGAGTTCTTTTTGCGAACGAGATAATAGTCTGGAGCAAACGTTAGCGTTGATTCGCATAATAAATCAACTTTATCTATTCGGTCGCGGTCAAAGTCTGCAATAGATTAGATGGTTACCAGTACGCCAATGATTACCCTGAGATGATCGAATTAGAGTCTCGGCAATAAGATATATCTTTTTATAGGATTTTGAAGCGTTATTGACTAAGTTTTAGCTATGGCATAAAGACGACTATGTAGTGGCTTTCCCTACTCAATACTCAGTGCTTGAGATTTATGCAACTACCTGAATGATAACTCCTGATATGCCTTACAACTGAATAAACAAGTCCAAAAAGCCGTTGTTTTTTGGACTTGTTTTTATGTATCACAGTTATTTTAAAAATATACTAAAAACTATATCCGCTCCTTTGCTCAACGTAAAAACAATAATTAATATGTCTGTTTCGGCAGTGCTCTTGACTGATAGCGGCTGTAATAAAAAATCGCTAAACCAGGTATATACAGCAGCAAGGACAACAGCAAGTTATCCACGCCAGCAGCATAAATTAGCCAGATACCATAGACACTCGCGCCCAGACCGATGGCTTTGATGCTCCAGCGTTCTGATTGTGCAAATGATACTTTGACCAAATACGCCCCGACCAAAAAGTAAGGAATCAAAATCATCGAGGTGGAGATAATCACCAAGGTGTTATAGCCTTTACCGGTCAAAAAGATCATCAGTAAGCACAGCTGCACGGTCAAACTGGTTAGTAGTAATGATGCCGTTGGCGTGCCTTGTGCGTTTTGCTTGGTAAATATACGTGGAAACGCATTGTACTTCGCCGCGGTAAACGGCACTTCAGCCGAGTAGAGAATCCAGCTCAGGTAAGATGCTAATACCGAGATGATAAGACCAATACTGATAACCCATTTACCCACATCGCCCGTCATTTGCGCCATAATGCCAGCCATTGATGGGTTGCTAAGCGCTGCCACATCCACACGGCTCATGACCCCGAGAGAGAGCAGGGTAATGGCAACATATAGTACCAACGCAAACAATACACCGATGTAAGTGGCTCGGCCGATATCAGCGCGCCTCTTCGCACGTTGCGATAAGACAATCGCGCCCTCGATACCCGTAAATACCCATAGGGTGATCAGCATCGTTCCTTTGACCTGCTCCATAAAGGGCACGTCCAAAGTCGTTCCCGCGCGGTCAGCATTAAAGGTCTGCATATCAAAGGCATAATAGGCAAACACAATAAAAGCAATGAGCGGTAAACTTTTTGCCAAGGTCGCCAGCAAGTTGATAAAGGCCGCTTGCTTAACGCCGCGCAGTACCAAATAATGCACCAGCCATAAAATGATAGACTCACCGACTAGCGCCCACAGCGTGTTGCCTTCACCAAAAACAATACTTGTTGGTGTATCAATAAAGCTACCCAGCGCGGCAAACGCCACGACCAAGTAGCCAACCACACCAATCGTCGCACATAGCCAGTAACCCCATGCTGAAAAGAAGCCTGCCAAATCGCCAAACCCTGTTTTGGCATAGGTATAAATGCCGCCATCCAGCTCAGGCTTTAAGCGTGATAAATGCAAAAAGCAGCCTGCGAGGAACAAAATACCCACGCCGGTGATGATCCATGCGGTAATGATGGCGTTCACGCCTGCCACTTCGGCCATGTTTTGCGGTAGGCTAAAAATACCCGCACCGACCATCGAGCTAAACACGATGGCAGTGAGCATGGTTAGCCCAATTTTTTGTCCATTTTGCATCGTGCGATCTCTATTTTGTTGAGGTGCCTGTCGTCAAAGTACCTGTGAAATGCTGGCTCAATGCCTGAATGTGTTTAGGGCCAATACCGCAGCAACCGCCAATCAGTGATGCGCCTTGGATTTGCCATTTTTTTGCCCAGACCAGATAGGCAGGTGGCGTTAGGTCATCACGCACTTCGTCGAGGCCATCGTTCGCTGTAGCGTCTTTTGGTTGTGGTGGAAAGGCGTTGGCATACGCACCAAGTTTGATGTGCGCGGCATCTTTGTCTTGCAACACGCTTTGCGCTACATCAAGCGCTTGGTCGATCACTTCTGGCTGACAGCAGTTAAACAAGATTGCTGCTACATTGATATCTGCCATTTTAGTAACGGCTTCTTCTACCGTCTCACCTGAGCGTAGGCGTGGTACATCGAGATGCTCGCTGTCTTCTAGGGTGAATGAAACCCATAACGGCTTATTGTCAGTATCGAGCGTGTCCAGTAGCTCGCGAACAGCGACAGATTCAGCGATTAGGCTTTGGGTTTCTGCGAGCCAAAAGTCCACATATTCGCTCAAGCCTTTGATAAGTGGTGTGGCGATATCTTCCATATGATCGGCGTCAAACAAGTCGGCACGGTATGAGCCAAATAGCGGCGGGATGGAACCTGCAATTTTAGTGTTGCGGCCTTCCATCTCGACCGCAGCGCGCGCCATCTCGCCTGCTGAGGTAGCCAATGCTTGCGCTTGATTGGCGAAACGCTCTTCGCCAATATGAAAGGGTACGAGCGCATAGCTGTTAGTGGTAATGACCGCTGCGCCGCTTTGGATAAAGGCGCGATGCACGTCACGGACGATCTCAGGTGCTTCGATCATCGCCAGCGCCGACCATTCAGGCTGACGAAATGGTGCGCCGCGTTTAGCAAGTTCGCGCCCTAAACCGCCGTCAATAATTGTGATTGCATCAATTGACATAATAAGTCCCTCTTTATAGTGAATAGGTACATCTACTAAGACTCTATAGTCAATTCTCTATAAAAGAGTGACAGCGTTAACCTCACTTGAAGTATCACAGTTACATCTGCGCTTGATTGCCTTGTCTCTCTTTCAAACTGAATCGGCTATATTTTGAGAAATAGAGTTATTTAAAGGGACGAAATACTAGGCGTAATAAGGAGTAGATGCAACCAAAAGTTTAGTAATAATGTTAATTGATTACTTTTGGCATCTGGTTGCCTTGTTTGAGTATAGATATTGCATGGTTTTTCTGATGAAGTTTATGCAAATTGTGAGTAAATACGAAGTGGCGATGACTTTTAGTCAGACATAAAAAAGCAGACATCATAGATATCTGCTTTTTTTAACTGTTCTTTAACTTGCAATTAGACTTGAGGCTTGATCAAGTATTTCTCACCAGTCGCCTGTTTGCCATAAGCGGCGATTGATTTTAACTGTAGTGCTTCTTCTAGGGTCACTTCATGCGTATAGCTGCTCGCAAAGGTGGTGGTGATTTCTTCTGCCACGCGTTTGCGCATGGACTGAACCGTTTCACTACCAAGTTTGCCCAGCGCATTGAATAATAAGAAACCATTCACACCCCACGCAAAACCAAAGTTACGGTTTAAGGTGATCGGACCACGGTCTAAGGCGCCATAAATATAAGCTTGTTTAAAGGTATTTGAGCCATAGACGCTGTATTCTTCTACGTCACGAGTAATAGCTGCCTCCATACAGTTTAGAATATCGCTGGTGAGCTTACCACCACCGATAGGGTCAAACGAAATCGTAGCGCCTGTTTCAGTAATCGCGGCGGTCAAATCAGCAAGGAACGTCTCGCTGCTTGAGTTCACCACATATTTTGCGCCCATATCGCGCAATAGCTTTTCTTGCGAGTCTTTACGGACGATATTTACCAAAGCAACACCGTCTGCCATACAGATACGGTTTAGCATTTGACCAAGGCTAGAAGCAGCTGCTGCATGTACGATGGCTTTGTGGCCTTCAGCGCGCATGGTTTCAACCATTGCCAGTGAGGTGAGCGGGTTTACAAAAGACGATGCGGCCTCGGTAGCTGTCGTGCCGTCTTGCATTTCTATGCAGCTTCTTACATTGACACAGTGGTATTGACGATATGTACCGCCACCAATCACCGCAACCATTTTGCCCATGAGTGCTTGTGCGGCTTCTGATGAGCCTGCTGCGACGACTGTACCAGCGCCTTCGTTACCGACTGGCGTGTCTTTATTTACCCGCGTTTTGAGTGATGGCATGAATTTCGCAGGCACATCAGCAGTAATGATCGGGCTATCATCAGTGCCTGATTGTACAGCGGTTGACATATCAGCGGCGCTGAACATCACACCAAAATCAGAGGGGTTCAATGGCATGGCTTCCATGCGAACGACAACTTCGTCAGCACCGGGTTGCGGCATCTCGATATCTTTTAAAGACAGGGTTAATTTGTTGTCATCACTGATGGTTGAAACCAGTTGTTTATTTTTATCGGTCATAAGATTTGCTCCTGCAAATAGTTGGATTTTTAGACCAATCCCTTTATGGCATTGGTCGTTCTTTAGGTTATTGAATTTTAGTAATTTTCTTAATGTGGCTCATTTTTAGTGACCACATTGCCACAGGTTATTTAGCGTTTGCGGCTTGGATTAGAGCTTTAACGTGTTGCATAAACTCAGGCATGTTTGCTTGACTGTCTGCCTGAACGCTTTTTGCAATGTCGGTTTCACTCATGGCTTTGTTCCATTCTTTCATACCGTCCACTTCTGCCAGTACATCCCACTCAAGCTGAGTCGCTCCAAAAGCGTTGACAATAGTGTTGACGTGATGCACATAGATGTCAGCCATGGTGAATTGCTCGCCTGCAATCCAAGGCGAAAATTGACATAAGCGATTCATAGCAATAATACCGCGGCCCAATACTTGACGGACTTCCTCTTTGACTGCGTTAGGTGCTTGAGTACCAGAAAATACATATGGAATCAGACGACGACTTGGTAGCTCAAAATACAGCTCTGCTATTTTCATAATCTGACGTACAGTCGCGCGTTCTGCTGCATCGGTAGGATATAGCGGCTTTTCAGGATATGTTTCTTCAAGGAAGTCACAAATCACGTTAGATTCCGACAGATTAAAACCGTCAGGCATGGTGATCGCAGGTACTTTACCCACTGGACTAACGGTTAGTAGATCATCACTACCAGCGTACAAAAGGTCCTCTTGGAATGGGATACCCTTATATAAAAGAGCGTGTTTTACTATGTTGTAATAGTTGCTTGCAGCAAAGCCGTGCAAAGTAATCATAAGTCATTCTTCCATTGTTGACGTAAAAGTTATTTTTAATCGTGTTTTCATTGCAACGTTTAGGGCGTGTTTGATATTCACAAATAGGCACTGCTGATTGCTAAAACTGTTCCAGACAAGGCGTAAAACGACGGTAATGCTCGTGCCTTAACTAGATTTACAACACAGTATGGGGCAGTTTTAGCATCAGCTCCAATATAAACAGAATGAGACAGGACTATTTTTTGCCACTTCATTGTTAAAACATAGACGCTTAGAATGACTAAACTTACTATTTTTAACGTCGAACTGTCTAAAAAATAGTCTCTGTCAGTGCCATGGTCGAATATCAAGCACGCCCTAAGTTAAACACATTATTACTGGTTTCAATGTGGTTATATATAAGGAATAACGTGAATCACTATTGCTTTTAAGACAATAATAAAGCGAAAATGCTCACATATTCATCTAAATGGAGAGGTCAGTTGGATCAATTACGTGCCATCAAGTACTTTAGTAAAGTCGTAGAAACAGGCAGCTTTACTAAGGCGGCAAATGCATTCAAAGTGCCGCCATCCTCACTATCAAGACGAGTATCTGATTTAGAAAAGAGCTTGGGCGCGACACTGTTAAAGCGTTCGACCCGAATCGTTAAATTGACCGAAGTAGGGCAGGTCTATTATGACGATATGCAGCAAGTACTAGATCAGCTCGAGCAAAGCAAAGAAACAGTACGCAGTTATCAAACGACACCAATGGGGCGGTTGCGCATCAGCTCTATGGTGGGTTTTGGTGAAAAAATACTGCTACCATTGTTGGATGAGTTTGGTAAGTTATACCCAGAGATTGTATTGGATGTCAGTCTCAGTGATGAGCTATCAGCATTAGGACGTGACGATGTCGATATTGCGATTCGCGGGGGTTATGCACCAAATGAGCGAGTGCTTGGCATTAGGCTAATGGACAATGGGTTTATACCGGTTGCGTCGCTCAGTTATTTAGAGATGCATGGCGCACCTAGTCATGTGATGGAATTAAAGGAACATAAAGGCCTGTATTTTAAAGCGCCAAACGGGCCAACACCTTGGCTCTGCTATGTGGACGATCAGTGGCATGATGTCTCAGGGCCAGCAGTCGCGATCTCAAACAATGGACCATGGCTAGCCAAAAAAGCTTGTGATGGTGAAGGGATTTTGATGTCCACTCGCTGGGCACTATCCTCATATCTTGAGTCAGGCGCATTGCAAGAGATTAAATTTGAGCATCCATTAGCAATCACGCAGCACGCTGATATGGCCGTATATCTGCTGTATCAAAAGCAGCGCTATCTAGTGCCTAAGGTAAAAGCCGCCGTCGATTTCTTGGTTGAGAGGATAAAAGTAGGAAATGAGCGTTGATGTAAGGGAAGTGTGCTATCTACAACCCCATCTATAACCTCAATACATTCATATTCGTATCAACAGCTAAGAGGCTTGAAATACAATCGTCATAGCATATTATGACAGGCTACTCATTATATTCCTGATTGAAAATAACAGATAGCTCGTTGGCTGCCTCTTGCATGACAGGCACATAGCTCAGTAGCTCATCCAAAGATTTTCTGACAGTAGGACTATGAGTAAATACCGTAGCAAATGCGGGCTGTTCACCATTCGGAATCGGGACAGCACAGGCGACCATACCAGGAATAAACTCTTCATTATCTGTCCCTACCTGTGTCTTACGTACTTCAGCAATGGACGTCATGAGTTGTTTTTTGTCAGTCTGAGTATGGGTCGTGAGCGCCTGTAACGATAGTTTTTCTACAATAGGCTCGCACTTATTATCTGCCAACTGCGTCAATAGTAATTTACCACTGGCACAGGCCCAGATAGGTATATTGGTTCCGGTAGGTAACTGTATTTGGACAGGCCAGTCAGATATCACACGATCGATATACACCACTTCTAAGTCTTGCAACACCGCAATCCCTACCGACTCACCAATTTTGGCAGAAAGCTGTTGTAATACCGCCAACCTTTCCGCTTTAAAAGGACTGTTTTTCCACAGGTCTAAAGCTAGGTCATGCATTCTTTTTCCGCAGGTTACTTTTCCATGCAAATCCAATTGGACAAATTGAAGCGGTTGTAGCTGATTTAACAATCGGTACATACTAGGTACAGGGATGTCCAATGTTTCTGCTAAATCAATAACGCCCATAGGTTTAGCAGATTTGGCCAATACTTCTACGATTTGCAAAACTCGCTCGACGCTTGAGCCCTTTTTTTTGACATTGTTCATAGTTCAATTTGCATCCTTAACTGTGCGTTCAAGAATATCACTCATCATGTTCATCACATATTTCTGTATTCATATCTTGTCATATCGAAAGTGTTCTGATAAGTTACATAACGATAATCATAGTTCTCGATATATGAAATAAAATTATAAATAGCCATGCCAATATAAAACAAATAATAAACTTTTATTTGCTAAAAATAATAAAGCGTAAGAGGTTGTAATAATGTTAGATTTAGCAAATATGACGCCGACTGAAGTCAGAGCGTTAATCAGTAACAATGAACTTAACAAGCCGACGTCCGGCATGTGTAAAGGTCACATACAAGCAAACTTAGTCATAGTGCCCAAAAATTTGGCCTATGATTTTTTATTGTTTGCGCAAAGAAATCCAAAGGCTTGTCCTATTTTAGATGTAACAGATGTCGGTAGCGCAGAGCCACGTCTCATGGCAAAAGGCGCAGACTTGAGGTCTGATGTCCCAAAGTATCGGATATACAAATTTGGCGAATTAGTGGCTGAGGTGTCAGATCTAAAAGACTACTGGAGAGAGGATTTGGTCTGCTTTCTTTTAGGATGCAGTTTTTCCTTTGAGTCTGCCATGCTAAATGCGTCTATTCCTATTAGACATATCGAAGACAATCACAATGTGCCAATGTATATCACAAACATAGAGACTGAGCCTGCAGGACAGTTTCATGGGAAAATGGTGGTTAGCATGCGGCCAATACCTTATCCATTAATCACCAGAGCCGTCCAAGCCACCTCTCGATTTCCGCAAGTCCACGGCGCGCCTATTCATATCGGAGACCCTAGTGTCATCGGTATAACCGACATTCATGCGCCTGATTTTGGTGATGCATCCATCATAAAAGAAGGCGAAGTCCCTGTATTTTGGGCTTGCGGTGTGACGCCGCAAAGTATCGCTATGACTAGTAAGCCTGCGCTGATGATAACGCATTCACCAGGACATATGTTTATCTGCGACCCAAGAGATGAAGACTTGGCAGTTCTATAATTTCTGATGACAACAGCACTTTTAATACGCATAGAGATAATTAATTTCAAACTATTATTTTAATAAGCCAATCAATAAATTGTCACATATCGTTCAACAATCACACTTTACATACATCACTAGGTACGAATTTTTTATAAAAAATAATTATTCACTTTCACTCTAACGGAATAGCCAATCATATGAATATCAATTTCACGGATCTTGAAAAACTGATCAAACTTGCAGAATGCGCCGATATAAAATCTTTAGAAGTCACTGACGGTGATGCACGTATTTCTATCGTTTGCCAATCTGACGACAACCAAAGTAGCGGCAATCATATCGCTCATACTCCCAACCCAAGGGCCTCTCATTCAGAGCCTCAAACCGAAACCACTCAAAACAGTACGGATAATAATACCAATGTAGGCAGTGATCGTAGTGATGAAACTGTGACTACAGAGATGGAGAAATCCCAAGTAATAGCGCCTATGCTAGGTACGTTTTATCTTCGCTCTGAGCCGACAGCAGAAGTGTTTTTTCAGGTAGGAGATAAGGTGCAAGTAGGGCAGACACTATGCATCATTGAAGCCATGAAAATGATGTACGAGGTCAAAGCAGAAACTGCGTGTACGCTTAAAGAGATTTTGGTCGATGAAGGTGATGTTGTAGAGTACGCCCAGCCCTTATTTGTTATAGAGCCAAACAGTTAAAGCCACTCAATAGCCGCTCAATATTGTATAGACGCTGCACAAACACTGTATTTGACACTATATTTTTAAGGGAATAAACATGTTCACAAAAATCTTAATTGCCAATCGCGGCGAGATTGCTCTACGTATTATCCGAGCTTGCAAACAGCTGGGTATTAAGTCCGTCATTGCGCATTCTGAATCAGACAAAGACTCGTTACCCGTGCGCCTAGCCGATGAAGCAGTATGCATCGGGCCTGCCAATGCCACGCACAGTTATCTTAACCAACGAGCGATTGTGTCTGCTGCAAAGCTTACCAACGCGCAAGCCATCCATCCAGGCTATGGCTTTTTGTCTGAAAACGCAGACTTTGCGGCCTTGATTGAAGATTCAGGTCTCACGTTTATTGGTCCAACGGCTGACAATATCAGAAACATGGGCGACAAAGTTGAAGCCAAAAAACAAATGACAATGGCTGGCGTGCCCTGTGTGCCTGGTTCTGATGGCGCATTGCCTGCTGATTCAGAGCAAGTTATCAAGATTGCCAGTGAGGTCGGTTATCCAGTCATTATCAAGGCGGCAAGTGGTGGTGGTGGTCGTGGGATGCGCGTGGTCGAAAAAGAAGCTGACTTACTCTCTGCGATTTCTATGACGCAAACAGAAGCCAAAGCCAATTTTGGTAGCGCTATTGTTTATCTTGAAAAATACTTACAAGCACCTCGTCATATCGAAGTGCAAGTCATGTCTGATACTCACGGCAATGCTATATATTTAGGCGAGCGTGATTGCTCTATGCAGCGTCGTCATCAAAAAGTCATTGAAGAAGCGCCAGCACCCGGTATCACCGAAGAGCAGCGTCAGAAAATCGGTCAAGCCTGTGTCACAGCTTGTGAGCAAATGCAGTATAGAGGCGCAGGCACGTTTGAGTTTTTATATGAAAACGGCGAGTTCTTCTTTATCGAGATGAATACCCGTGTGCAAGTGGAGCACACCATCACTGAGATGGTGACGGGCGTCGATATTGTACAAGAGCAAATAAGAGTAGCTGCAGGGCTTCCATTGGCATACAAGCAAAGTGATATCGCCATTACCGGACACGCTTTTGAGTGCCGTATCAATGCCGAAAACGCGCAGACATTTTTGCCAAATGCGGGGCGCATAGACTACTGCCACATGCCAGCAGGGTTTGGTATCAGAGTGGATAGTCATGCTGAGTCGAACTACACCGTACCACCATCCTATGACAGTTTGATTGCCAAGATATGTGTACAAGACCGTTCAAGAGAAAAAGCGATAGAAAAAATGCGTGCGGCCTTATCGGAAGCGCAAATTACGGGCATTGATACCAATATTGGGCTGCATCAACGACTGTTTGAAGATGAGGTGTTTTGTGAAGGTCAAATGAGCATTCATTATCTAGAAGAGTGGATACAAGACAATATATAAATCAGTTCTTGCCCGCAAAAGTGAAAACCAAATCTGGCATTAGTGTCAGAATTAAGATAACAGATAATGGAGTGCGTGCTGATGGAACTACAATGGCAACTATGCAGTGAAACCAATCTAGCGTTGTTTTTTCCTAAACCAACCACCTTAGAAAAACAACAAAAATGCTGGGCTTTATCAGACAGCATCCAGAATATGCCAGAAGTCATCGAAGTGGTGATTGGCATGAATACGCTCAGTGTATTCATCGTGCCATTAACTTGGGCTGAGCTGAATACTTTCAAAGATAAGCTTTCAGACCTGCTCAATGATATCCCTTCAAAAACCATCCAAGGTAAGCACGTCGAGATACCAGTGCATTACGGCGGTAAGTATGGCCCCGATCTAGCGGCCATGGCGAATGACCTAAATCTCTCAGTTGAAGCCGTTGTCGATCTACATACCAAAGCCACTTATACCGTTTACTTTATCGGTTTTCAGCCAGGGTTTCCTTATCTTGGCGGCTTGTCTGAGTCCTTATACTTCCCAAGGCATGCTGTACCTAGAACCCAAGTGCCGGCAGGCTCAGTGGGTATCGGCGGCGAGCAGACAGGGGTTTATCCTTTTGAGTCTCCAGGCGGCTGGCAGTTACTAGGCCAGACGGATACTGCTTTATTTGATTTAACCAAGACCTCTCCGACGTTGCTTAACGCAGGTGATACTTTGACATTTAAAGCGATTGATATTCATCAATAAGCGATAAATAAAAGATGCATGAATCAAAAAGACAAATAAACAGGTGGTATCAATGAAAATTTTAACCGCAAGTGCCCTTGCAAGTATTCAAGATTCGGGACGACTGGGTTGCCGCAGTATGGGTGTGGGTAGAAATGGCGTAATGGACAGCTGGGCGCTACAAGCTGGTAACGCTTTGATGAAAAACGAAGCCAACGAACCCGCTATTGAAATAGCGCTCGGTGAGCTAACTATACAGTTTGAAGAAAGCGTCAGTTTTTGCTTAACAGGGGCTTTATACGAGGCGTATTTGGACGACGAGCGTATTCCTTGTTATTGGCGTATCAATGCGACAGCTGGGCAGACGCTCAAGCTTTTGCGTCCGCTACAAGGCATGTATACCTATTTATGTGTGCACGGTGGCTTTGATATCGAGCCAGTGTTGCAGTCAGTCAGCACCAATCTCAAAGCAGGATTTGGCGGATTTGAAGGCAGATATCTAAAAGCCGATGACAGCTTGGCAGTAAAGACTGAATCAAGTCTACCTGTGATTGGGGTGGCCCGTCTTGCGCCAACCGAGGTTATTCGAGTGATAAAAAGCAGTGAGTATGACTGCTTCACTGAGTCGTCTCAACAAGCTTTTGAAAATCAACCTTGGAAACTACAAACCAGTAGCAACCGCATGGGTTACCGCTTAGAAGGAGCTACAGCACTTGAATTTAGTAAGCCAGTAGAAATGAGCTCACATGGCGTTGATATTGGCATGATCCAAGTACCACCGCAAGGACAACCGATTGTCCTAATGGCAGACGGGCAAACGACGGGTGGCTATCCTAAAATCGCAACCGTGATTCAAGCAGACATAGGTCTGATGGCACAGATTAGATTTGGCAAAGCCTGTCAGTTCGTCGTTGTGTCGTTAGAGCAGGCGTTAAAGGAACAGCAAAACAGACAACATTACATCGATCAAATAAAGGAGTATGCCAATGAAAATTGATTTAAATGCTGATGTGGCTGAAGGCTGCGGGCAAGACGATAAGTTATTGACGATTGTTAGCTCAGCGAATGTCTGCTGCGGTCTTCATGCTGGGTCTTATGGCGAGATGCTAGCCACCTTGCAATTGGCAAAAGCAAACAACGTGAGCGTAGGCGCGCACCCTGGTCTAAACGATAGAGAGAATTTTGGCCGTATTCATCAGCCGTTAAGTGAAGCCGATTACCGTGCGTTATTGGTATATCAATTGGGCGCGACTAAAGCGCTCTGTGACTTGGTCGGCGTGACTTTGGACTATGTAAAACCGCATGGTGCGTTGTACAACCAAGCTGCAATCGATGAAAATTTATCAGATATTTTGGCGAGTGAAATCAAACGATTTGATCCAAATCTAAAAGTCATGGGTTTGTCCGGCGGCTATTTGGTAAAATCAGCCAAAAAACAGGGTTTAGCCTCGATATCAGAAGTGTTTGCCGATAGGAACTATGAAAAAGACGGCTCATTGGTCTCCCGCACTAAAGACAATGCGCTAATAACCGATACGGATGATGCGATTAAGCATGTATTGCAGATGATCACTGAAGGAACCGTCACCAGTGTTTGTGGTCAGACCGTACCCGTAGAGGCGCAAAGTATCTGCCTACATGGTGATGGTGAACACGCTATTTTATTCGCGCAAGAAATAAAGAAACAACTGGAACTCAAAGGTATCACTATATCTGCCCACTAAATATCCGCACGCTAGGGCATGTCCTCAATTCAATCGATGGTCATCTAAATGGGTTAAAAATGGCTAAATCTTGCCAAACAGCGTCAAATAGTTGACTAATATCTCGATATTATCTGCGCTATTTTCCTTGTTTGACTGCAATTTATCTCATTTTTACCACCATTTTTAAAATGAGGACACGCCCTAATCATTTGATTAAATTATCCCATATAGAACAAGGATGTTTATGAGCACCATAAAAAAACATAATACCGCCATTTTAGGCGCGGCCTTCCTGATGGCCACATCAGCAGTAGGGCCAGGGTTTTTGACCCAAACGGCCACATTTACCGAAAGCCTAATGGCAAGTTTTGGTTTTGTTATCTTAATCTCTATTGTTATGGACATCGGCGTCCAGCTTAACGTTTGGCGAGTAGTCGCGGTCTCCAAAAAACGTGCACAGGAAATCGCCAACTTGGTGTTTCCTGGTGTCGGTTACTTGCTCTCGTTCTTAATCATTGCGGGTGGTCTGGCTTTTAATATTGGTAATATTGGCGGTGCCGGACTTGGCATGCAGTCCATGTTCAACATGTCGCCCATCACAGGCGCCCTGATCAGTGGTGTGATTGCCGTCGCCATATTTTTAGGCCGAGAAACTGGGCCTATGATGGATAAGTTCGCTCAGTTAATGGGCTTTATCCTGATTGTATTGGTCATTTATGTGGTTTTCAAATCTGATCCACCATTAGCAGAAGCCGTCAGCAAAACGATCATGCCTGACAAAATTGATGCAGTGGCTATCGTGACGCTAGTCGGCGGTACGGTTGGCGGTTATATTACTTTCTCAGGTGCGCATCGCTTATTGGAAGCAGGTGTCAGCGGAGAAGAGAATTTAAAATCAGTGACCAGAAGCTCAGTCTCAGGTATTTTGATTGCCTCTGTTATTCGCGTATTTTTATTCCTTGCCGTATTAGGCGTGGTATCTCAAGGCTTTGCACTAGACCCAGCCAACCCAGCCATGTCGCCGTTTCAGTACATTCTAGGAAATGCGGGTAAAGTTATTTTTGGTATGGTGATTTGGGCGGCTTCTGTGACCTCGGTGATTGGTGCTGCTTATACCTCTGTGTCTTTTATGACCAACTTTCATCCGTTCATTGAGACTTATAAACGCTACTTCATTATTGGTTTCATCGTGATCTCAACGCTAGTGTTTGCCACTATCGGTAAACCGGCTCAAGTATTGGTATTGGTTGGTACGTTAAATGGCTTAGTGCTACCTATCGCCATGGTCATCATTCTGATTGCCGCCTACAGAAAAAATATCGTTGGCAATTATAAGCATCCGATTTGGATTGCGGCATTTGGTTGGTTAATCGCCATTGTGATGAGTATCCTAAGTGTCATGACCATTGCTAAATATCTGGGCATGAGTTAAAAAATTAAGATAAGGAATGTATTATGGATATAGAGCAAATAACACGTGTGGTCAAACTGGTTGAAAGCAGTCAGCTGCACGAAGTTACGATTGCAGACAACGGGCAATCTATTAGAGTGGTTAATAATCTAGGTACGCAGAATAATGTTAGCGCTAGTCCTATAGAGGCCACGTCTACTCATGAGCCTGAACAGACTGGTAGTGATGTCTTGCAAGTAGGTGCCACCTATGTAGGGCAGGTATACTTAAGTGAAGACGATGCAACAGACAATCTAGTCAAAGAAGGCGACCATATTCAAAAAGGTCAAACCGTTTGCTTCATTAATGAGTTGACCCGTTTGCAGCCCGTGATTAGTAATAAAGAAGGTGTGGTCACGGCTGTCTTGGTTGAAAGTGGCCAGAACGTTGAATACGGACAGCCTATTTTTGAGTTAGCTAGTAGTTAAAGAAAGACAGTTAACGTAGTTTTGATCAAATCAAAATATAAACCCTTTAAGCGTCATCTGTCGCTTAAAGGGTTTTTTATGTGCTGAGTATTATCATCGTTTGCGCAATGTTTTATCGCTAACTCTGTGAAAACTGAATTTTTTATGGAAATCGTGGTTTAATAGAATGTTAAGCGCGCTATCTAGCGCTTTGTTCGAATATACACTCTAAAGGAATGATAATGACAGTATGGCTACTAGCAATCGATCGAGAATATTCTTCTTATGAAGAATTGAAGTATAGGAAAGTTCTGGGGCAAGGTTGGTCGGCTATAGGAGACTTATCCCCTCTATTACCTGTTAAAAATGAGCAAAAATTTAGAGAAATTATTACCAATTTTGTTAGTTATGTTTATAACGACTGGACAGACAATCGAGATCCGAGTCGAATAATTTTGAACCTAACAAAATTTTCTAAAGATGATTATGTCATTTGCTGTGAAGGTGAGTCCGTTAGAGGGATTGCAAAGTTGACAGAGTCTGTTGAGTATCATTACGACAACCCAAAATTGTACGAATACTCTCAAGTTGTTTACCCTGTAACGAGCTGGGTAGATTTAAATGATAATGGCAACATTAAAATTAAGTCAATGGGGCCTGTTGGTATTCAAAAATATGGTGGCGACTTTGAGTATATTGCATCGTTCTTTAATCCAAAAATCTAAGAAGCTATTTAATACAGGAGAAAATAGTTTACTATTTTCCGTACGTCAAGAATTTTAGAAAACAATTACTCATCACTTATTAAGGTGTTATACGCCATTGATAATTCATACTGGTAAAGAGGGATTATGGAAAATTTGGAATTAGAGGACTGGAAAAATATTTTCAATATTGGCTTCTTTTTAGTTGTAGGTACAATTGGTATATTGTCTTATCTTCAAGCTCGGAAAACACTATTTTCTCCAATAAAAACTGAGATATTCAAGTTGCAAGTAGAGGAGTTTAAGAAAATCCTAGAGGCATTTAATTATAAGAATCAAAAACAATTTGATAAGGAAACAGGTATTCAAGAAGTATTTAATATAAACGCTTGTAAAATGCACTTGAATTACATCAACTGCTTTTTTAAAGATCAAGTTCAACCATCAGAGGAGTTTAGTAAGGAACTAGAAACTGCTGTTTATGGAACAGTCATTAGTAAAGAGAACTTTTTAAAAAATTTCAGGCATATATCTGTTGGTGAGGAAATGGAGGAAGTACCTCCCATAAGTGATCGCAATCCAGTAGAGCCTGCCTTGAAATTAGCAAAATGGCATGAATATGAGCAAGTGGAGGTAAATTATACTAAAAAGTATAACGATGCCATAGAAGAGCTTTCTAATCTAGCTTCGTCTCCTTTACTTCCAAAGGAGCTAGTAGAGAAAATCCATAAAATAATAGAGATAAACAGAAGTAACTTAACTCTTATAGGTGACGTTCTTACTGAAGCTGCGAAAAAAATGCCAACTCAATATACAACAATCGATCAGACCGTTAAATTTGATCCAACTTGGATTTGGAACGAATATAATTCTTCGCGTGAAAGTTTAGACCAAAGTGTTAATGATATTCTGAGCTACATCAATAAACACCTGAAAATAAATGAAATAATGAAGTAGTTACACAACAAGAGGTTAAGGTTGCCACCGTCCACTACTGGCACTGAGCTGACTATCAATACTTGAAAATCATGAATATTTACTTTTATTTTAGTTGTGCAAAACAGCATGATCTGACGTTTTAACGCCTTCTAAATTAGGAGATGCTCGTTAAGAACTCTATTTAGCTTGCCCAAGATCCTCTAAGATAGCGCAGTCTGCATTATCATCGCCTGCGCAATGATCAAAAGAATTCTGTAGCGAATTGACCATCTCTTGCAATTGGGCAATTTTTTGATTCAGCGTTTCGATATGCTCTTGTGTCAATTGCTTAACATCCGCGCTCTGACGATTGGCATTTTTGCGCAGATACAGTAACTCTTTCATTTGCTTGGATGAGAATCCCAAGTCACGAGAATGTCTCAAAAAGCATAAGTCGTCTATATCATCTTTAGAATACAAGCGATAACCTGAGTTCGAGCGATTTACTGTTTCTAGCAAGCCAATCTGCTCATAGTAGCGAATCATTTTGGTAGAGATACCTGATTGCTTTGATGCTTGACCAATATTCATATTTATCCTCCTAACTTAAAAAGGGACTTAAATAACAAAAGGGTTTAAATAACCTGTGTATTTAAACCCTATATGGATATCCTTTACGATTCTATATTCACTCTGTAATGACAGTTGCTTTGAAATACTTGAGACGTAACGTATTACCTAAGACAAAAACAGAAGATAGCGCCATGGCGGCTGCCGCAAAAATTGGTGAGAGCAGGATACCAAAGGCGGGATACAAGACACCTGCAGCAATCGGGATCAAAGCAACATTATAAATAAATGCCCAAGCCAGATTTTGTCTGATATTACTGATGGTGGCTTTACTCAAGGCAATCGCGGTAGGCACGCCTTGCAGACTACCTGACATTAGCACCACTTCAGCCGCCTCAATCGCCACGTCTGTGCCTGTACCAATGGCCAATCCAACATCGGATTGAGCCAATGCAGGGGCATCATTGATACCGTCACCAACAAATGCCACTCGGCCATATTGTTCTTGCAACTGGCGTATTGCATCTACCTTGCCTTCGGGTAATACTTCTGCTACTACCTGATCAATATTTAATTTTGCGGCAATCGCTTGGGCGGTATGGCGATTATCACCTGTAATCATGGCCACTTTTAAGCCTAACTGATGTAGTGCGGCGATGGCGGCATGAGTCGTCTCTTTAATAGGATCGGCAACGGCGATGATAGCGGCCAACTGCTGGTCAATCGATACATAGAGTGGGGTTTTACCTTCTTGCCCCAAACGTAGCGCATCTTGTTCAAAAGGCGCAACATCAAGCCCTAATTGTTGCATATAACGATCTGCGCCAATGTGGATCACTTGGCCTGCCACGTTTGCTTGAATACCCAAACCTGTCATCGCCTCAAAGTCAGTGATAGGCAGCAGTTGAATACTCTGTTGTTCTGCTGCTTGTACAATGGCTAAGGCAATGGGATGCTCAGACTTTGCTTCAACCGATGCCACCACACGTAAGACTTGTTCTTTCTCAAACCCTTGTTGGACTTGGAAATCTGTTAAGGTAGGTTTGCCTTCAGTCAATGTGCCTGTTTTATCAACGGCAACCACGCTCACATCCTGAAGCATTTGTAGCGCTTCGCCTTTACGGAATAGCACACCCAATTCTGCACCACGACCCGTACCGACCATAATAGAGGTGGGAGTGGCCAATCCCATTGCACAAGGGCAGGCTACAATGAGCACGGCAACCGCATTGATTAAACCAAAGGTTAAAGCAGGGTCAGGGCCAAAAATCAACCAAACTATAAAGGTTAATGCTGATAAAAACATCACCGCTGGTACAAACCACAGGGTGACTTTATCCACCAATGCTTGAATCGGTAATTTAGAGCCTTGGGCTTGTTCTACCATACGAATGATTTGCGCTAATACAGAATCTTTACCAATGGCCGTTGCTCGAATATTCACGGTACCGTTTTGATTGATAGTACCGCCGACCACTTGATCGCCGGCTTGTTTTTTCACAGGGACAGGTTCACCAGTAATCATAGATTCGTCAATATAACTATGGCCGTCAACGACTTCGCCATCGATAGGTACACGCTCGCCTGGACGAATCTCAACTATCATTTGTGCAGTGACGTCTTCTACAGGGACTTCACTGACTTTGCCATCTTGCTGTATACGGGCCGTCTTTGCCTGCATGCCTACTAAATGCTGAATGGCCCCAGAAGTACGACCTTTGGCTTTTGCTTCAAAATAACGACCTAATAATATCAAGCTCACAATCATGGCAGCGGCTTCGTAATAGACATGCACCGTGCCTTCAGGTAACGCTTGCGGGATAAAGGTCGCTATGAGGGAAAAGCCATACGCTGCGACAGTACCAATCGCCACTAGCGAATTCATATCTGGCGCAAAACGCAATAAGGCTGGCACGCCTTTTTGATAAAAGCGTCGGCCTGGAAAGAGTAATACCAATGTGGTCAAGACAAACTG
This sequence comes from Psychrobacter sp. Ps2, assembly GCF_022129405.1. Classification (NCBI taxonomy): domain Bacteria; kingdom Pseudomonadati; phylum Pseudomonadota; class Gammaproteobacteria; order Moraxellales; family Moraxellaceae; genus Psychrobacter; species Psychrobacter sp. Ps2. The sequence goes on along the minus strand of NZ_JADQAM010000056.1, from coordinate 40,690 downwards.
TATCAACCAACTTTGCTGGGTGCCGAGGTTATTCACCACCCACATATGAAAGGCGGGAATCATATGCGAGCCCATTGCTAGAATGAATACGGGCAGTGACAACAGCGCAGAAAGCCCTAAATCTCGTTTAAGCTGATTTTGCTCTGAGGCTTTTTTATCTTGTCGATCACTTTGATCTTGTTCTACCAGTTTGGCCTCGTAGCCCGCTTTTTTAACGGCCTCAATCAATTCACTCGTTTGTATTTGCGCATCGCCTTTAATCCAAGCGCGTTCAGTCGCAAGGTTTACTGTGGCTTGTTGCACGCCAGCGACTTTGGCCAAAGATTTTTCTACCCGCCCAACGCAAGAGGCACAGCTCATGCCTTCAATGGATAGCTCGATAGGCTTGGTTTCAGTCACCTTATAGCCTGCGCGCTCTACTGCTTTGTTTAACTGGGCAACGTCTAAAGGCTGCGATGAATAAACAGTTGCCTGTTCAGTGGCAAGATTTACCTCAGCTTTTTCAACGTGCTCAATATTTTTTAACTGCTTTTCGATACGCCCGACACACGAGGCGCAACTCATGCCTTCAATGCTCAGCACTTCTTGATAAGTAGGGGCTTTATTATTTTTTGTTTTCATAACAACCTCTGTCGTTTTTAACTATATTTTTAATCTTATTTTCAAATCTATAGCGACAGCATATAGGTTGACATCATCGCTAGCACGCCAAGCGTATTTCTTTAAATACTTTTAAGCTCATTTATAATAGCGTCTTATATTTGGCGTTGAATACAAAATAGCTCAATTATGGTTTATTGTTGAAGGTGTGGCTGTATTAATTCTAAAATAGGGCAGGATAAATGGCTGATAATAAGATAAACTGCCCAGCGAGCGCTGATAGGGTTCGATAACTCTCGATAGCTCTAGATCAATTCACTGTATTTGGCTGCTAGCGAAGAAAATACAAATAATAATAAACGCGGCTATCAATGACAGAGTACGTCGTCAACAGCAGGTGATATCAGCACCGTTAACATAAAACATTTATACAAGACCATTGATATTAAGGCACATCACTATGGAAGAAGTACCAAATACGATAGAACAAAGACCCGTATTCATGCCCAAAGTCAACAGTGACAATTTGGTAAAAACGGATATGGTTATGTTTGAGCGGCATGTGGGATTTGCGACCAGACAAAAGAAAAAATCCATCAATGACCTACAACAAGTCATTCGCAAAAAGTATGGATTTAAGCACGTATTAGAGCTGTCCAGTAAGTCTGGAAATAAGCTGAGTTTTCCGCTAAGCCCGTTTAGTTTAAAGATTACTGATGAGCATGATGGCAATCCATATAGTGTCGAAAATGCTTTTCAAGCCAGTATGGTTTTTGAAGATGGTGGTCCTTATACAGATTTGCTAACAGTAGCGCCAAGACAAGCCAGAAAAGATGAGCGATTGATGACCTCGGGCGAGCTCATTGGCTACAACTACTTTGGTATGGAATGGGGCGTAGAGCCGTTAACGACATTTTATGACTGGCTGTACGTGAATGCGCTCAAGCAAAACCCTCAGCTGCATGAAGAAGTGATTCAATATCAAGGGTTTACTGATATTACCTTTAATCCTAAAAAATCTATCCATAGTGCAGCGTATGCGTTGGCGCTGTTTGTGGCACTGCATAAACGAGAGTTGCTCGATAATGTTGAAGACCCAATGGCATTCTATGACTTATGCAATAATTTTAAAATCAGCAATACTGAGCACCTGTTAGAAGAAGGTTGGATCTGATCGTCAAATCAGCTCGCTTAAGTTTGCTTAAACTAAAAGCTACGATACATGATGTGTCGTAGCTTTTTTATGTCTCTATATTTAGAGCTATATATTCTCATCCCAATACGGCGGCGTGCCATAGTAGTTGGTCATAAAGTCGATAAAGCATCTGACTTTGTGAGGTAGTAGTTTTCTATGGGCATAGACTGCATACAACCCCAAAGGGCTAGGTTCATATTCTGGCAACACTACAACCAACTTACCAGTACTTAATGCTTCGCTAGCAATGAAAGTCGGCTGTAATATCAATCCTCCGCCTGCAATAGCTGCTTCAACGAGTACGTCACCATTATTACTATGGAAAACGCTACGTTCTTTGAATTGTTTGGTCTTTAGGTATTTGTAGATTTGACCCTTAGTTTCTACATTCATATAGCTATAATGCAAATAGCGATGCGACTCTAGATCCTCAAGTTGCTTAGGGGTGCCATGATTTTTGAGGTACTCGGGCGAGGCGCATAATACCACGCGAATCGGAGCAATCTGCTTGGCGATAAGCGATGAGCTTTGGAGCTGTCCGATACGCAGGGCAATATCAAACCCTTCTTCAACGATATCTACTTTTCGATCACTCAACTGCAGATCAACGGTAACTGACGGATAGCGCTCCTGAAAATCAGTGATGAGTTTTGCCATATGCTTTAGGGCAAAGGAGACGGGCGCACTGATGCGCAGGACGCCTTTGGGATGCTGCTGTAAGCCGCCTAACTGCGATGCCATCTCATCAATACTCAATAAAATCTGCTGCGCGTGCGTAAAGTATTGACTGCCAGCTTCTGTCAGGCTGACTTTGCGTGTAGTACGGTTGAGCAGGCGAGTATGTAGTTCCTCCTCTAGCTTTGCTACATACTTGCTTACTAGCTGCGGCGAGAGCTGCATCGTAATAGCCGCTTTACTAAAGCTGCCTTCTGTCACTACCGCGACAAAAGCACGCATGGCATCGATTCTATCCATATCTGTCCCTATAATTCTCTCGATATCAAATTCATTATAAACAGTATGTTGATAATTATTCAATATAACTGAGCTTACTCTTTTATAGCGTTGATAGTAAAGTGTGCTTATATCATTTTCGACACTATTCATTTTAATCATACCTTATGGAGTAAGCATCAATGAAATCATCACTATTAGATACTATTTTGACATCAAAAGCTGGAGCAGCGGCCTTAGTTCTTCGTGTACCCGTTGGCCTGATTTTAGCAGCCCATGGCGCCCAAAAATTATTTGGTTGGTTTGGTGGCAATGGATTGGCAGGTACGGCTCAATGGTTAAGCAGTATGGGTATGGAACCTGGCTACTTAATGGCGATACTAGCAGGTGGTGCTGAGTTCTTCGGTGGTCTGGCTCTGGTATTAGGTTTGTTAACCAGACCAGCTGCTTTAGCCGCAGCCTTTACCATGTTAGTGGCTATTTTTTCTGTCCATATTAGCAATGGGCTATTTGCTGATAATGGCGGTTATGAATACGCGCTAACATTGATGGTAGCTACGCTTGCCCTAGCTATTCAAGGTGGCGGCTCCCTCAGTATGGATAAAGTATTATCAGAAAAATTAGACTAGGTTTTATAATTGTAAATGGGATTATTCAATTATTAGTGAATAAAGCCATTTGAAAATAGCCATTTAAGACAAGCAACAAGGGGAAAGCCATGACAACACTTTTATCTAATGAGCCAGTCAGCCAGCCTGTACTGTTTATACCGCATGGTGCAGGGCCTTGTTTTTTTATGGATTGGCAACCAGCGGATACGTGGTATGAGATGGCAACGTTTTTAAAGGGCATTTCTACTCGTTTACCTGAGCTACCAAAGGCTATCTTAATCATTAGTGCGCATTGGCAGACGGCTGAATTTAGTATCACCGCTGGCAAGCAACCTGATCTCATTTATGATTATTATGGCTTTCCTGAACATACTTATAGTTTGACTTATCCAGCCTCAGGCGCGCCAGCATTGGCAGAGCAAGTCAGTAGTCTACTGACAAAGGCAAGGGTAGGTAATAAACAAGATGCGGAGCGCGGTTTTGATCATGGCGTATTTATACCGCTTAAGCTAATGTTCCCTGAGGCAGATATTCCAGTGGTGCAGCTATCTTTGCGTCATGATTTAGACCCGAAGGCGCATTTAGCTGCTGGTCAAGCACTGGCATCACTGCGTACAGAGGGTGTGCTAATCGTCGGTAGCGGCATGAGCTTTCATAATATGCGTGGTTATGGTGATACTAGTTTTACTGAACCATCAGAGCGTTTTGATGAATGGCTAACGAATACTGTGGAATTAGCAGATTCGGATAAACGACTTGCGGCATTGGCCAATTGGAAAAATGCGCCTCACGCGCTTGACTCACATCCGTTAGGGGCAGAGGAGCATTTGTTGCCGCTTATGATAGCGGTGGGTGCAGCAGGACGTGACAAAGGGCACAAGGTTTACTCCCAGCAAGTGCTAAAAACGCAGTTGTCTGCTTTTCAGTTTGGGTAAGTATTCTAAAAAGCATAGATCACAGTGTTTCAGCGTAATTGTCAAAAATAAAACAACCTTTGAATCTCAGAATCAAAGGTTGTTTTAGGTTGATAGAGCAGTTATTAACAACCTATCAAAATAAGAGATAACGTCGCTTATTATTCATACTTTGCCATTACATTATTTCCGTCAAGTTCAAATTTAAAGACTTTCGATGTCGTTTCAAGGTTGGCTATAGCTAAGTCAATTATTATAGATTTCGTAATTGCTCGATTAACCAACGATGTATGCCACTGTCAGCAGTACGTGGATGCCATGCTGCGATGACCTTAAAAGTAGGCGGCAATGCTTCCACCTCAAGTTCTTTGACCTTACTGCTCGGCAATAATCGCGAAGGATAAAACGCAATCATGTCAGTCGTGTGCAAAATATCTGGTACAGCCGAAAAGCTAGGAACCGACATCACAATATTTCGTTTTAGACCTTTTTCTGCAAACCATTGATCATGAGAGCCGCGTAAATTAGCACGCGAGGGTGACACGACTAGCTGCGCGTGTGCAGCCACTTGCGACAGCGTCAATGGCTCTGTGGCAAAGGTATTTTCACAACCCGTCACGCATAAATGTTGCTCTTCAAATAAAGTCACATATGATAAGTTATCAGGGATAAATTCAGGGAAGGTAATCAACAAATCAAGCTCGCCTGCTGCAATCAGCTGATTGATATTGTCCGAGGCAAAATCACGGACGATCAGCTTCAGATCAGGTGCGTCGCGTCGCGTAATATTAAACAATTGCGGTAATAATGCCTGCGTCGCATAGTCAGTCGCACTAATCGTAAATATGCCTTTGTATGTGTGCGGCATAAAAATCTCTGGCTCTAACAAATCTTCCAACTGCTTTAATATATGGTCAATAGGTTGCTGCATCGATAGCGCTTTTGGTGTTGCCACCATGCTATTGCCTTGACGAATAAACAAACGATCATCAAATACCTCACGTAACTTGCGTAACTGCTCACTGATGGCTTGTTGGGTCAGCCCCATTTTGCGTGCGACTTGCGACAAGTTTTTTAGATCAAGTAGCGCCTGCAATACTCTAAGTTGCTTGATATCGAGCCGATTCATACCATTCATAATTTCATACCATTAATAATTGTATCTTAAACAAGAAACGGTTGTTTCTAATTGTACCTGCAAAACGCTATGCTGACCAACATTGCTTAAGTAGCCACTAAATGAGCTATTAAGCATTAAAACAGGCTCAATACATTCAATAATAAGCCATCAGCTGCTTTAAAAGAGATACTTATGACACAAACTATTCCAGATACAAAGACATTATTTTCCTCTGTAGAACTTGGGCCTTATACGCTCAACAACCGTATCGTAATGCCGCCATTGACACGCTCTCGTAGCACGCAACCTGACAATATCCCTAATGACTTAATGGCCAGCTATTATGCACAGCGTGCGTCAGCAGGCTTTATGGTGACGGAAGGTACGCAGATTGAGCCAAGAGGTCAAGGTTATGCTTGGACGCCAGGTATCCATTCATCAGCCCAAGTTGAAGGTTGGAAAAAAGTCACGCAAGCAGTACATGACAAAGGCGGTATTATTTTTGCTCAGCTTTGGCATGTAGGCCGTGTGTCGCACACCAGCTTGCAGCCTAATGGTGCTCAGCCGGTAGGGCCGTCTGATATTACCGCTGATAACGTCAAAGTATTTATTGAAACAGGTCCAGGTGCAGGTGCATTGGCTGATCCAAGTGAGCCACGCGCTCTCAGTACCGATGAAGTTGGTGAGTTGGTAACGATGTATGCGGCCGCTGCGCGCAATGCATTGGAGGCGGGTTTTGATGGGGTAGAGCTGCATTGTGCTAACGGTTATTTGGTCAATCAGTTTATCTCTGAGCACACCAATCACCGTGATGATCAATATGGTGGGTCGTTGACCAATCGTTTGCGCTTCTTAAAAGAAATCGTCGCTGCTGTCAGTGATGTGGTGGGTGCTGATCGTTTAGGCGTACGCTTTGCGCCATTATTTGCGAGTACGGATGAGACGCGCGTGTATTTAGGCTTGGTAGAGTCAGATCCCCATCATACCTATGTCGAAGCAGTCAAATTGCTTGAGCAAGCGGGTATTGCTTATTTGTCCATTGCAGAAGCTGATTGGGATAATGCGCCTGATTTACCAGACACTTTTTATCAAGCAGTCAGAGAAGAGTTTTCAGGCCGTATTATTTATGCTGGCAAGTACACGGTACAAAAAGCTGTGAACATTTTAGAAAAAGGCTACGGTGATTTATTCGCGTTTGGTCGTCCTTTTATCGCCAATCCTGATCTGCCAGAGCGTATTGCCAATAACTGGCCATTGAATGAAGTAGATCCTACCACGATGTATGGTGGTACTGATGTGGGCTACAGTGATTATCCTTACTATCAAGAATAGCAAAGTACATAAACAGTGACTGAGATAAGGCCATTAATACTAATGGCCTTATTTTCATTTATAAATTTGTGACTTGTTGGATATTCACAGACAGTCAATCTTTAAGCGACAATTATTGTTTTTGTCGCTTAAAGGTTTTTCTTTTATCGTTTTATCAATAGGTAGTAGGCAATGAATCAGAATTCCAAAGACAGACTTATACGCATATTGATAGGATATGTCGGACTTTATCCAACGCTCCTAATCGTATTGACGTTATTGAAGCCTGTGACCCAAGGATTAAGCCTGCCAGTGGTGGTATTAATTGAAACGATAATACTTGTTCCACTGACACAGTTGGTGTCTTTCCCACTAGCAGGCTGGGTCATTGAGCGTCTGAGCAGAAAAAAGTAATCGCTTTTCGCAGCGTTCACTGGTACACCATTCTCTTATTCAAGCTCATCAATCAACTGCTTCATTTCATCAATTTCACGTTTTTGTGCTTTTATAATATCATCAGCAAGCTGTTGCACACGCGGATCTTCAATATCAGCGCGGCTACTGGTGAGAATGGCAATCGAGTGATGCGGTATCATCGCCTGCATCCAATCGACTTGATCGACAGTCGCTTGAGATCTAACGCCCCAGATACCAACTGCAAACATCAATACACTTAGACCATAGATCATCAAATTGACCTTGGTCTTCTTATACATATCGGTCATAAATGCCAACATGACGACTGCCATACCGGCACCCATGTATAGCGCCATATAAGCTCGGGTTTCACTAAAGTAAATGTGATCCCACTGGTAGGTATTGAAGTACATCATGATATACATGATGACAGTCGATGTCAGAATCATTAAGGTAAATTTTACATAAGGGTTCATATTTTTTTGCTTAGCAGCTTCCATGATATGACCTCCATTGTTTTGTTAAATTAAAATGGGTAGACAGTTAAAACCAGAATTTAACCCCCGCAGTCAAACTATTGCTATCAACTGATTCATTTTCTTGACGTCGTTGGCCACGAGCCTTGCCAAGCGCTGTCTCATAACTAACACCTACATAAGGAGCTAGCTGGCGACTGAATGTCTCGTAAGTCAGCCTGACCTCAGTTTCCATCTCATTAAAGCCTTTGGTAATACCATTATCATGGTCATCTTTACTAAAGGCAGTCAGTCCAACCTCCGGTATGACTACCCAATGCTGATCCAAACGCCATTCGTACTCTGCGCCCAGATCAAGACGAAGTTGACCATCGGTATATAAGTAGGCTCTCGCATCCGTTTCTATAAAATAAGGCGCGGTACCGACAATACCTGCCATTACGGCAGCGTTGTCGTTTTCAGTATCGTAAGCGACACCAGCTTCACCATTCCAAAAAATACTTAGTGGTTTCCAATAGGCAAGGGAGCTTAAGCTATCGATTTCTTTATCATCTTTAGTCTGAGCACTACCTTCCGTGCGTAGTCTTATACGATTGCTATCAGTACCGTACCAACCCGTCGACTCGAAGTTGATTTGATCTTCATCAAACTGATAACCCAAATCGTCTACTGAGACTCCCCATAATGGCATGCTGCCCATCATCATGGGCTTACCATACTGCCCGTATGAAACCCCATTTGAATAGTCTGGACTGCGAGCATCAGCTGGTGGCTGCCCACCTTGCATGCCCGACATATCCATACCAGACATATCCATGCCACTGTGGTCCATATCAGACATATCACCCGACATATCCATGCCGCTATGATCCATACCAGACATATCAGCAGCCGTTGCAAACGATGATGTGAGCAAGACTAGCGATGACAAACCAATGAATGACAGATTTTTCTTAGATATTTTCATAATAAGCCTCATATTCGAAGGTTTGTTAAACGACGGCAACTTCTCTAAACATGCCAGCTTCCATGTGATAAAGCAGATGGCAATGCCACGCCCATCGTCCAAACTCTCCTGTCACATCAAAGCTAATCTTTTGCGCAGGCTGTACCACAATCGTATGTTTACGTACCTGAAAGTCTCCAGATGGCGTGCGCAAGTCGCTCCACATACCATGCAGGTGCATCGGATGGTTCATCATGGTGTCATTGACTAAGGTAATACGTACGCGTTCGTTTGGCTTAATATTGACAGGCGTTGCATCCTTAAACATGACACCATCTAACGCCCAAATATAGCGCTCCATGTTACCCGTTAAATGTAGCTCGATCTCTCGGGTAGGCTTACGCTGCTCTGCAAATATGGCCTCATCGACAGAGTGCAGCTGACTATAATTCAGCACGTCACGATTGATATTACGCAGGTTAATACCGGGATCATCTAGGTTCATACGTGGACTGTCGACACGCATATCAGATTTAAAGTCATACTCGGTCTTAGCATGCTTTGCTTTGTAGCCTTTATCACCCATCGCACCCATCATATCGGCCATGGTCAACCATTCGATCTTGTCCATAGCCGGTATGGCAGCTCGCGCACCTTTTTTGGTCGCAAGCGTGGTCGCAACATAGCCTGAACGATCGATATTTTGGGCAAATATCGTATGTGCGTCTTGAGTAGGCGTGACGATGACATCATAGGTCTCAGCCACGCCAATGCGGAAATCATCAATCGCAACGGGTGCGACATCAATACCATCTGTTGCTACTACAGTCATCTTGAGACCCGGTATACGCACATCAAAGATGGTTTGCGCTGAAGCATTGATAAATCGTAATTTAACGGGCTGTCCTGCTTTCACTACCTGCATCCAATTGGCTGCTGTGGTCTTACCATTCATCAGATAGGTAAAGGTCTTTTCGCCAGACAAATCAGTAAAATCCGTCGGCATCATGCGCATCTGATTCCACATTTTGCGCTTGTCATAAACGGCTTCTAAATCTGTTGCGGCAATATCAGACAATAGTTTTTTGAAATCTGGCAGATGATAATTATCAAAGTCAGCGCGCTGTTTGAGCAACTTCAAGAGATTGTGCGGATCGCGGTGCGTCCAATCACTCAGCACGATCACATGGTCTTCTGCGACTGGATGACGCTCACGGCCTTTTGGTTCAATGACAATAGCACCGAGCATACCGGTTTGCTCTTGAAAGCCACTGTGTGAGTGATACCAATAGGTGCCTGATTGTTTAAGTTTGAATTTATAGGTAAAGGTGCTGTTCGCAGGAATACCATCGAAGCTAATACCTGGTACGCCATCCATCTCAAATGGGACGAGCAGACCATGCCAATGAATAGAGGTTGACTCATTCATCTGATTATGAACACGGATAGTTACGGTATCGCCTTCACGCATCTTTAGCGTTGGTGCTGGCAATGAGTCATTAATCAGCGTCGCCATACTCGACTTGCCATTGACAGTGACAGGCTTCTTGCTGACATACAAATCAAACTCATTCCCAGTTAAGATAGGTACGATATGGTCGGCTTTATCACTGTTGACGGCTACATTCTGCTGGCCTTTACCGAGCGCACTATTGGCAATAGACGGGAGGGTGGACAGCATGGATGCCCCTAACAAGGTAGAAGATCCTGTCAAAAAACGCCTGCGATTAAGCATAGTTTTGTTCATAATAATTCACCTGATTTATATCCATAAAGTGAGAGTTGAGTCTATATTTATCAGCTAAGCCTATGTCTTTGGCCGCTTATTAATAGAGCGGGATAATCTATCTAAATGACAACCAAGCTAGAGTTGCTGCTGCGGTGTGTCAATCGTTGCATAAATAGCTGTTGAGCCATCTTTGTTAAGCTGCATCACTTTATATGGCATAAATTTATCTTGGTATTCCATACCTGGGCTACCGACTGGCATGCTCGGTACAGCAAGTCCGATCGCATCACTTGGCGGGTTTTTTAGGAACTGCGCCATATACTTAGCAGGAACATGACCTTCGAAAACGTAGCCATCAGTAGTGACGGTGGTATGGCAAGAGCGCATTTGCTGCGGTACGCTGTATCGCTCTTTAAACAAGGACACGTCTTCGACATTCTGTGCGGTTGCGTTTAGACCATGACCTTCGGCATAACCGACCCATTCTTTGCAGCAGCCACAATTGGCATCTTTATAAACGGTGGCTGAGATGTTTTTTAGGATAGTTGATTGGGTATCTGAAGGAGCGCTGACTGGCATTATTTCAGCTGTTGGTTGCTCCGTTTGCGTAGTTTGCACGTTTTGCGTAGCAATAGTTGGCTCAGTCGCTGGTGTTGAGTCAGCAGCGGAATTAGGTTGACTACACGCAGCAATCGTTAACGATAATGGCAATACCACGATCGCCGAGAGCACACGGCCAGATATCTGATGATGTTCATTAATAAATCTATTGGTATAGCGTCTCATAAAACTACTCCCGAGCGTCTGTCTGACGATTAAATATTATAAAAATTAGAGCCACATCACTGGACAAAATAGTGCTAGCAAAGCTTAAAACTCAAATCGCAAAAAGTAGCACTATTGAGCACTGCATTTTTTACAAAAAATCAATGTTGCATTTCGGATCCATCACCTGACATATCCATCTCACCATCAAACGACATATCCAACATACTATCGTCTAGCCGAGTCGTTAGCATGGTATATTGGTTTTCATTTAAGTCAGGTAGCGATCTAATAAAAGCGACCATCGCCCACATCCTGTCATCATCGTGAGTAGCGCCCCAAGCGGGCATGCCAGACGCCATAATGCCATGTTTAATCGCCCAAAAGCTTTGTCTGGCACCAGCCTCATTTTGATAGCGCTTAACGATATTTGCCTCAGTAAAGTTAGGAGGCTTTGGGTACATACCGCTATTTAAATCTGTGCTGTTGACGCCGGGAGACAAATGACAGCCAGCACACATATCTTTATAATCTGCGCCGCCCGAGCTGATCATCTCCGCCTTTTTTAAATTGGGAACTAAAATATTCTTACTGGCATGTTCAATTGAGCGTGTGCGGGCAGTTTCTAAAAAATCGTAAACCAGCGGACTATGAGCTCGATCAGCACCGATATTTATCATGCCGCTAGTCACCGTAATAAAAATACCTGTAATAGCGACAAAGACAGTAAAAAGTATTCCTAACAAGAACTTCATAGGTTTGTCCTAAAAATCCATTTTCTTTAATATCCCATTACTGCTTGATCAGCTTCTCTGACAATATAGTCAAGTCTATATAAATCCGCTACAGCGTCATCCTCGCTAAGCATACTAATGTATAACTTGCTCTCGGTTTCCTTGTATCGAAATTATATTGAACTGACTATAGTGTTGAACTTATAAATTGATATTTAAGAGTCGCTATCGCTGCTCACACAGTGCTTTTGGTACATCGCTTTCATTTTGCTCATGTTAGCCATCATAGCTTTCATAGCAGGATCATTCATATCCATTTTGCTATGATCCATTTTTTGCATCATCTGCATATGCTTTTGCATTTTCTCACAGTTCATTTGATCTTTGTCAGCATGCATTTTTGGGTCGTGTGCCAAAGCAGAGGTTGAAACAACTAAGGCTATAGCAGTTGCTATGATTGATTTAGACAGTGGCGTTGATTTGAGCAGTGGCATTGATTTGAATAGTGACATGGTAAATCCTTATTTGATTTGGTATGTAGTCGAAAAGACTTTAAGATATTAAGTTACTTTAAAGCATACTTTAGTGATTCTGACAGAGAGATGACGGTAAGATTACAATTCTGTCATCTTAATATTTATGGTTTTTAATGTTGTCAGTAATCCTTTAGTATGACATCAGAGCTGATATCACTTATCGCTACCATATTTGTTGATGAAATATTTTTCAGACTGTAGATGTTGATCTTTGTGTTCAATCTCACAAGCCACTCTCGCATCGATATAGCTTTTCATTTGTGAATTTGAGAGCTGAGCATCGTTATGATCCAAGTTTTTTGCAAACTCAGTCACAGCATCGCAGCTATTGATGATTGAAGTGCTTAGATCAGTCGTATGCGCATTGGCAGTGGTAGTACCAATAAGTGCAGAGACTGATAGCAATACTGCTTTTTTGAATGAACCATGAATTTTCATATAAAACCTCTTTTGTAAGTTGTTTACATTGATTACCGATAAAAATAATTCATCGTAGCTAAGTATTGAAACGAGCAGCTATTTATCGTTTATGTAGGTTAGCAAAATAAAACTGACAGTCTGATTACGAGCACATGACATCTTTGTCAGCTACCAGTCAATGTTGTCACCTGTGCTGGTTAGGTTAGAACGTTACACAATCATGACCGTATTGAGGAATTACAATGAAAGTGCTGCTGGTAGAAGATGAATTGAAGCTTGGCGAGTATATAAAAAAAGGCTTAACCGAAGCTGGGTTTATCGTGGATCATCAGCTAACAGGATTAGATGGCTATCATGCATTGATGACGGAAGAATTTAGCGTGATATTGATGGATGTGATGCTGCCTGACGTTAGTGGCTTTGAGCTGGTGCGTAATTACCGAGCGGCAGGCAAGCATACGCCTGTGCTATTTCTAACCGCAAAAGATGATTTAAGTGACAATATAAAAGGGATTGAGATTGGTGGCGATGATTATTTGACCAAACCTTTTGCATTTGCAGAATTGATAGTTAGAATAAAAAGCTTATTGCGACGTGCCAATCAAGCCGATTATCAAAGTACAATTATGCAGATATCAGACCTCAAAATGGATATTGCAAAGCGTACTGTGCATAGAGGAGATAAGCCTATTAAGCTCACGGCGAAAGAGTTTTCCTTACTACAATTTCTGTTAGAGCGCCGAGGTGAAGTCCTACCACGCTCCGTCATCGCCTCTCAAGTGTGGGATATGAACTTTGAAAATGATACCAATGTGATTGATGTGGCGATAAGGCGTCTTCGCATAAAAATAGATGATGAGCATGAGGCAAAGCTGATTCATACTGTGCGTGGTATGGGGTACCGATTGGAGGCTGTCGATACAGTGCTTGATAATAATCCGTCTCACGAAGCTGGCAATATCTAATATGAAACACAGGTTGGACAATCGGCGCTTGCCACTATTATGGCGTACTGTGTTGTTGCTCACGATATTTGTTGTTATATCGCAGGTTATTATTTATATATGGATACAACGTTCTGTTAAAGGCCATTTTGAGCAAATGGACGCTGAGATTATGACCCATGCGGCTTTTAACCTACGTAAACGAGTGATAGAACCTAGTAGCCCTATAACTTCCCAAACCCTACATACCTCTCAAAATCTATTGAATAATCAACAGTCGCTAAGAGCGGCACCTGACGTAATGCCTGATGGAAATACTTCTACCGCAGCGATATCAGATGAAGCTGATCATCAGCATTCTTCTTGGCTAGATTACGATCTAAAAACCATTATCGCTAATAAAGAAGGGCAGATACTGTCTAGTACCCCCAATAACTTTGCTCAAGAGCTAGGAGAGGGGTTTAATCTGTCATCACTGAAACAAGATAATGATAAGCAACAGTTTGTGATGAATATCAATAGCCGATACTATCGAGCAATGGTCATTGAAGACGACAAAATGCTCGCGCTTATCGCATTGCCTATAGATGTGCATCATCAGTATTTATTACAGTTCAATCGTCAGCTTAGTATGATTTTGTTCGCGATTACCTTGTTGCTCATATCAGTAGCGGCATTGGGTGTGTACTGGGGTTTTGCCCCTTTGGCGACCATCGTCCAAAAAATGAAAAGAATGAATCCTGACAGATTGGACGACAGAGTCACGGTCAGCGATATGCCGTTAGAGCTGCGACCACTAGCAGAATCTTACAACTCAATGATGGCCAAGCTTGAAAGTAATTTTGAATCATTGTCACGGTTTTCAGACAATATCGCCCATGAGCTGCGCACTCCAATAGCGACACTCAGCACGCAAACGCAAGTCATGTTAAACAAACCGAGAGCTAGTGATGAATACATTGAGCAGCTACACCATCAGCATGACACCTTAGAGCAGCTATCGGCCATGATAAATAATATGCTGCTGCTGGCAAAAACCCAAAAAGGATTGAGTGACTCGCAAATCAGTCACGTGGATACGGAAAGTTTAATCACCAAGCTCGTTGATTACTACGAAATGATTGCAGAAGACCGAGGTATCGCTATTGAAACCAAAGGTGATTTCAGCGCTGTCTTAGGGGATAAAAGTTTATTACAAAGGCTCTTTGCTAACCTGATATCAAATGCGATTTATTATGCTGCTCAAGATAGCGTTATAACCATTAGGGCAGATAGAATGAACTCAGATAAGATAGTGGGCACAACGATAACCAGTTTTCAGCAATCAAAACAAGATATTCTACGAATGACCATCACCAACCAATTAGATGAGCCGTTGACACAAAGTGAGGCAGATAAGTTGTTTGAGCGCTTCTATCGACATCACAAAACAGTAGATCGCCATACAGGAACAGGTTTGGGTCTATCCATCGTACAGTCTATCGTTGGGGCGCATAACGGTAACGTCATTATTACTATAAAAGACGATGATTACTTTCAAGTGAGTGTCGAGTTATTGGCGGACGTTTAATCTTTTAGTAGGGCGTGTCCTCATTTAGATGACTATCGATTGAATTGAGGACACGCCCTAGTCAACGATAGATATTCAATCTGAATAGATAAATTTGATAGATGGTTGCCTTGAAAACGAGCTGGTAATGACCAAGTAAATGTATGTCTAGTGCCCAATATAAAGCTAGAGATTATTAAAAGGCAATAGGTAGAAGAGTAAGTCGATAACGAACATAATACTTAAAACACAATCATAAAAATCAATTAGGGAATGACTATGCATATCACGGCTAATTTTGATGCAGGCAACATTGACATTATTAATACAGATGACAAAAAAGACATTCAATTAGCGATTCGTCCAGATGTTGGTGGTGAGTTTTTTCAGTGGTTTAACTTTCGTCTGTCAGGTCAAATAGGGGAGCAGTATGTTCTCAATATTATGAATGCAGGAGGGGCCTCTTATCTGGAAGGTTGGGAGAACTACCAAGCGGTGGCTTCTTATGATCGTCAGCATTGGTTCCGTCTGCCAACGTCTTACAAAGATGGCAAATTGACCATCGTGGCAGAGTTAGAATGCGAAACCATTCAAATTGCTTATTTTGCGCCTTATAGCTATGAGCGTCATCAAGATTTATTGGCCGCTGTGCAAGTGCATCCGCTAGTGACGTTAGAGCATCTAGGCGAAACGCTTGATAAACGTGACTTGACCCTAGTTAAAATAGGTGACGGTGCTGCTCACAAGCGCAATATATGGATTACTGCTCGTCAGCATCCAGGTGAGACGATGGCTGAATGGCTCATTGAGGGTTTGTTGTATAGCTTGTTAGATAGCGATAATGCGACTGGCAAACAGTTATTGGACAAGGCAAACTTTTATATTGTCCCTAATATGAACCCTGATGGCAGTGTACGTGGACACCTGCGTACTAACGCTGTCGGAACCAATTTAAACCGTGAATGGCAAAGCCCAAGCTTAGACAAAAGCCCTGAAGTATTTCATGTGATTAATAAAATGGAAGCGACCGGCGTGGATCTATTTTACGATGTGCATGGCGATGAAGCATTGCCGTATGTATTCCTCGCTGGGTCACAAGGGACGCCAAGCTACAGTGACCGTCTTGCTGGACTACGTGATAAGTTTTCAGACGTATTGAAGTTAGCCAGTGCTGATTTTCAGTCTGAGATTGGCTATGAGATCGATGCACGAGGTGCTGCCAATATGACCGTTGCCACCAATTGGGTAGCAGAGCGTTTTGATTGCCTCGCCAATACGTTAGAGATGCCATTTAAAGACAATGATAATCTACCCGATGAAGAGATGGGTTGGTCACCCGAGCGTTCTATCAAATTAGGCGAAGCATCACTGGTAGCAATGCTAGCTGTCGTGGATGATTTAAGATAACGATAAAAAAAGCTGCAGAAAATAAAAAGCTGCTAATGATGGCCGAGTGTCTTAGTGGTCATCGTTAGCAGCTTTTTTTATTTTCATCTTCACATTTGCGGTGTAATGGACAAAATTCATGCTAAAAAGTAGAAGGTAGTCGCTAATGGACAAAATTCATGCTATTTGAGTGACTTTGATAGTAGAAAGTCTTTTATAAACCGTAACTTACGTCCATCATTTAGCCCGTGATGACTATGTAATTGTCGCTTAAGCTCACTGAATAACCCTTCAAGAGAATTGGTGGTATTTGGTATATCTAAGTGGTGGTATTCTTGATAAGTAAACAACCAATCGCTATTGGTTCTAAGACTACGATAAGCACTTCTTAGACGCTTATGCGTATACCACGTTCTACCAGTATCTTCATTGGTGCTACGCTCACTCAGATAGTCTTCATGGGTTAAATACCATTGATCTAAGCATTTTGTGAACGTGGCTTTATCAAGCTTAGTTAAGTCTAAAGTGAGCCGTCTAAGCTCGATACTAGCAATATTTTTAGGGCGACGAGTGAGGTAACGAGTCACTATTTGCACCTGATGAAACTGGCACATCTGGCAAGGGGTGCAAGTAAATAACGTTCTAAGCCCTCGTCTGCCATCGCAGGTGATGCTTTGTATATCAACGCCTAACGACACTAGATGATCAATCCCTTGCTTATAGGCACTATTGGTTTCATGGCTGACTATCGCGTAATAAAGAACGGCTCTAGTCGTATTATCCATAAAAACCATTAGACCAAACTTGCGACCGAAGTAAGTGGTGTCCATGATGATGTTAGCCGTTTTAGGATGTTTTACTTGATACTCAATATTAACTTTATCTAAGCGTCTTTGTATGGTTTTAAGACTACAGTGATACTTATCAGCTAGCTGTTGGTAGGTCTGTTTACCTTGCGTATATTCATTCCATAGGGTTTGGTTATTGAGTCTTATGCCACCTAAAAACTGCCGTTTGTAAGCTAGACATTGATACTGCTGCTTGCCAAGCTTAATCCCGTTCTTCTTGGTGTGTTTTTCACTACAAAAAGGGCAGTTTTTTGATTCATGGCTTTGATTCCTTGCAAATATAGACAGTATATAGCGTTAGACCTTACGCCAGCATGAAAAATGTCCATTACACCACATTTGCTAATAGCAGCCCTGATAAGATCAACACCATGGCCAGCATCTTCCACCACGTCACCACTTCTCCTGTGAGTAGTACTGAGGTCACCATACCGAATACGGGCACCAATAGTGCAAACGGCATAACCTTGGACGCGGTATTTTGACTGAGTAAGTGTGCCCACAGGCCAAAGCCAATTAAGGTTGAGATATAGACGATAAACCCAAGTGAGAGCCAAGACTTGAGTGAAGCTTCAGTAAACGTCGCTAGCTGCCATGCATCAGTCTCAAATGTAAGAGAAGATATCGTCAACATCACGCAAGCAATGAGACCGCCCCAGACTACCAGCGCTAGCGCAGACAGAGCAGAGGCTTTATTTTTTTCAGTGCTGGATGTAGCAACAGATACCCTTGTTCCTTGCTGCATCGCTTTTAGAGCCGTTTGCTCTGATGCTTTTTCTAACACTTTTTCTGAAGCCTGTTTTGATGCTTGCTTGGATGCAATGTTACCAAAGCTCCAACCGATGGCCGCAATCAAAATACAGATGAACCCTGCCAAAGGCATATCACCGCCAAGGTTTAACGCAATCACGCTGAGTCCTAGTACACCAACCAACATACCGACGATTTGCATACGGCTGACTGCTTCGCCCAATATAAAGTACGCTAGCAAAACCGTGATAAAAATCTGAACTTGTAGCAGTAGTGCCGTCAGCCCCGGGGATGAACCCAGATGCATCGCTGTAAAGACAAAGGCGTACTGCATGACAAATGTACCGATGGCATAAATAAACAAAGTACGGTTGAATTTAGGCGGCTTTAGAAACAATACCAGTGGTACAGCAGTAAAGAAAAAACGCAGGGCGGTAAGCATCAATGGTGGAAAGCTCTCAAGACCCCACGCGATAAAGGTAAAATTTACGCCCCAGATAAAGGTAACCAGTACAGCCAATGCAGTATATATAGGGGACATATGAGCTATCCTAGAGAGTTATTATCCGTTGTCGGAAGTGATTAGATTTGATTGTGTTTGGCTTATACTTGGCTGATATTTAGGCTTAGAGTTATAGTCGAAAGGTCACTATATAATAAAACAGTATTAGCATTACAAGTCTCTGATTGTTCAGTCTAACGATTGAGCCAATACCTCGAATATTTTTGAATGACTCATCTGCGCCACATTGAACCGCATAAAGTTCTCAGCATTGTCCGACTGACTAAAAACATTACCCGGCGCCAATACCACACCTTTGGATAAACAGCGATTGGCCAATTCGGTCGCATTATTATTCTCAGGTAATCGGCACCATAGGAACATACCTGATTGTGGGAGCAGCCACGGTACGATGCCTAATTTGGCCAATCGTGGTAGCGTATGAGTACGCGCGCTTGCCAGCCGAGTATGGATATCATTCATATGCTTACGGTAGCCGCTATCAGTCAATGCTGAGAACACAACCGCCGCTGCTAACTGACTGCCACCAAAGCCAGTCGCTATCTTTAAATCTACCAAACTCTCAACCCACTCTGTAGGCGCTGCAATATAACCACAGCGTAGGGATGCTGATAACGTTTTAGAAAAACTGCCGATATAGAATACTCGTGATAACCCATCCAAAGCCGCCAATCTCGCCGCAGGCTTGACTTCAAAATCTGCAAAAATATCGTCTTCGATAATGTACAAATCAGCAGTCTGAGCCAATTGTAATACACGGTATGCCGTAGCAGGTGATAACGTTGCGCCCGTAGGATTATGAATGGCAGCATTGGTGATGTACAGGCGCGGCTTATGCTCATCTAAAATCGCTGCAAAGGCATCTATATCTGGCCCATTTGGCGTATAAGGCACACCAACCACTTTGACTCTATGGGCAAGCAACTGTGCTCGAAAGTTAAAATAACAAGGATCATCGACGATTACCGTGTCACCTGGTGTCAGTAAAAATCGAAAAATCAAATCTATCGCTTGAGTACCTGAATCCGTCAATATCACCTGTGACGGTTCTGCATTGAGACTCAATCCTGCCATACGCCGCGTGAGTAATTGGCGCAATGCTAACAGCCCTAGCGGCGTTGCATACTCACTGATAATAGACGCGTCAGCTTTTGCTACATTTCGCAGACCACGGCGCATACCTGCTTCAAATAGCCAGTCCGCTGGTAACCAACCGCAGCCTGGCTTTAGCGCACCATCGGATGGCTCCAGCGACTGCCGTGATACCCACAATGGATCTACCACTCGATCAATTTTTGGTGCTATATCTGTCAATGATAGCGGCGCTGTCGTCTCTGCCACATAGAACCCTGCACCAGGCCGAGAGTAAATAAAGCCCTCAGTTTGCAGGCGCTCGTAGGCTTCAACCACCGTAGATGGTGAGAACCCATAATCTTTGGCAGCGGCACGGACGGAGGGTAGTCGCGACTCTGGCATGTAAATAACGGTCGCTATTTTCTCTTTTACGTCAGCCATGACAATTTCGATGCGTGTTAACTTTTTATTCATATTTTTTACAGTTTTTAGTAGGTCAGATTCTATGAGGTCTCGTCTCAAAATTATAGATGAGAAACTACATTGATTTGATATTCGAACTGTATGGGTTCTATAGACCAAACAGTTCTGTCTAATTGTACTGTATTGTATATAGATAACCTACTGTGCTTTTGTTTTAATTATTGAACGTAAACGATGTAGAGGTAGATGTGTTTCTATTGTGAAACGCACTTACCTCAGTCAATTCAACGATTATTCTTCAAAAAGCAGCGATATATGACCACTAAAAAATATAATAAATATCTGGCCTTTGCCTTATGTGTGATAACGACCAGCGTCAATATCCAAGGCCCACTTTATGCCGCCTATGCACACAATGATGGCTATGGTGTACTAGCAACTACGATAGCGTTTTCCTTTTATGTATTGGGTGTCATACCTGTATTGTTAGCTTTTGGCGGATTATCTGATCGCATCGGACGGCGCAAGGTGATTTTAATCTCTCTAGCCCTATCGGTAGCAGCGACGGCTCTTATGTTGTTTTATCCATATACGCGCGCGTTAGCAATAGCGCGATTCGTACTTGGTGTGGGAACGGCTCTGATGGCTGCTACGGCGACGGCCTATATGATTGAGCTGCTCGGCTCAACAGATACGATGCGTGCGACAGCGTGGGTGACGGCCAGTACAACGATAGGTTTTGGTCTTGGCCCTGTATTGACGACGGTTTCTTTGATGTTTTATGAAACCAATCAGCCAGCCAGTTTTTTCTTACTGCTAGCGAGCGGGCTGTTCGCTATGTTTTTGTTATATCAATTACCAGAGACAGCACCTAAACGCACTAATTTGCCCACCTCTATGCTACGGCTACCTTATTTTAACCGTGAGGTCATCTGGTATGGCAGCGGTATTTTGATTTGTTGGGCGACGACAGGTTTGGTACTGTCAGTTATTCCCTCAGTACTGGCCACGCATGGACTCGCTAAGTATGCAGGGATATCCTCTATGTTAGCCATCAGTTGTGGATTGATCGTTCAGCCAATCGCCCGAAAACTTGATCCTCAGGTTTCAAGCAAGCTTGGTCTTCTGATTTTACTACCAGCTTATGCTTTATTGGCTTGGGGGACGTTGAATGCCAATCTACCAGTGATTCTTTTGGCGGCATTTTTGGCCAGTACTAGTTGCTATGGTTTTGTCTATTTAGGCGGTATGTTAGGAGTCGCAAAATCTGCTGGAAATGAGCAGGCACGTGCAAGTGCAGGCTATTTTCTGATGGCATATATAGGGCTTAGTGTACCCGTCATCTTTACTGGTTTGGTTGTGGATCGGTATGGGGCTGCTACTGCGTTCTACGCCTTTGGTGTGTTTTCATTAGTTGGTGTGATTGTCTTATTTGCTAGCCAGCCTATATTGAGAACTGGACGTCATTCGAACGCCAATTTGCATAGCGTAACTTAGAATAAGATTGATAATGCAGTTTTCTATTCATTATCTTTTTAATTTTTCATGGTTAGGTTACTTGTCCATTTTATTACGTGAATTGTTTTAGTTCATTTATTATATCTGACAGGCATGAGTGGTTCTTTGATGTCATTCATATAGCTCATGTATCTGAATATCTACTACTGCCCAATCCATTCCTTCAAAATCTAGATTATCTTTATGTTTGGTACTATCGGTAGGTAGAGGAATGGCTTCACCGTCTTCTATCAATCCTTTTAGATGGAGCATAATTGCTTCTTTAGCATTATTAAAGATATCTGCACGTTCATCGCTGGCTGAATAGCAACCCACTATGTCTGGGATAAATATGCCATAAGCTGTTGTTTCATTACTTGGTGTAATTGCTATGGGATACTGCATTTAACATTCCTCATGAATTTTGAACCTAAGTATAACTAGCAACCGCTTAGATAACAGTCTAAATAACCCCTTAAATATAACTCACTTTCAAAATTATATTGAAAGTGTTTTAGGTGATGGCTACTGTTTGAAGCACAACACTTTCATTACAATGGGTGCTATCACGATGGATAAAATAGAACAGGTATCCAAAACTGAAAAATAATTCAAACAATAAGGGCGTTTTATGACTCTGAATACCACTAAAACAATTTTGATCACTGGCAGCACAGATGGCATTGGCAAATTGGCAGCGCTAAAACTGGCAGAAGCTGGGCACCAAGTATATTTACATGGCCGCGATGCTGACAAGCTTGCCAGCGTCATTGCAGAAGTTCAAGCAGTCGCGACAGGCGCAGCAGTAGATAATATTGATGGGTTTGTGGCTGATTTTTCTGATTTAACGGATGTGCTAAAGATGGCAGCAGATGTCAATGAAAAACTGCCAAAGCTTGATGTGCTCATAAATAACGCAGGGATTTATACCACGGCATCAGCAATGACTAAAGACGGTTTGGATGTACGTTTCGTAGTCAATTACCTAGCGCCTTATGAGCTGACCAATGCTTTATTACCTTTGCTAGAGCAGTCTAATCAAGCGCGTATCGTGAACTTAAGCTCAGCTGCGCAAGCGTCAATATCTTATCAAGCATTTGCAGGCCAGACCCGCCTCGATGATAAGGATGCTTATGCCCAAAGTAAGCTAGCACTCACGATATGGAGTATGGCATTAGCAGACACAGTCGCTAGCAACGATATCAATGTCATCGCCGTCAATCCAGGCTCGCTACTGAACACAAAAATGGTCGATGAGGCGTATGGTCAATATTGGTCATCAGCAGACAAGGGCGCAAATATCCTAACGGAGTTGGCCATCTCGGATGAGTTCGCTGATGATACTGGTAAATACTTTGATAACGATATAAAAGATGGCGCACATGGCGATGCAAGAGGGGCGTTTGGTCGACCACATGCTGATGCTTTAAACCAAGCAGCCATTGCAGAGCTTGAGCAGCAGACTCAGACAGTATTGCAGTCAATTTTTGCATAAGATGCATAAAATTTGCATTTAGCAGCATCAATAAATTTCAAACAATTGAACCATTACTAGGGCGTGTCTTCATTTCAAAAATGGTGATAAAAATGAGATAAATTGCAGTCAAACGAGGAAAATAGTGCCGATAATATCGGGATATTAACCAGCGATTTGACGATGTTTGGCAAAATTTAGCTATTTTTAGCCCATTTAGATAACTATCGAGTGAATTGAAGACACGCCCTAACTACATTTTCAAATTTTATTATTAAAAACTTTCTTATTAAAAACAGGACACAATATTATGCAAACTATCAAAGCCATTGGTTATCAAAACAATCTACCTATTGATAATGAACAATCGCTACAAGACATCACCCTTGATAAGCCAATTGCTTCAGGCCGCGATATTCTTGTAGAAGTGAAAGCCATATCAGTCAATCCAGTAGATTATAAAATCCGTGAAGGGCGACCTGCCGCAGAGGGTGAGTATGCTGTTATTGGTTGGGATGCTGCTGGTACTGTGACGTCTGTCGGTGAAGACGTTAGTTTATTCTCAGTAGGCGACAACGTCTATTATGCTGGAGACTTGACCCGTTCAGGCAGCAATGCTGAATATCAGTTGGTCGATGAGCGTATCGTTGGACATATGCCAGCTTCTTTGTCTTTCGCTGAGGCAGCGGCATTACCACTCACAACGATTACAGCTTGGGAGATGTTATTTGATCGTTTGCAAGTGCCTGTCTCTGATAGCATAGCGAATGACAGCGGTAGTAGCGAGAATGCTAATGACGTCTCAGTATTGGTCATTGGCGCAGCGGGCGGCGTTGGATCTATCTTAACGCAGTTGTTAAAGACAAGAACGTCTGCCACGATTATTGGTACGGCTTCAAGAGATGAGAGCGTGCAATGGCTCAAAGACTTGGGTGCTGATCATGTTATCAATCATCGTAACCCATTGTCTAATGAACTACAAAAAACAGGTATTGCTGAAGTAGACTACGTGGTGAGTCTCAATAATACTGAAGATCATTATGAAGAAATCATTAAATGCTTAAAGCCGCAGGGTAAGCTTGGACTGATTGATGATCCAAAATCATTAGATGCCAACCCGCTTAAAACCAAAAGCTTAAGCCTGCATTGGGAATTTATGTTTGCACGCTCAATGTTCAGTACGCCAGACATGATTGAACAGCATCATTTATTAAATGCAGTGGCAAAATTGATTGATGCAGGCGAGATCAAAACCACAGTTGCTCACAATCTTGGGGCTATCACCGCTGAACATCTACGTAGTGCGCACCAAATGCTAGAAAAACAGCAAGCGCATGGCAAGATTGTATTAGAAGGCTGGTCTGCATAACGCCATTTAGATTAATAGGTCCAATGTGACGCTTTTAGCAAACATATTGGACCTATTTAAATCAATGATAATAATAAACATAGGATAAATAGATGAGCACGCAAGCAAACAAACCACTTACCATCGTCGCCACTATCAAAGCCAAACCTGAGCACGTTGAACAAGTTAAAACTGAGCTACTTAAACTGACAGCAGCATCACAAGATGATCAAGGTTGTATCCAATATGACTTGCATCAAGAAAATGCAAATAGTAACGGTTTCGTGGTTTATGAGATTTGGGAAAACAACGAGTGTCTTCAGCAACATGTACAAAGCCCGCATTTCCAAAACTATGTACAAGTAACAGATGGGATGGTCGATGAATTTGTCGTTACTGAAATGACAGTTATCTCATAGGTTTAATCTATATTCTGCTGCTAACAATAAAATGAATGGTTGACAGTCATGACTGATAAGGTTGACTTTTATGCTTCAAAACAGCGTTTATTGATTTAGATATAAATGGCTTTGAATAAAATATTCAAAACCATTTATACGCTATTTACTTGCTATTGATCGATGATTATTCTTGAGCAACTTTCAAAACGATTTTACCGACATGTTTCTTTTCTAAGAAAACCGATTGAGCAATATGTATCTGTTTTAATGGAAAGGTACACGCCACGATTGGATTTATTTTACGTTGTTCGATACAGTTAACGAGGTTTTGGAATACTTCAGGCTGTAGTACGGAACAGCCGTAAAAGGTTAAGTCTTTTAAATAAAGTGTTCTGATGTCTAGCTCCAGTTATTCATCAACCGCTACTATATTAAATACTCACTCCATCATTACCGATCCATTTGGGTCCTATCTCAACTTCAATATCACGTGCAGTAACGGGTTCAGCGCACTTGGAGCATACTGTCACCGGATGCATAATGTGACCACATGCCTTGTGTCTATGCAACAGCGGTGCCCCGCGTTCATCAGTCATGTATTTATCACCCCAACTGACCAATGCCAGTACGATAGAGTGCAAATCTAATCCGCACTCTGTCAGTCTATATTCCTCACGTAGCGGCCGCTGCTGATAGGCGACTTTTCTTAGAACATTATATTCAACCAATTTGCGAAGACGGTCGGACAGGACATGGCGTGTAATGCCTAAGCGTTGCTCAAATACGTCGAATCGTCTGACTCCCAAAAAACAATCACGTAAAATCATGAGCGTCCAACGATCACCAATGACTGCTAAAGTGCGAGCCACCGAGCAAGACTGTTGGTTCAGTTCATCCCAGCGCATAGGTTATCTCCTTTATCTGTAAGATATAGGTTAGCTTGACAGGGTACAAAAATAAAGCTATATTTTTGTTAGTTCTAAAAAGGAACCTATAAGGAAATAGACATGAACAGAGCACCCGTAGCAGTTGTAATCGGCGCAGGCGATGCCACTGGCAGCGCTGTTGCCAGACGTTTTGCGCGAGAAGGTTTTACTTTGTGCGTGACCAGAAGGACTGTTGAGAAGCTAGAGACATTAGTCAGTGATATCGAAGCGGCTGGGGGAGTAGTCAAGCCATTTGGTTGTGATGCGCGTGTAGAACAAGAAATGGTTGAGCTGTTTGCCCATATTGAAAAAGACATTGGGCCGATTGAAGTAGTAGTGTTTAACATCGGGGCAAACGTTCATTTCTCTATCTTAGATACGACAGAAAGGGTCTATCGAAAAGTATGGGAGATGGGTGCTTTGGCGGGGTTTTTGACAGGTAGAGAAGCGGCAAAAGTCATGATTCCACGTGCGAGGGGGACAATTATTTTTACGGGTGCAACAGCGTCTTTACGCGGTAGTAAAGGGTTTTCGGCTTTTGCTAGCGCTAAGTTTGCTCTGCGGGCATTGGCACAAAGCATGGCGCGCGAGTTGGGACCTAAAGGCATCCATGTCGCACATCCTATCATTGACGGTGCCATTGATACTGATTTTATTCGTGACAACTTTCCTGAGCGCTATGAGCTAAAAGACCAAGACGGTATTTTAAATCCAGAACATATCGCTGAGCAGTATTGGCAGCTGCACTGTCAGCCAAGAGATAGCTGGACGCATGAGCTGGATTTACGCCCATGGATGGAAAATTTTTAATCTTATCTGGTTAATAACCGTCAAAATTTTAATGGATTTTTAATATATTGCAAGGAATGCAAAGATGAGTAAACAAGTAGAGTTTTTCTTTGATGTGGGTAGCCCAGCCAGTTATTTGGCATGGACACAGTTAGCGAGTATCGCGCAGCGTCACAATGCCGAGATTGTTTGGCGACCTATGTTACTTGGCGCAGTGTTTCAAGCCGTTGGTAACACCTCACCAGCTGCCGTACCTGCTAAAGGCGCTTATATGCTCAAAGACCTTAAGCGTTTTTCAGCCATCTATGACGTGCCTTTTCGCTTCAATCCATTTTTCCCAGTCAATACGATGCAGCTTATGCGCGGTGTTACCGCTTATTTGGGGACACCTAAATTTGAGAGTTATTTATCCGCTGTCTTTAATGGGCTATGGGCTGAAAAGTTAAATATGGAATCACCAGAAGTCGTGGCTGAAGTTCTGTCGAAAGCAGGCATTGAGGCGACTGATTTTATGACGCGTATTAGTGAGCCTGAGGTCAAGGCGCGTTTAAAATCTAGTACCGAAGAAGCAGTAGCACGAGGCGTATTTGGGGCACCAAGTTTCTTCGTAAATGGTGAGATGTTTTTTGGTCAAGACCGGTTGAGCTTTGTTGAAGATGCTTTGAGAGACTGAGCATAGTAAGTCATAGGATATATAGACTGCGCTATACTAGCTCAACGATGACCCATTGGTTCTCAACCTGCCAGCATCAGCCGCGATACGTAACCGTGATTTTTCTTCACTATGGTTTCTCCAGAAAATAACCTTGCCACTCAGTTTAATGATTAAGCTCTATGGTTACATTAAGACAAGTCTATATAGTGATAGTTTTGCTTAGACTGCTCTAGTTCCTCTAAATCTATATCTACTATTACTATATCTGGCGACGAACCAAGTTTTTTTATAATGCTTCCTGTAGGAGAGACGATTAGGCTCTCTCCTACAAACTGACCGCCATGACCGACGCCGACACCATTGCAGGTAATCACAAAACATTGGTTCTCTATAGCCCGAGCTTGAGTCAATACATAGTGGGTATTTGCATAGGGAGACATATTGCCGTTTGGCATAAATATGATCTGTGCGCCTTTTTTTGCCAGTGCTCTTGAGCCTTCTGGAAACTCTAGCTCAAAACAAATCTGAGCACCGCAAACCACATCATTAATGCTAACCACTGACAGGTCTTCTCCGCTGGTAAATACCCCAACATCATCAAGCCAAAGCTTTGACTTTCGGTGTTTATGAATGATTTTGCCGTTTTTTATAAAAGAACATGCGTTATAGAAAAGTTGATCCTGTTTGTCAATATGTCCAATAATGATGGTTGAATCTGTAGTTTTGCTTGCTTCCAATATACTTTGGAAGTGCTCTGTTGATTGATGATACAACGCTTCAATATTGTCTAGCGTCGGAAAGCCAGTCAAAGCAAGTTCTGGAAAAATCATAAAGCCATCACAAACTTGATGATCATGGATTGATTTTAATATCGCAGCAGCATTTACTGATACTTGATAATCGGTAATATCCATTTGATTGAGGATTATTTGCATAGGTCTTGCTCTTTATCGTAGGGGGTTGATACTTTCACAGTGCTTATTGGTCGCAATTATAGGTAATACTCGTTAATGACGGTCTTTAGAAACACTTATTTAAAATGCTATTTAAAACACTTTTAAAGACATTGTGACTCTAACCAACGACTCAATTTAATGATGTCTGGTTGATTTGACTTTAAGTTATTATAAAAGAAATAGAAACTGTCGCCAGTGAGTAATTCATGCATTGGGATTTTGACAAGATTTTGCTGATGTGTTTGTTCTAGCATCATATAGTTGTCGGTAAGCGTAATACCTAAGTTATAACGTGCAGCCTGTGCGGCAAGCAGTACATGGCTAAATTGATTAATCTTTACCTCGCTTGGCAGCTCAAACCCGCCTGCTTTACACCATTTTAGCCAATCATTAGCCGTACTTTCACTTTTGTCAGAATACTTTACGGACAGTATAGGGTGTTGCCATAACGCCTCAGGCAATGGCTGATCCTTTATTTCTGCCCAAAGCTTTTGACCACAGACAGGGAATAGCTTCTCAGCGAATAAAAGCTTGCTGACTACGTTACGTTTCGGTGGATTGACGGTAATAAAGCAATCCGAACACTGCTCATTATAGTCGTCTTGGTCTGTCACCATATTTAAGGTCAGCTCAATCTCTGGGTGCTGTTCGCGGAAGTTTTCTAACCGAGGAATCAACCAATTGACAGCCACTGAACTATACAGCGCTAGGCGAATATGGCCAGGCTTATCATGGCGAATGGCCTGACTGGTATTGGATAGAGTAGTCAGCGATTGATTTACTTCTGTGAAATAGCGAGCACCTATGTCTGTTAAAGAAAGGGTTCGGCCCTGCCTATAAAATAGCGCTTCACCAAGATACTCTTCAAGCATTCGAACCTGATGACTCACGGCACTTTGCGTCACGTTGAGGCTTTCTGCTGCCTTAGAAAAACTATTAAGCCTTGCTACAGATTCAAAGCATTGTATGGCACGTAATGGAGGAAGTTTCATTATGAGTTCAAATAATACTAAACGTTTTTATATCATTATACGTCATGAGTATACGCGAATATACTATTTATCTGACCATTAGATTAAATGGCTTAATTTAAAATTTTATGTATTTTGAGATAGGTATAAGCATGATAATGCCGAAGATGAGTGTTGGATTTGCAATGATACTGTTGGTTGCAGGAAACATGATTGCAGTCCTTTCAGATGCGCTGATAAAAGAGTTGCCAGATGGCGCAGCGGTCTATCAGTTTGTGCTATTGCGTCAGCTAACAGCTGTCTTGATGCTGCTACCGTTTTGTTTATTCAACCCAAAAGCCAAGCTACTTAGTAACGTAAAATGGCATTTTGTACGTGGGCATATTTGGTTGTTTGGCGCGGTATTCATGGTGTTGTCTATCCAAGCGTTACCGCTGGCAACGGTGAATGCGATTTTTTATACTGCACCTTTACTGATGTTGCCGTTAGGATTCCTGTTTTATAAAGACAGACTTACAGCACCAAGCATCATTGTGGCAATACTAGGCTTCATAGGTATTCTTGTCGTGGTAAAACCGACACAAATTAATATGGGTGCTATATTTGCGTTGATCGTGGCCTTAACCATGGCGACAAACAATCTATTGGTTCGTAAATTGCCTTCGAATCATACCGTTACTCAGACACTGTTTTTGACCAATTTAGTCGGAATACCGTTGGGGCTTGGTTTGGCTATTTGGGAAAATGCCCCTTTGAGTTGGTACGCACTATGGATAGCAGCAGGCTCAAATTTGTTTATTTTGATCTATGCGGGTATCTGCGTACTGGTCTACCGAGCGGTTGAAGCACATAAAATATCTAGTGCAGAATATACGGGTCTGTTAGGAGCAGTGTTCATCGGCATCGTGTGGTTCCATGAGATACCAGATATCAGCTTATTGATAGGTTCAGCATTGATTATTATCCCTCTCATTTGGCTAGCCATACGAGAGTCTGTCAAATATAAAAGAACAGCTCTATAGCGTTTTACAATAGAGAGAGCGGAGAAAGAATCTATAATAATATTCGCATGAATTTATGTCATGAATTCGTGTGTTTAAATCGTTTTTTTTATACTCATTTTTTGTGGCAAATTACTATAGATACAACCATTCAGGCAAGGCTCTAGTCTTCAAGAGAGCTCTTGTTTGTTGAAGTTATTACTATAGGCAGGCCAAATAATGAGCAATATAACCACATTCTCAGTCACATCTTCAAATCGAAAAATCGACCCTCCACGGCGTCGAGGTGGCGCGTTTAAAGCTGATGGCTCTCTGAACGATAATGACCGTGTCGAGATAGGTCCCACAGATATTGCTTTCAATGAGTGGGCTGAGCTAGGGTTGACACCTCCTAACCTTACACGAATGCGTGAATACCGCCTCCAAAGAATCGTAAAAGAACTACAGAAAAGAGATCTTGGCGGCATCTTATTGTTTGATCCTCTTAACATTCGTTATGCGACTGACTCCACAAATATGCAGGTATGGGTAACCCATAATCACTCTAGAGCCTGTTTTGTATCTGCATCAGGACATCTTATTTTATGGGATTTTCACAATTGTGAGCACTTATCAGCACACCTTCCTTTGATCAAAGAAGTCAGAGGAGGCGCTTCTTTCTTCTACTTTGAAACCGGCGATAGAACTGACGAACATGCCTCTAGGTTTGCTTCAGAAATTCAATCTATTTTACAGGAGCATGCTGGAGACAATAAAAGATTGGCTATCGATAAAATTGAAATTGCTGGTTTCAATAAGATAAAACAGTTAGGAATCGATGTTTTTGATGGTCAGGAAGTGATGGAGTTTGCTCGATCTATTAAGAACGAAGATGAAATTAATGCCATGCGATGTTCAATTGCCTCAACAGAGGTTGCGATGAAGTGCATGCAAGAAGCAACAGTACCCGGTATCACTGAGAATGACATATGGTCTATTCTTCATGCGGAAATTATTCGTCGAGGTGGTGAGTGGATAGAATGTCGAATTCTTTCTTCAGGGCCTAGAACCAATCCTTGGTTTCAAGAAAGCGGCCCTCGAATTGTGAAGGAGGGTGAGTTACTTGCATTCGATACAGATCTGATTGGCCCTTATGGAATGTGTGCAGACTTGTCTCGAACTTGGATGATTGGGGAGTGCTTGCCAAGTGCAGAGCAAAAGCATCTCTATCAGGTAGCTTATGAACATATCCAACACAACATGACTATATTAAAATCAGGAATGACATTTGAAGAGGTGACAAAATCTGGTTTATTACTTCCTGAAGAATATAGAGCGCAAAGATATGGTGTGATGATGCATGGCGTTGGTCTTTGTGATGAATACCCGTCTATTCGTTACCCCGAAGACCTTGAATGCCATGGCTATAGTGGCGTACTGGAGCCGGGTATGGCACTCTGCGTTGAAGCGTATGTAGGTCGAGTTGGTGGTAAAAATGGTGTCAAACTTGAAGATCAAATCATTATTACAGACACTGGGTTTGAAAACCTTACTAACTATCCATTCGAAGCTGCTTTATTGGCTAATTAAAGATAGTTTATTGGTTGTCTGAATATTGTCTTAGAACTTTTAGATTATACTCGTTTGGTCATCATGGATGATTGTCTCTATAAACGTGTTAAGACAAGAGTTTGATGTAGGTGAAGTGCATTATCTGCGGGTTTAGATGGTTGGGATACTCATCAACACGCTGATAGCCATTATTATCGTAGTATTGATAAGTGCACAGGGTGTCTGTATGTAGAGCATACGTGGTTACGCCCTGTGCCACGAGATAAGCCTCAAATGCTTGAATCAACGTCGCTCCAATACGGTGACGACGATAGTCTGGATCTACACAGAAGAACTGTAGCTTGCTATCAAAATCGACTGTCTTTCGTTTCGCACCAGCCGTTTCTTTTTTCTGTAAATCAATTAATACCTGTTGTCCTTGTTCAGATAGACCTAGCTTTTGTTCTATCTGAACAATAATAGGCTTATCATCGAATGACAAAGCTTTATGTGGATCTTGTCTAGTGATCCCTATCACCACACCGCAAATAATGTCACCATATTCTGCAACTTGTATAAAAGTAGCATGATGACAGTCTTTAGCTAGAAATAGGGTAGCCAGTTGCTTTAGAACCTGCTTATCTGTTGCAGTAGTAAATACACTCAAATTCATATTGACGACAAAAAGGTCAACAATGGCTGCAAAGTCTTCAGGCGTAGCACGACGATACTGTATTGTCATAAGTTGCTCTCATTTATCATTAAAAGTACTGGCGTATGCTGATTGACCAAGCATTCATACGCCAGCACTTTGACACCTGTATTTTGCTAACAGACTTATCAAATAATGATATTTCTATCTAATAGTCCGTATTTACCACTTCATTTCACCTGTATTTACTTTACTGCCTATTTGTAAATTAGTATCCCCAGATAACGCGGGATAAGCTGCTTCCATAGTAGAAATCACTTTTTCTGACTGTTTAGAGTCTTGCTTTTTTGCCTCATCCAGTGCTTGCTCAAAAGTTTTTAGATAACTGAGAGTGAAATCAACAGCATAGTCTTTTTTGAGTAGGTTGCCTGAATAGTGACCTGGTATCACAAGGTTTGGCTTTAATTACTTCATGTGTTCCAATGATTGCATCCACTCGCTACGAGCTTCTTTAGTTTGGGTATCAGCAGTCCACACATGCATACCTGATGTTACCGACACACCGCCGAAAACGGTTTTTGACTCTGGTACCCACATGTATGCTTGATGGGTTCCCATCTCCTTGATTTCAATTTTGTGACCTTCTAGGGTCAGTGTAGACTGATCAAGTGTTTGCGGTACTGTGATCTTGGTAGGCGCATGTTTACCAAGGATTGGACCCCAATGCTTTAATTTTGCATCTTTAGTCGCCTCAATGTGTTCAATAATCGAAGGGCTAGACATAACCTTCACATTAGGGAAGGCTTTGACTAAAGGCTGAAGACCGAAATAGTAATCTGGATCGCCTGCCGTGATATAAATCATTTTTAGGTCTTTATTGCTTTTTTTGATCATATCAACCAAAGCTTCACCATCTTTGACACTAAACTGTGCATCGAACAAGATAGCATCTTTCTCGCCACTTGCCAGCACAGAAACCACTGGGAAAATAGCATTTTGATCAGGTTTATATGCTTGTAGTTGTAGGTCGGCTGCGTTTACTTGGGTTGCGAGCAGTAGCACACTGGCCGCCATAGAAGCTGTCATTAATTTTTTCATAATGCACCTTTATTTTCGTTTGAGTAGATAGACTACGTTATTTACGTTATTTTTTATTAATAGCTATTCTATTTGATTATATTTCGTTTAAATACCCTATAATTCGACGATTACTGTTTCGTATTTCGCGCAAATAAGGATAGATAAATGGATAGACTGACCGCTTTGCAGGTGTTTGTTACTATCGTCGAGCAAGGTAGCTTGAGCCGTGCTGCGAACAATCTAGACATGTCTAGAGCTAAGGTAACGCGCTATCTGACAGAGCTTGAGAGCTGGATGGATATGCGCTTATTGCATCGCACGACTCGAAGTCTGAGCCTCACTGTACCTGGTGAGTAGACTCTTGAGGTGGCGTACCAGTTACTTGAATTGACTGACTCGTTGGATCAGATACGCAATCAAAACACTTTGGAGCTAAAAGGTCAGCTGCGAATCACGGCCAGCTTTTCGCTGATTAATAGCCTTTTGATGGATGTGGTTGGTCGTTTTGTTTCTCACTGGCCGCAAACAGCGATTGATATTCTTACCACTGATGATTCGGTCAATTTAGTTGATGCCCGTATTGACTTGGCGATTCGTATCACCAATGACTTGGAGCCAAATGTCGTTGCCAGACGTATCGGTGAGTGCCACTCTATCGTATGCGCGGCACCTGAGTATTTACAAAGGCGTGGCAGACCTACAGATGTACAGTCGCTTGTACATCACAACTGTCTATCGTTTGCGTATTTTGGACGGTCTGCATGGGTGTTTGATGGGCCAAATGGTCCAGAGTCTGTTCCTATCTCTGGCAACATCAGCGCCAATATCTCTGAAGTCTTGCTCTCTGCCACGCTACGTGGACACGGGATCAGCTTACAACCATCTGGCGCAGTCAAATCTTTGATTGCATCTGGACAACTTATTGAGTTATTGCCTGAATGGAAACCCAAAACTTTGGGTGTTTATGTGGTTTATGCCAATCGAAAGCAGGTGACACCACTACAAAGAAAGTTTATTGATTTTCTTGCCGAAGAAATAAAGCGTTCGCCTTATTGGTAGCAAGAAACTCATAAACTAGGATATTAATAGATAGGAAAAATAGATAGGAAATATCTTACGACGGCTCTAATGTTAACATTAGCCAATAGGTATTTATTGCTACTATGATTGAGGATTAAAGGCGTAGATTATGCACAGTCTGATTACGCATAAAAGGGGTTGTCACCTCTCTATATATGAACTAATACATGGTTTGATCATTAGCAGAACCCTTAGGTATTTGCTGGATAGAATCCCAATGCTCGACAATTTTCCCACTATCATCAAATCGAAAGAAATCCATCGTCACGAACTCATCGATGGTTTTATCTTCGTTATGCCAGACTTGATGGGTATGCAATGAGACTAAGTCATCTTCAGCGATACAACGTACAAACTCAATTGACTTATTCGGATACTGTGCTTGCATCCGTTCAAAGTATTCAATAAATCCTGATTTACCATTGGCGACGACGGGATTGTGTTGAATATAATCATCACCCACATAGTCAGCGACGGCTTTCTGTGGATTACCCTCGTAAGCGGTCTTATAGAACGCGACAGCATTCTTTTTATTGTTTGCCAAATTCATCGTCGGCTCCAGTCATTATTTATATTTACTTCAACATATCCTAATAAGAAATATTATTAAAAAACGTCAGAAACTCAAATGGCCAATAGCAACGCTAAAATTATGCTTATTGACCATTTGATAATGTTTAGACTTCGGTTAGGGTCTGTTGAACATTCAAATATTAGGGCTGCTGATTGCTAAAATTGCACCAAATTAGGCGCAAGCCGACGATAATGTCGAGACCTTAACTAGGATGGCAACAACGTTTGGGGTGATTTTAGCATCAGCCTTTCAGGGCAGTACTATTTTCTGCCAATATATGGCGAAATTGTCTAACCTAGAATGACTAGGCGTCAAAAATTTCACTGCATATTGTCTAAAAAATAGTGACTGCCAGCACCACATTTGAACGTTAAACAGACCCTAATGATTGCTTAAGCCTTAATAAAAATAGTCTCTTCACTTAAGCGTGATTTAGGTATTTTGGCATTAAAATCATCATCACTGCGGTAGCCAAACGATACCACTGCCACAGCAGAATATCCTTTGCTACGTAAGTCGAACTCTGTATCAAGCGTCTGTAAATCAACGCCTTCCATAGGGACGGTATCAATACCCAAAAGCGCGCTGCCCAATAGTACCCCGCCCATATTTAGATATACCTGTTTGGCCAGCCAATGTGGCTCATCTTTCACATCGTAACGATGAATGTCTAAAAATAGTTGGCGACCTTGATACATCTGCGCTTTGAATTCTGGCTGAGCATAGCGACCATCTTGATCTTCTTTTTCTAACACCGCCTGCATGTATTCATCGTCGGCATGAATACGAGTACAGAAAACCACCACGTGTGAGGCATCTAGGACTTTAGGTGTATTAAAATGAAAGGCACCTTGCGTGCTTTTGGCAATGCGTGCTTTGCCTGCGTCATCATCTGCAATCACAAAGCTCCATGGTTGAATACTGGTGCTTGATGGACTCATTTGTAGCATGTCTTTGATCTGCTCAAAATCTTCAGCAGATATCTTTTTATTGGCATCAAATACTTTGGTGCTGTAACGCCAGTTTAGTGCTTCATTAATGGTTTTCATGATTGTCCTTAAATAGAGTAAGTTTCAGTTTTTTAGTCAGTTGGTTATGCAAATGGATTTAACAAACGGTGCTACTCAATCCTTATCGTTTATAGTTAAGCTAACTGATTAGCCCGTCCTAGCGATGACTCATAATAGTAAAGTCCATACATCAGAACCACTAGCTACAAGAGAAAACACTTTCAATATTATTTTGAAGATAACGTACTTTCAATCTATTAAAAGGTTGTTTATCGCTATACTCAAAGCGGTGATAAGCTTGAGCCTAACCAAAACATTTTGTAATGGAAGAATGTTTTCGATACATTTTAGGAAAAGTAGGTTGTGCTAGGGTAGGAGGTGTTTTTTGAGTTGTTTGGAAGTATTTTACTTGCCTACGAACATCTAATGCAGATGGTTGATATTGTTATAATTTATATGACCATAGCTGATTGATTTAAACAGCTTATAAACAGGCGTGATACACCCAA
Organism: Psychrobacter sp. Ps2; assembly: GCF_022129405.1. Taxonomy (NCBI): domain Bacteria; kingdom Pseudomonadati; phylum Pseudomonadota; class Gammaproteobacteria; order Moraxellales; family Moraxellaceae; genus Psychrobacter; species Psychrobacter sp. Ps2. The sequence continues at coordinate 4,012 of NZ_JADQAM010000056.1, read as the reverse complement.
TATAGGAGGCCTAGACATGTTTATAGTATTGTTGGTCTTTTATATAGTCGCTATATCGTTGGGAGCTATAGCTATAAATATTTGAGGATAGTAATGTGCTTATTACTATGTTTGAATTTGGCAAAAGCACGCATTAAGGGATACAGTAAAATGCTCAGTGCAATCGCAATGAACCAAAGTGTACTAACGTCATTTACACCAAAATATTCCCCATGCGTCATACCGAACTGTTGAACAGCAAATACATACAGCAGCTTCAATACATAGAGATGTACGATATAGAAAAACATGGGTACAAAACCGATGACAATAAGGGGTTTTGTCCATGATTTGGTTTCAATCTTTTGAAGCATTACCAATAAAACCAGTCCTATGCCCACATTCCACAATATAAAGAGTAACGATGGCGGATATTTAGTGAGATTCATAAAGCTCATGAAGGTTTCGCTCAGAGTCGGCATCATCAGCCATGCTTGATCGCCGTATACATTGGCCAGTCGCAGTACCACAAATAACGCGATACTCACCATACCAAATGTAAGTAACGTACGGTTTCTCTTTTGCACAGACGTAGCGTTATCAAACACAGATGTACCGATACAATAGCCCAGTATGATAACGCCAATCCAAGGCAGTACAGGATAAGAGGTTCTGAAACGAATCACCTCACCAAACTCAATCCAACCGCGCTCATGAAGTATCAGCCACAATTGATGGACGATAGGAATGTCGGTAAAGGAGACGGTATCTAATAAATTGTGACCAAATATAATCACCAAGCTGAGTAGCCACAGCCACTTCTTAGGTAGGCCAATAACTGCTGAGAGCGCAATCATACTGAATCCAATCGCCCATATCACTTGGAGGTAAACTACATCAGGTGGAAATTGTGTTGTCCAAGCAAAGTTAATTACAATCAGCTCCAAAAAAAGCCCGCGTTTGATTAAAAATTCGCGGGTCATTTGAATACTATTGTGTTTGTGTTGGTACAAATAAGCAGACAGTCCCGTCAGTAACACAAAGACAGGCGCACATAAATGGGCAATCATTCGGCTGAAAAATAGTGGTTCATCCGTTCCTGGTATCAGCATTGGATCAGGAACTTGATGGTGTAAGTAAAAGGTCTCTCGAACATGATCCACCATCATGATGAGCATCAAAAGCCCTCGAAGTGCGTCGATCGCTTGCAACCGTTGAAAAGGTGTCGCCATACAATAGCCTTTGTATAGTTAAAACGAAACATTATAACGTATCAATTATTAGCTACTACTGATTTAAGTACGCATTTTCGCAGAGGTGCTCACTGATTTGGATGTTTATGCTTGTCTTAACTTTTTATGCTGTGTCTGACCTAACGATAGCGTACCGCTGTTAAAACGGCGCGAAATTATCAGGCTGACTGTGCGTATCAGTCCAACGTTGATTGGCATCAATATGACTATTAAGCCCAACTCCTCGTGGTACTTGCATATTATCGCCATATAGCCAAAGCACCATATTGGTACGTTTGCCACTAGTGATTGGATGTGCGGCGTGCGGCACCGAGCCTCTATGAATAATCGCCATGCCAGGTCTAAAAATGGCACGTTTGGTTTGCCCTAAGTATCCTGTGTGCTCATAGGCCGTATTATAGTATCCATCGTGTATCTCCAAACGTGTGAGTAAGCCTTATAGGTGCATGCTACTATAATTAATGATTTTGATAATCAGCAGGTTTAGAGAAACAGTTTCAATAATTTTTATATAATGATGAGGCTAGCAGCAGCAAACGATGCTGGTTGCTAAGTTAGAGGCTAATTGAACGAAGGCATGACGATGAAAAATTTGCAGGATTTACGTATTTTTATTGAGACCGCTCGCTTGGGTAGCCTATCTGCCTGTGCTCGGCACTTAGATCTGTCGCCTGCCGTTGTGAGTGCAGCGGTCAAGCGATTAGAAGCCGAAATTGAGACGGTATTATTTGTTCGCTCTACTCGTAGGCTGCGTCTAACTAGCAAGGGTGAGCAATATTTAAAGCATTGCCAAGATGCGGTGGCTATTTTAGACAATGCTTATGCAGGACTACATGACAATGATGCTGAACTGACGGGTACCATTCGACTGTCGGCATCATCAGATTTGGGACGAAACTTAATTTTGCCGTGGTTGGACGATTTTATAGACATTCACCCAAAAGTGACGGTGCAGCTACATATGTCAGACAGCTATGTGGACTTGTACGGTCAGCAGATTGATTTGGCACTACGTTACGGCGCACCCAAAGATTCGTCACTGGTCGCATTACCTATTGTATTGAATAATCGCCCTATACTGTGTGCATCAAAGGAATATTTGAGCAAAATTGATAAGGATATCGGTATCCCAAAAATGCCGGAAGATTTGTCGCAGCATCATTGCTTACGTTTGGGTCATGATGAAAAAGATTTGAGCGAGTGGACTTTTGAGAAAGCGGGCAAGACTAAACGTGTGGCAGTGGATGGTAATCGTAGAAGTAAAGACGGTGACGTTGTACGCCGCTGGGCAGTGGCGAGTAAAGGCATTGCACTAAAGTCTCAGTTAGATATAGCCGGCGATTTAAAGGCAGGGAGACTTGTTGAAGTGGAGTTGGACGGCTGGCAAGTGGCCAACTATCCACTATATTTGATTTGTCCAGAACGGCGCTTAATCGATCCATTGTTTAATGCGGTCAAAGAATACTTGATTGAACGGGTAGAGCAGGTATTAAGGTAAAACGAGAACCAATGATTACCCTGTTTGATCAGTTTTAAGATAGTTAACATTTAAATTCTTTACATGAGGTATGTTTAATCAGACGAGCTATCCAGCAATCCCTAGACAGTAATTGCTGGATAGCTATTATAATTATTGCCATACCTTATCAAGCACCGTAAACCAGTTTTTTGACGTTATCTTTTCAATCAATTGATCAGAGAAATGGCGTTGCTGCATTCGCTCAATCAGCATGGAGATTTGACTGATATCAGATAACTCATCAGGCAGTAGGCAACCATCGAAATCAGAGCCAAACCCAACATGATCTTCGCCTAGATGGTCGATCAGATAATCAAGATGATCGACAATCACATCAAGCGAGGTTTGCGTATTACGTTGCCCATCTGTACGAAGAAACGCCACATCGAAATTCACTCCAACCAAACCATCGCTTTGTTTAATAGCAGCCAGCTGCTGATCAGTCAAGTTCCGTGCTTGCTGACAGAGAGCGTGTGAATTGGAATGTGTAGCAACAATAGGCTGGCAGGCAATTTCTAGCGTATCCCAAAAAGCGCGTTCATTCATATGCGACACATCGATCAACATCTGCTTATCACGACATGCCAAAATAAGCGCTTTGCCCTGAGCGGTCAAACCAGATCCTGTATCGGGAGAATGCGGAAAAGACGCATTTAAGCCATCACCGAAGAGACTCTTTCTATTCCATAGTGGGCCAATGCTTCTGAGGCCTGCCTCATAAAACATATCAAGCAGGTCAGGCTGTATGGCTAAAAACTCAGCACCTTCCAAATGCAATACAATGGCCAGTTGCTTATTCTGTTGACAGGCTTGGATTTGTTTTAATGAGGTGCAAATCTGAATCTGACCGTCAGATCTTGCCTCTAGTTGCTGGGCTAGTTTCAATTGTGTGCAGCAGATATCGACGATTTCTTGCGGAGTAAAATCCGAATTTGAGGGGTCAGATAGTTTTTCAGGATGGTTGTTTTTCACATAAGCATAGGGCGGTAAAAATATAGAAAATAATCCGCCCATCCAGTTCGCGTCTTTGCAACGTTGTAAGTCCAAATGCCCTGGTAGCGTGCCATAAATAAAGTCATGTACCGGATCGGCAGTTGAACTTAGCCAAAGTCGAGTCAACAGATCATTATGTCCATCAAATATCACAGGCTTAGTATTAGCATTCATATTTCACCTGTTATAGCCAATCCAAAATAAAAGAAGTACAACCCATATTATGAAATAGTTTAGGTAGATTATTCTCCATCCAACCTTGTCGTAG
>NZ_JADQAM010000035.1:0-143145 GCF_022129405.1 Psychrobacter sp. Ps2 | reverse complement strand
AAAATCTGCTGAGTAGGTCATCTTTTATATTTCTCTTTGCTTGGTTTAAAAGCATTGTACCTTTTCTATTTTGGACTGACTATATTTATTATAATTTGTATTAGTATTATTACTAAATGTTCAATACTGACTATATACTAATAGTTTTGTATGAACAAAGAGATTTACATATTTTTCTTAATTAAACGTCAACTTAGCTCTTTAAAACTAATAGCGGAACTCAATCAAGCTCATTACACTTATCGAAAAATGTCGGTAGTAATTTTCAGGTTAAATAACGGACTTAAATATAATTAAAAGAGCTCAATGGCAATATCAACATAGGTTTGCGTTAAATGCTCTAATATTTATAAAGAGCAACAACAAAAAAACCGCTAAGCAAAAGCTTAACGGTTTTTTTTATTACCTTTCTAAAGTTTACTGATTTTTAGCATAGACTGGTAATTCTGCACAAATCGCTTCTACTTTAGCGCGTACTTCAGTAGCAACCGCTTCATCACCGCGGCTGTCTAGTACGTCACAGATCCAACCTGCCAACTCACCCGCTTGTGCTTCGTTAAAACCGCGAGTAGTAATCGCTGGCGTACCGATACGGATACCAGAAGTCACGAATGGTGATTTTGGATCGTTTGGTACAGCGTTTTTGTTGACAGTGATGTGTGCTTCACCAAGCCATTTGTCCGCTTCTTTACCCGTCATTTCTTGCTTAACGAGGCTGATCAGCATTAGATGGTTTTCAGTACCACCAGAGATGATTTCATAGCCGCGCTCTTGAACCACTTTTGCCATTGCTTGCGCATTTTTTACTACTTGCTGCTGATACGTTTTGAAGTTATCTTCTAACGCTTCTTTAAAGCAAACCGCTTTTGCTGCGATGACATGCATCAACGGGCCACCTTGGTTGCCTGGGAATACAGCTGAGTTTAGCTTTTTAGCCAGTACTTCATCACGCGCCAAAATCATACCTGAGCGTGGGCCACGTAGAGTTTTGTGCGTAGTCGTTGTAACTACATCAGCGAAAGGTACTGGGTTTGGATAAACGCCACCAGCAACTAGGCCTGCCACATGAGCCATATCAACCAATAGATACGCACCTACTTCGTCCGCGATGTCACGGAAACGCTGCCAATCAACTACTTGTGAGTATGCTGAGAAACCCGCGATGATCATTTTTGGCTTATGCTCACGTGCTAAGCTCTCTACTTGGTCATAATCAATAAGGCCAGTGCCATCTACCAATCCGTACTGTACGGCATTGTAGTTCAAACCTGAGAAGTTGATGTGTGCGCCATGCGTCAAGTGACCACCAGCGTCTAAGCTCATGCCTAGTACCGTGTCATTTGCTTCTAGCAATGCTAAAAATACGGCTGAGTTTGCTTGGCTACCAGAATGTGGCTGAACGTTCACATACTCTGCACCGAACAACTCTTTAGCACGGTCAATAGCCAATTGCTCAACTACGTCCACATGCTCACAACCACCATAGTAACGCTTGCCAGGATAGCCTTCTGCGTATTTGTTGGTAAGGTCAGTACCTTGTGCTTCCATCACTGCTTGTGAGCAGTAATTTTCAGAGGCGATAAGCTCGATGTGGTTTTCTTGACGAACGCTTTCTGCGGCCATCGCTTCAGCAAGTACTGGATCAAAATCTTTGATAGAAATATCTTTAAACATAGTGATGTCCTAAGTAGTGACTGTCATTAAAAAACGTCATTGAAAAGAAGCTTATAGCCTGCCCACAATAAAACAACTACTGCGTCAACGTCGCTGAAGTACGCTTGATACCTCTGCACGCTGTTTTTCTGCAGTCTATTTTATGGTATGACCATTATTGTGAATGGAGTCTATTAGCAAAGATTGAAATAAGAATAAATACAGGCGACTGACCTGTTATTAACTTGACTGATTCGTCAATAAAATCGATGTACATTTGCATCGATATCATCGCGAAAGATTAAGTGTAACATGAAAATTTGTGCTGTGAGCGCAAAAAAACCTCACCTTAAGATGAGGGAATTAAATGACTATATAACACAGATAAATAGCCAATAAAATAAAGGGTTTACCCGCTGAATGTTTTCGTTAATATGCCCTCTTGTTAATTCAAGCATAAAATATTTTTAAGCGTGGCTAGATATAGTCGATTCAATTTAAAAGCAATACAAGGCAGCCGAGTGTAAATGTATATTAAACACCTCAAGTGAGGCTAACGCAGTAATACTTCTATAGTGGAATGACTATTCTAGTGAAGTGATTATAAGAACGCTGGTAAGAACGTTTCGCTAATCATGAGCGTGCGACCATACCAGTCATAACGCGTTTGTCGTTGCCAACCGTCACTGGTATGACTGATAAAACGCTCATTTGGCAAAGTACGGCAACGCTTAAACAGCACATAGCCGATAGGGGTGTTTTTGAGTTGTTGAAGGCGGCGTGCTTGACCTTGCAAACTATATAGAGGGAAAATACTTTGGGCTTGTACCCATGGCGCGTCATCACAGCCATAGAGTTGTACCTCGCGTACCCATGCCAGCATCGGTCGTCCTAACATGCCACCTGTTATACCCAGCTGCTTTTTTTGACCTAAAGTCAGCGAACGATAGCCCTCAAAGCTGCGTTTTACACGCAGTGGCTGCCCTGCCTTTTCTTCTAATATCGCAGTGAGAGAACCTTCAGCAGTTAGCCAAGGTATGAGTTCAGTAGGAGGTAGATCATTGGTAGAACTAAAAGAATTGCTGGTCATAGTTTATGGCTAGTATTTTTTAAAGAGTGTTTAACATTTAAAAGGTGCATGCGAATAAAAGCAGAGTGAGTCACAGCTGATTACCGTTATGAACTAATGCTATGAGTCACTATCATCAAATTCAGGCATATTGTCTGCATTAAAAGGCAAAGCCTCAAAGGCTTGCTGACGATACTGCGCCATATGCATCCGATCTCTGGCACAAAAATCGCCAATCGCTGGTACAAAACGCGGATCATAAATACGGTGGATGGAATGTGTTGTGGTTGGGATAAAACCACGTACCAGCTTATGCTCGCCTTGCGTACCTGGATCAAAAGATGTCAATCCTTGCTCAATAGCAAACTCAATACCTTGGTAATAGCACAGCTCAAAATGTAAGCTGTCATATTCACCTAGCGCGCCCCAGTAACGACCATATAAGGTAGCATTATTATCGCCACCAACATTGTCACCATCAGCCTTGTCACCATCAACATTGTCGCTATCAGGTCTGTCATACAAGAACAAACTACTCGCGATAATCTCACCACTGGCGTCGAGTGCTTGTGCAAGCATTATATGCTCAGGCATGCTCACTGCCAATGCCATAAAAAAATCTATCGTCAAATAAGGCTGCTGTCCACGTACTGCATAAGTCATCACATAACAATGATAAAAAGCCTTCCAATCAGCATCGCTAATAGCATCGCCGCATTTTCGTTGGCAAATAATGCCTTGCTCGGCAACTTTACGGCGCTCAGCCCGAATGGTTTTACGCTTTTTGGCTTTTAAGGTCATCAAAAACGCATCAAAATCTGCAAATGGCTTACTGTCATTAAGTAAGTCTTTGTTTTGCCATAAGAACTGGCAACCTTGACGCTCAAATATCGGTAGCTCAATAGCAGCTGATTCTACGCCGCTTTCTTGAGCCGCTATCGCATGCTCTACATCAATTTCAGTTGGCATAGATGTGGTGGCGATAGAGGCAAGCTCTGGTGTCACAAACAGTCCATGCCAGCTTGAGGCGCCCACTTGTTGAGCGATATCATCGATACCTGCGATGGCTGTTTTAAGAATATCTTCATTTAAGGTTTCACCTTTTGCCAACCAAATCCTTTGACCAGTAATCGGTGTATATGGTGCGCTAGTGACCAATCGCGGATAATAATCAACGCCATAGCGTGCATAAGCTTCAGCCCATGCATGATCAAATACAAACTCACCGCGATGATGACCTTTTATAAATACAGGCATGACGGCCACAGGCTGCAATGTACTTTCTGCCGCGCTGTCTACTAAGGTATCGGTGTTATCTTCACTATCCGCACTATTAGTAGCGCCTGTGACACGATGTACCAAAATAAATATCGGTAGCCACCCTGCCTGCTCACCAATTGCTCCGGTGTCAGTCAACGCTTGCCAAAAAGCAAATGACATAAAAGGGGTATCTGGCGTCTGCCACTCTGCTTGGCTCTGCCAGCTGGTATCATTAATCAGCGCATACTCTAAACTCATATTCACCGTCACTATTATAATCGCGATATATTTATCGATAACCAATCTATTGATGACCTAGACTAGCAAATTTTTACGTCATTGCTGTCACAATTTGCAAAAACTTATCCGCCCCCAATAAAAAACCACCAACGATAACGCGGGTGGTTTGTACGACTGCGTTCATGGGCAGTGATATCAATATAAAACATCATGAAAAAACAGTAGTTGTATGGAAAAGATGATATCGAAGCCGATGACTGGTAGAATAAGGTTGTTATTAGCTTAGTATAATTCGAAACCATAGGATACGAGCTAAAACAGTATACTTAGTTCATGGTATACGATTGACATCCTATCGGATTTATAGTGGATTGATTATAATGTAGCGTCAGTGATTCACTTTTAGGCAATTTTGCACCGACCGTTAACGTGTTGCCTTTAAATGCTTTTTTCATGAATATTATTAAAAGAAAATGTCTGACCTGTCTTAAAAATTTCTAAGAAGCTACATATGAAGTACTTGTTCTAACCATATCATGGATTATTGCATAGTATCATTGACGCATATTCAACACTATATTTGAGCTTTATTATTAACTACAGCCTAAAGGAAGATCTAACTAAAATGTCAAAAATTATTTATACAAAAACTGACGAAGCCCCAGCGCTGGCGACTCTGTCGTTCTTACCTATTGTCGAAGCATTCACTAAAACGGCAGGCGTTGAAGTTGAAACCAGCGACATCTCTGTTGCAGCGCGTATATTGGCCGAATTCCCTGAATACTTGACCGAAGAGCAACGTGTTCCTGACAACTTAGCTGAGCTAGGTCGTCTGACTCAAGATCCAAATACCAACATCATTAAACTGCCAAACATCAGTGCTTCTGTACAGCAGTTAAAAGCCGCTATCAAAGAGCTACAGAGCAAAGGCTATGCCATCCCTAACTTCCCAGAAGACCCACAAACTGACGAAGAAAAAGAGCTGCGCAAGCGCTATGGCAAAAGCTTAGGCAGTTCAGTGAACCCAGTACTGCGTGAAGGTAACTCAGATCGCCGCGCTCCTAAAGCAGTTAAAAACTATGCACGCAAGCATCCACACTCTATGGGTGAGTGGAAGCAATGGTCAAGCACGCACGTATCACACATGCATGGCGGCGACTTCTACGATGGCGAGCAATCTATGACATTAGATAAAGCTCGTACAGTACGTATGGAGTTGTTACTTGATGACGGTACTCAAAAAGTATTAAAGCCTAAAATTGCTTTGCTTGATAAAGAAGTCATCGATCTGATGGTCATGAGCAAAAAAGCACTATTAGAGTTTTATGAGCGTGAAATGGAAGATTGCCGCGAAGCTGGTATCTTGTTCTCATTGCACGTAAAAGCAACCATGATGAAGGTCTCGCATCCTATCGTCTTTGGGCATGCGGTTAGAATCTACTACAAAGAAGCCTTTGAAAAACATGGTGCATTCTTTGACGAGCTAGGTATCAACGTCAACAACGGTATGGCAGATCTATATGACAAGATCTCAACGCTACCAGCTTCAAAGCGTGAAGAGATTGAGCGTGATTTACATGCGTGTCAAGAGCATCGCCCACGTCTGGCGATGGTTGACTCTTCAAAAGGTATCACCAACTTCCATTCACCAAGTGATGTAATCGTTGATGCTTCTATGCCAGCGATGATTCGTTCAGGTGGTAAAATGTGGGGTGCTGATGGCAAAATGTATGACTGTAAAGCCGTCATGCCAGAGTCTACCTTTGCGCGTATTTACCAAGAAATGATTAACTTCTGTAAATGGCATGGTAACTTTGATCCAAAAACAATGGGCACCGTTCCTAACGTTGGCCTAATGGCTCAAAAAGCTGAAGAATATGGCTCGCACGACAAGACTTTTGAGTCTAGCGATGCTGGTATTGCACGCATCGTCGATATTGATACTGATGAAGTATTACTTGAAAAACGTGTTGAGAAAGGTGATATCTGGCGCATGTGTCAGGTTAAAGATGAGCCTATTCAAGACTGGGTAAAACTTGCTGTACGCCGTGCTCGTGAATCAGATACGCCTGTTATCTTCTGGTTAGACCCATACCGTCCACATGAAAACGAGCTAATCAAAAAAGTTAGAACCTATCTAAAAGATCATGATACTACTGGCTTACATATCGAGATTATGTCTCAGGTTCGTGCGATGCGTTATACGCTAGAGCGCGTTGCTCGTGGTCTAGATACTATCTCTGCGACCGGTAACATCCTACGCGATTACCTAACTGACTTGTTCCCTATCCTAGAGCTAGGTACCAGTGCCAAGATGCTATCAGTTGTACCACTAATGAAAGGCGGCGGTTTGTTTGAAACTGGCGCTGGTGGTTCTGCACCGAAGCACGTTCAGCAGCTGACAGAAGAAAACCATCTACGTTGGGATTCACTTGGTGAGTTCTTGGCATTGACGGTATCTTTGGAGCATCTAGCAAACAACGACAACAATGCTAAAGCTCAAATCTTGGCAGACACGCTAGATACAGCAACAGAAAAACTGCTACTAAACGATAAGTCGCCATCACGCAAAACTGGCGAGCTCGACAACCGTGGTAGCCACTTCTATCTAGCGATGTACTGGGCAGAAGAGCTTGCAGCGCAAGATAAAGATAGCGAGCTAAAAGCGCAATTTACACCATTCGCGCAAAAGCTAAAAGAGAACGAAGAAGCCATCGTTAAAGAACTTAACCAAGCTCAAGGCAAGCCAGTAGACATTAAAGGCTACTACTATGCTGATGAAGAATTGGCTAAGAAAGCAATGCGTCCAAGCGCTTTGTTTAACGAGACTTTGGCATCGCTATAATTTTAAGCGATTGCTCTTAAACCATTAAACCTAATCGCCTTTGGTTTTTATACCCAGAAGTGATTAGTCGAGTTTAAGTTTTAGTAAAAAACACCTCAACCGTTTTCGAACGTTGAGGTGTTTTTTTGTGTTTTCTAAAAGTTTTATAAAGAGTGAAATAAAAAAAGCCACCTATATAATCAGGCGGCTTTTGATACATAGTAATAAAATAGAATGCTGAGAGCTTAAGTAGTCTTATGCTTCCATATGCTTAATAATCGCCTTACCAAACTCCGAAGTACTCAATAAGGTAGCATCTGGCATCAGACGCTCAAAATCATACGTGACTGTTTTATTGGCAATCGCACCTTGGATACCGCTAATGACAAGATCAGCTGCTTCCGTCCAGCCCATATCACGAAGCATCATCTCAGCAGACAATATCAATGAGCCTGGATTTACTTTATTCTGACCAGCGTACTTGGGCGCAGTACCGTGCGTCGCTTCATAAACAGCGATCGCGCCGCCTTTGTTTGCACCAGGCGCGATACCAATACCGCCTACTTCAGCCGCCAATGCATCAGAGATATAGTCACCGTTTAGATTGAGCGTTGCTACTACAGAATAGTCTGCGGGACGCATCAAAATCTACTGCAAAAACGCATCAGCGATGACGTCTTTAATAATAATATCATTACCCGTTTTTGGATTTTTCATAGTCATCCATGGACCGCCATCTAATAACTCTGCACCAAAACGCTCTGCTGCCAGCTCATAACCCCAATCCTTAAACGCGCCTTCAGTGAACTTCATGATATTACCTTTGTGCACTAGGGTCACATTTGGCAGATCATTATCGATGGCATGCTGAATCGCTTTACGTACGAGTCGCTGTGAGCCTTCTTTTGAGACAGGCTTGATACCGATGCCGCAGTCTTCAGGGAAGCGAATACTGGTCACACCCATCTCATCTCTTAAGAAATTGATAACTTTTTTGGCATCATCACTGCCCGCTTTCCACTCAATACCCGTGTAGATATCTTCTGTGTTTTCACGGAAGATAACCATATCCGTCAGCTCTGGATGCTGCACTGGACTTGGCACGCCCTCAAACCAACGTACGGGGCGTTGGCATACATACAGGTCAAGGTTTTGGCGCACTGCGACGTTTAACGAACTAAAGCCACCACCCACTGGTGTGGTCAATGGACCCTTGATACTAATGATATAGTCTTTTAGAATCTCTAGCGTCTCGCTTGGCAAATAATCGCCGTCATATACTTTCGCTGCTTTTTCACCAAGATAAGTCTCCATCCAAATGATAGACTTCTTGCCGTGATACGCTTTATCAACCGCTGCATTGACTACTTTTATCATAACAGGCGTGATATCTACACCGATCCCATCACCTTCCACAAACGGAATAATCGGATGGTTGGGAACATTTAATGTTAGATCTGCGTTTACGGTCACTTTTCGCCGTCTCTTGGCACGATAACCTTATCATATGACATCGATGATACTCCTTGGTTGTATGTTGGACGTCGCAAGCGAACTTAACACTTTATTACGCTAACCGTTTTATTATAGTTATAACGCTCTGAGCGCTTATCGGCTAAGCAAAGCTTTTATGAGTACGACACTTACGACATTGGTTTGAACGATATGAAAAATAGCTCGAAGCTAAAAAAATTAAAATAAAGACCCAAGCAATAATTGTTGCTTGCAGATAGTAGATATTTCTCTATTAAAAATATAAATACCATTATTAGAATGTGGATTTAGAATAACAGCAAATTTATACAAGCGCTGTCCTACTTTTGTAGCAGGTCATGTGGCATACAGCACATTAAATGTATCACCTTTAGTCTTGTCGCTTAATACTAGCTCTGCATCACAAAACATACGCTACAATGATTCATTGTCCATCACAAACTAGGAAACACCGTTTTATGTCTACTTCTAGTCTCATTCTATTCAACAAGCCTTATGGCGTACAAAGTCAGTTTAGAGATGACAGTAATAATGACCACACCACCCTATCGCAATACTTTACCGATAAGGCTTTGCGAGTTGCTGGTAGGCTAGATGCCACTTCAGAGGGCTTGCTGATTTTGGCCGATGATGGTCGCGTTAATAAAGCAATTACTCATCCGCCAAAAGCCAATGCAGGGCGCAAACAAGGTAAAACTTATTTAGTGCAAGTAGAAGGAACGCCTACTGCTGAGCAACTCAATAAGCTCAAACGTGGCGTGGTTTTAAAAGATGGTAAAACGCTACCTGCTGAGGTCAAACACGTCAGTGAAGATGAGCTACCGATGGTACTCTGGCAACGTAGTCCACCAATACGTGAGCGTAAAAGCGTACCGGACTCATGGCTAATGCTGACAATATATGAAGGTAAAAACCGCCAAGTCAGACGTATGACAGCGCACGTCGGTCTGCCTTGTCTGCGTTTAATACGTTGGTCAGTGGCAGGATTTGAGCTAGGTGAGTTAGCTGTTGGGGAGTTTGTACGTGTTCATCTAACTAGCGAACACTGTCGTCAGCTAGGTATTTCTAGCTAGTTTAGATAGTTTTAAGTTTATATATTGTTGGTTAGTTCACACTGTTTGGCTATTTAGCTGTTTAGCCCCTAATATAAAGCTCTGACACTAATATATTACGACCTGTTAAACATAGTGTCTCGAATGGGTAAGGTTTATCTGCTAACATTCAGCACTTAATTGATTATGTATAATAGGTATTATCCATTTATCGTTTGGTTTTTTCACAATAGGGATATGTCATGATTGCTTCTCGTCGTTTTCTTTCGTTGATCACTAGCATTTCTGCGGCGCTTGTATTGAGTGCCTGTCAGCCAACGACAGAGGACAGCCAATCAAATCCTGCAGAAGAAACCTCACCACCAGTGACTGATATGCCACATGTTGAGCATGACGATATGGCAGACGATACTCTAACAAATGACAGCGGCAGCAGTGTCAGTGATGAGTCTCAAATGAGCGATATGCTCAGAGACTATACGAGATCGATGACTAGAATGCATGACGAGATGATGATTGGGATGGGTTATAACGATCCTGATACCGCTTTTGCTAAAGGCATGTTGGGACATCATCGCGGCGCGGTAGAGATGGCAAAAATAGAGCTCAAGTATGGCACTGACGAAGCGATGCGCCAACTTGCTCAAGACGTCATCACGGCACAGCAAGCTGAAATCGATGTCTTAAACAAGTGGCTGGCTAGCCATCCTGATGCTGCCAAACCTAAGCCAAATACTGTGGCAATGCAGCAAGCATATGCTAAGAGCATGGAAAATATGCATGGCGAAATGACTTTGGGTGTGGCTGATCCTGTACCTGATATGGCATTTGCACGCGGCATGCTACCGCATCATATTGCCGCTGTTGATATGGCAAAAGTTCAGCTCGAATATGGGACAGATGAGGAGATGCGTCAGTTGGCGCAAGACGTCATTGATAACCAGCAAACTGAAATTGATGTGATGAAAAACTGGATTGCTGCGCTTGAGGCTGCAAGTAGCAACGAAGACGATAGTTCTGTAGATGAAAGTATTGAGCCTGAAACTACCGATAATAAGAACCCAGATAATCTAGATAACAGAGCTAAAGAGCAGTAAACGTATATCTTCTCGCCAACCTCTGACCTATCGAGCATTTAAGTTGCTTGGATATATCTACAATATTAAAAGTGATTAAAAAACCCTCTTCTAAGCATGATTGCTCGGAAGAGGGTTTTTTATATGGAAGGGTTTTTCGTATGGAAAGGTATTTTATATAGCATTGAGGCTACCGCTTCATAACATTGAGCCATGTCTCCCAACCTGCATCACCTTTTAATTGCTCATTATCATTGTCTAACGTCTTATCTCCTTTTGCTAAGCGTAGGCTTACTTTATGAGGAGGTACTGCTCCAGTCATGCCAGTTGTCTCATCTCGCGGCTTCACTTTAGTTGTCGTTTCGGGTTGAACCTGAACACACATCAGCTCATCACGGCGGAACAAATAGCACTCAACAGGATGCACTGCCTTAACCAAGGCGGTAAGTTGTTTCGTATCCGCTTTGATGCCGTCAATCGCGATGATAACATCATGTGCTGAAATACCAGCCCTAGCGGCAATACTACCTCGCATCACACGATTTACCTTGATCCCAGTTGGCGTCTCATTACATCGCATACCCCAAGGCACATGCTTGTCTGCCGTTTCTTTAGTATTCGCCTGTATTTTGACACCGTTTGCCACTAGCAACGCTTCAATGGGCAGCTCTTCTACCCCGTTGACATAACGGCGCTCAAAATCTTCCCATTCTGCTAGCGGCATAAACTGCTCAATGACGGAGCCCATGTCAGCACTACTGATACCAATTCGCTTACTGTCGTTCTGCTTGGCCTGAGTATAAAAAGCTTTGACCACATCGAACAAACGATAACGACCGTCACTATTTTTGAGTAAGATTAGGTCCAAACATAGAGCGACCAACGCGCCTTTATTATAGTAACTGATACCCGCATTGCCTGTATTTTCATCGGTGCGATACAGTTTAATCCAAGCATCAAAACTCGACTCTGCCACGCTTTGATTACCACGCCCTGGAGTCTGGTAGTAGCGATTGATTTGCTCGGCTAGCAGTCGCAGATAATTGGCTTTATCAATCACACCTGACGCTTGCAACATGAAGTCATCGATATAAGACGTAAACCCTTCGAATACCCAAAGTAATGGCGTAAATGCCTCACGACGCAAATCGACATCGATCATGACATCAGGGCGTACCGTCTTCACCCACCATGAATGAAAATATTCGTGACTACACAAGCCTAAAAACCGCTGATAATCTGCACTTGGTAGCTTTGGCTCATTGGCACTTGGCAAGTCATTTCGCGGGGTAATAAGGCTAGTAGAATTGATATGCTCAAGTCCACCATAGTCTTGACCGCTGGCAAAGGTCATAAAGGTATAATCGTCAAATGGCGCATCGCCTAACCAATCTACGTAGGTCTGACAAATCTGAGTAATATCCTGCTGCAACCGACCTAGGTTAGCATTCTGCTTACCTGACAGGTAAAAGCTATGATGTAGCGTCTGATGCTCATTATCATGAATAATAAAATCAAACTTTTCTTGTTCTGCGATTTCGAATGGATAATCAATCAACTCGTGATAATTGGCTGCCTGTAACTTGTAAATATGCTGACTGTTCGCTTGCTGACGGCCTTTTTGCTGCTGATCAACTTGCAGGTGCGTAGCCTCTAAACCACAGGCCATCAGTACTTTGCTACTTTCTTTGTCTGCAAAAAATATCTCAGGAACGATTAAGCTAACGTGGACAGGTGCTTGCTCTTGCCCTTCGACGGCGAGCGCAAGTGAAGTGAAATTACCATAAAGTCGTTGCTGATCGATGTAGGCCGTACGCACGGACAAATCATAGCAATAGACTTCGTACTCAACGACGACCGTCTGCCCTGCTTGCACCGCTGGCAGCTGCCACGTGTTTTTGTCGACTTTTTGCGCGCGATAAGTTTCTGATTGCTTGTTACTATCCGCTGTTTGAGCCCCTACTATTTGATAATGTACCGCAGTGATGTTTCGGGCAAACTCGCGCATCAGATAACTGCCTGGTATCCACGCTGGTAACCAAAGCTGCGGAGCGTCGGATACTACTGTAAAGCTCAGGGATACATCGACCAAATGCTCGTAGAAACGGGCAAAATCAAATTGATAGCTTATATCAACTATCGTTTTAGCCTTAGTATCATCATGATTGGTTGAAACATTGCTCGCTGGTTGTTTAGTAGTGGTATTGGCAAATGCAGTCATCGTATCTCTCGTCCTTATTTTTATAATTATGCTAGAAGTCCTGCTCTAAAAAAGCAACTCCTAAACCATGAATAGCCAATAGCTATGCATTAGCTATAGAAAATAGCAGTTATTATTGTAAATTGTGGCATTAATTGGCATTTTTTATGTTTTTTGCCTTGAAAGTTATGTGAGCCATCTCAATTAAGAATGCTAACTGCTAAAGTTACTTTAATAAACTGATGATAATTGACTAATGACGTGGCCTTTTGGCTTGCAGATTGGCTTTTTTAGGTTTATTGCAACCGTATTTAATTTTTTACATAGATATATTTAGGATATTTTATGACTACTATCGCAAAAGACACTGCCGTCAAATTCAATTACACACTAAAAGACGACGAAGGCAATATCCTTGACCAGTCACCAGAAGGTCAGCCACTTGCTTATCTACATGGTCACAGCAACATTATCCCAGGCCTAGAAGCACAATTAGAAGGTAAGTCTGCTGGCGAAAAAGTTAATGCAGTCGTTGAACCTGCTGATGGCTACGGCGAATACCAAGAGCAAGCAGTACAGCATGTACCACGTGACAACTTCCAAGGCGTTGATGACATTCAGCCTGGTATGCAGTTTCAGTCAGAAGCTGGCGGCCAAGTAATGTTGGTTACTGTGACTGCTGTAAACGATCAAGAAGTTACTGTTGATGCAAACCATCCACTGGCTGGCAAGCGTTTGACATTCGATGTTGAAATCCAAGAAGTACGTGCAGCAACTGAAGACGAACTAAACCATGGCCATGTACATGGTGCAGGTGGCGTTGAGCACTAATCTCTTCTAGAGTATAGTGACAATAGTTAGATGATAAATTATTAAATTTATTCTCTAATCTAAAAGGCCAGTAGCTAATAAGGTTACTGGCCTTTTTTTATGCTTATCTCATGGCAAGTTTCGAATTAATATAAATATGATTAACTTGAATACTATCTACTTAGAAAATCCGCCACAAAAATTACTAGTCTCCAGACGTAACAAAGCCGCATAACGACAAGCGTCATGCGGCTTTTATTACCAACCATCCATGTTAGCGTTACGTGATACCTAATCCCGGGGCATCTCGTAACTGACAGGCATCCAGCCTTATCATCCTTAATCAGCAAACTACTTATCCCTAGTGCGACCTTTAAGATACCAATCCCTAGTATCAATGAACCGTTTCGTTCAATCGTGCCGTACAGTTATAGTCGCAGATTGACCCTTCGTTGGTAAGAGGTCTAAACGTCAATCTATGTAAGCATATGCTTACATAGATTACGTAACGTTATAATAACTTCACATTATAGCTTCTCTTCAGGGCTAAGCATTGTCTTAGGTTCTGCACTGAGCATAAGGTAAGCTGCCTCATTAATGAACGCTTCATCCTCTGGCAATTCTGGACGCTCAGCGGCTTTCATACGGCTACGTTCTTCAAATTTTGCGTCCATCGCTGCCTGATAAGTGTTCCAATTAGAGTACGGACGCTCACCAGTTGCGATAAGGCGCTTGTTTTCTGCTTCTAATGAGCGTTTTTCAATTAGCTGCATTTTAGCTCGGCGGCTATTGATATCTAAACGAACAGGTTTCTTTTCATCATCCATGTTACGAATATCATTTAGTGTCGATAGATAAGTAAACTGCGGGTCTTTTTGTTGGCGAATCTTAGACTGCTGATTGAGTGTCGCCAATGTATCACTGGTAAACTTCCCTTCAGGCTTATACGGCGCCGTTCTGATAGTGTCCCAAGGCAATGCTTTTTTCTGAGCGCGCTCGCCAAAGGTCGCATCGTCATAGATATTGACTAGCTCAACATCTGGTACGACACCTTTATTTTGCGTACTACCGCCAGTGACACGATAAAATTTACGCTGAGTTAAGGTGGCAGAGCCTAAAGCTAAGCTATCGAGCTGAATTTGCGCAGAGCCTTTACCAGTTGTCGTACTACCAACCACTAATCCGCGACCATAGTCTTGAATAGCAGCGGCAAAGATTTCACTGGCTGAGGCCGATGCTAAGTTGGTAATGACTGCCATTTTGCCATCATACAACTGCTCGCCGCCATCGTTGTCGCGGTACACTTGAATGTTACCGCGATTATCACGAATCTGTACTAGTGGTCCACTCTTGATAAAGAAACCTAGCATCTTGGCAACTTCATCTAATGAGCCACCAGGGTTATTGCGCAAATCAACCACTAGGCCATCGATATTTTGTTTATTCAACTCTTTTAACGCTTTTTCAGTATCGATACTGACGCTACGGTAGTCTTCACCATTACGGCGCGCACGATAGTTTAAGTAAAAGCTTGGTATCTCAAGTACGCCAATACGCTTTGGCGTCTTATCAATATTAGGACGCTGTACTTCTACAACTCGCTGAGTGACGCCTGACTCTTCTTGCTGAATAATGTCTCGTACTACCGTGACCGTACGGGCGCTAGCATCTGGCGTGTTAGGTTGACGTAGTTTCAGTGTGACCGATGTACCGCGTTTTCCGCGAATCAAGCTGACAATTTCACGCGTTGACCAACCAACCACATCCGTCATGGTTTCGCCATCTTTTGCGATACCGACGATCAAGTCATTGGGCTTGATTTGACCCGACTTAGCGGCTGGACCACCATCGACCAAAGTCACAATACGAGTATAATCCGGATTTTTGCGATCTGGACGAATAGAGACACCTATGCCTTCCAACTGAAGACTAGACTGGATTTGCAATTCCGTCGCTTGAATCGGTGCATAGTAATTACTGTGCGGATCATAGGTCAGCATCGCCGTATTTAAGATGGTTTCCATGATTTCATCATCTTTGAGGCGTTTAAACTGCTCTTGTTGACGCGACAAACGATTTTGCAAAATCTCATTTGGCGTACGCTCATCGTTACGTACCAAGTCTTGTCCGCGAGTAATATCTGGGTTGCTTAAAAATACTTTCTCTTTGGCTTTTTCGTCTTCTTGACCCAGCGTAATACTCATTAACTGAAACTTTAGCTGACGTTCCCAGTAATCACGCTGCTCTTTTTTGGTTTTAAAATGACCGAGTTTTTCACGGTCGAGTATGATTGTGTCATTACCTGTCAAATCAATATCTGTCTTGAGCATCTTGGTGGCCATCGCAAAGTACTCGTTTGAGCGTTTGCGGTAACGATCAAACACCTCTACCCCTGCAGATAGATCACCTTGTTTTAGGCGAGCACCAAAGTCTTCAGCGTGTTTTTTCTTCAGCTCATCGACATCAGATTGCAAAAACAACGTATGGTTTGGGTCAAGGCTATCAATATACATTGATAGGATTTCGCTACCAGTTTTACTATCTAAAGGCTGATTGAGATAATGACTGCGATCCAGCAAGGCGGCTACTTGACGGGTGGTGACCTTTTGCTCAGGAGTCTGAACGAAACTTCCCGTATTGGTCTCGGCGACTGCAGTACCGTAACTTTGAGTCAGGATAATACCAGCGATGCCCACTGACGCCGCACTGAGTAACCACTGTGCTGGTTGTTTTTTCATCATATGTACCTAGTTATTTGAAGTTAATAGTATTGGGTAATTCATCAGAATTAGAAATGCTCGAATCTGTTATGACCTATAAATGCTGCGCTTTTTATTCTTATACTTTATGCATCATTAAATACTGATATATAGTCAAAAATCAATCAATATTATCACGCGCATAAATACTGAACTGTCTCAAACTGTATAAGCAATCTTACACGCTACGTCTGTACATACCAAACTTTCTATCACTTTTATCACACATAGTAATTGAGGGCTATCAACATCGATTTGATGACTGAATCTAATGGCTATTAGCAAATTGATTTGACCCCAATAACCTGCCACATTATGCTCAGTTAATAATAACTGTCATAATAAGATATCTGAACAATGACTGCTAAGCGATAAGATAGCCATAGATAGATAACCAGTCACCCTCATAATATAACCATATATAAAATAATAAGGAACACGCGATG
This sequence comes from Psychrobacter sp. Ps2, assembly GCF_022129405.1. Lineage (NCBI taxonomy): Bacteria > Pseudomonadati > Pseudomonadota > Gammaproteobacteria > Moraxellales > Moraxellaceae > Psychrobacter > Psychrobacter sp. Ps2. The sequence goes on along the minus strand of NZ_JADQAM010000035.1, from coordinate 126,262 downwards.
TACGGCGTTTTAATGATAGATATCGATAGTACCGCTTTGACCGCTGAAGATGTCAGCTTGATTAAACAAGCACAGGTCGGTGGAGTGATATTATTCGGTCGTAACGTCACAGATGCGGCCCAAGTCAGAGCACTATGCGACGATATACGTTATCACAATCAAGACATACTTATCGGTGTGGACCAAGAAGGTGGACGAGTCGCGAGGCTACGTGAAGGATTCACGCCCCTACCTGCTATGGGTCGATTGGGTGAGCTATTCAATCAAGACCCAAGCCAGGCACTTAGCTGCGCCTACGATTGCGGTTATCTAATGGCAGCTGAAGTATTAGCTGTAGGAATTGATTTGAGCTTTGCGCCTGTGTTGGATAGAGATGGCATTAGCCAAGTCATCGGTGATCGCAGCTTTCATCATGAGCCGCAAGCCATCACTGCGCTTGCAACACAGTTTATGCGTGGAATGAAAGCGGCTGGTATGGCAACCACTGGTAAACACTTCCCCGGTCATGGTGCCATCGCTCCTGACTCTCACGTATCAGAAGCCATTGATACGCGCAGCTTAGATGAAATCATTAATAGCGACATGCAACCTTTTGCTCAAACGCTACATAGTCTGGACGCTCTTATGCCAGCCCATGTGATATTTTCGCAAGTAGACGACAAGCCAGCAGGATTCTCTAAAATTTGGCTACAAGATATCATTCGAGATGAGCTTAAATTTGATGGGGTATTATTCTCTGATGATTTATCGATGGCAGGTGCGAAGGCGGCTGGTGATGTCAGTGCTCGCGTAAAAGCGGCCATTGATGCCGGTTGTGATATTGCCCTCGTATGCAACGACCGTGTGGCTGCTCATGAAGCTGCTAAAGCTGCGCAAGATCTGCCTTACCCTAACCAGCAACGTATCAAAACCATGAGCGGCAACATCCCAACATGGCAAGGCGATCTTGAATCTACCTGCCAGCAGTTTGAATACTGGCAGCAAGCCAAGCAAAATGTTACTCAGACTTTTTTTGATGCCCAAGCTGATGGTCAGACTGCTAAAGAATCAACAGACCCTACTCTGTATAAATAATAGCTTACTTAACTATCATCGAGCAGCATACAAAAAAACCGCACCTTTATAAGATGCGGTTTTTATCATTTGGCTACTATAATCAAAATAAGAACAAATAGATTAATTGGTTGGGTCTACCGCAGTACCTTGGGTAGCATCATCGCCATCTGGTAACAAATCGTCGTTGTTACTATCTAATGGGTTCATATCTGGATCTAGCGAATCACTGTTTATCATCATGCCATCATTGGCGCTGACCACTTCGTCATTGACCATAAATTCGATACGGCGATTGCGGAAGCGACCTTGTTCGGTTGAATTATCTGCGATTGGTTCTGATTCGCCCATACCTTTGGTCGTTAGTTTACTGGCATCAACCCCTTTAGACACTAGATACGCTTTCACTGACTCAGCACGCTCCTGAGACAGCTCCATATTATAGGTATCAGAGGCCTGACTATCCGTATGACCGACGATCATCAGCTTCATATCAGGTACTTTGTTGATGATTTCTGCAGCACGGTCTAACAACGCTTTATTGACTTCAGGTATAACCGCTTCGTCTACTTGGAAGTTAATCACCTGAATACTCAAAGCACGAGCAACATCACGTGGATCTGGGTTTTCACCTAGATTGGTCATCGCCACATCTGCAGCAGCCAGACTATCGTCAATCTCGCCTTGTAGGTCTAATGGACCTTCAGCTTGCACGGTCATGGCAGGAGCAGCTGCTTGTAGGTCAGCAACCAACTTGTCCAACGCGGCTTTATCAGGAGCATTGACAGTAATGTTATCGCCTTTGATAATCATGCTCGCGTTCGGTACATTTTTGATAATTGGTAATATCGTTGCCAATTGAGCGGATGCTGGCATATCTACTGCAAAATTATCATCAACGTCAGCACGGCATTTATTAGCTTCGTCACCAAATGCACCAGTCAAAGCATTCATAACATTGGTTTGTAATGTCTCATCACCCACGCTCATACGACAAGCATACAGCTCGCTATTTTCACCAGTTGCGATACTTAGTGATGCAGGCTCAATTGCGCCTGCAACCGCTAGTGCCTCATTACCTTGCGCCCCTTGCTGTACTGTAGCCGCTGGCGTTGCTACAGGTTCAGGGTTTTCTTGACAGCCTCTGAGTAGTGCCCAAGCCAATGCACCTAGGATAATCAAACCAATAATGGGTAGCAGCGCTTTCATAAAGCTCTCTTTTGGCTCTTCTTCTTTTTGTAATGGCGCTGTACTGGTGGTATCAGAAATCGGTATGCTAGCCGTAGTAGAAGTGGCAGCGACTGCACTAGCAGGCAAAACAGTACCCGCCCATGCAGGGATATGGTGTTGGTAGCTGTTCAGGTTGTCATTCAAAAATTGTGGAACTGGCGTGGTACCAGCTAAGCTTTTGATCTCATGAAAAGCCAGTGGCGCTGCCATCGCAATCAAACCACGCGAGGCAGTTGCATCGACATTGTGCTTGCCTGCCAATTCGCGAGAGATTTGGTCGCGGTGTGCTCCTTCTGTCCATACACGGTCATAAAAAGCGTTGTCATCACGGGCAATGTTTTCATTGGCAAAGCGACTAAAAGTATCGTTGTCTGCAAGACGAGCAGCAAAAATAGCATAAAACTGCTCTAATAGATTTTTCTTAGCTGGGCTACGGTCATCTTCCAATACGGCTGGACTGACGGTGCGTGTCAAATGGCTAATAATATCCATAATATGGCTCTCCCCTTAATTTTTTATTTATATCATTCGTTTGCTCAAAAAGCAGCTATATCATTCTTTTGTATTCGATCGTTATAGTATTGGTGGCGATAAATCCATCAAACTACTTTATTTGGTCTTGATTATTATAAAATTCTTAAGCTGCTATTCACAGTCTGTACGTTGTTGTGCAAATGATACAGTAAGTAATGTTTCGGATGGCACACGTAACTATAGCCAAGCTACATGAAAAGATAGGCCATACAAAAAGACACGCCATACAAAACAGCGTGCCTTATAAAAACTATCTTACTTGAGCTGGTTCAGCAACGATGACCGTGTTTGCCATCTCATCCACTTCTGAAGGGGAAAAAGGTCCCGGCGGTCTGGCCGTTTGATTATTCGAAGGAAAGTTGTTGGGAATATTACTCACGCCATTGGTAGGCAGATTGTTGGGCGCGTTATTAAAGCTATTATTGTTAGTCAAAGGAGTTGGTATCACCCGATCTCCAGTATCATCATCCGATGCTTGGTATTCGCCAGAGTTACTATTTACCCCATTATTGTTGTATTGATTATTAATCCCCGCCCCATCATCTACAAACTGATTATTTGCGTTTGCCATGTTGTTCGTAGCATCACCAATGTTGCTATTATCAGGCAACGGCAGTGGCGCTGTACTCTCGACCACCATCGCTGGTACTAAGCTTCGTATTTCTGTGACCAGTTTTTGCAGCAGCATATTGTCTGGTGCCTCCAGAGTGAGACGGTCGTTTTGCACATGTAAACGTGCAAATGGTGTTGATCTAAGCATCGTCAAGACATTGGGTAGTATTTCGGCAGGCATATTAGCGATTGTGGTTGCTACCCCATCCTGTATGTTTAATTCACAAATACTTGCCTGCTCGCCAAAGCTTGTGTTGAGTGCCTGTTGCAACGTGCTTTGCAGTGCAGCATCGCCAACGGTCGCGCTACAAGTGTACAAGTTGCCGCCGTTGTCTACACCGACAATAAGCTCAACAGGAGTTGTTGTTGGTACAGGAGGCACGGGTGCTGGTGGTGGTTCAACAGGTACTGTTGCCACGGGTTCTACTGGTATTTCATTATTGGGTTTCACTAATAAGGCCCATGCTGCTAGGGCAAGCGCAGCCAAAGCTACTATTAATAAAAATACGCGTATTAATAGATCGTTTCGTTGATTACGAGTACGCACCTGTGTACGCTTTAAGTTACGATTTTCTGATAAGTGGTAGGCTGCTGGATTGGCATGAATAGCATCACTATTGGCAATCTCATCGTCATCTAGGGCTTCAGTGTTTGCGCGCTCAGCAGTTGATATTTGCTCTATACTTTCTACATCATTATTTGTTATTGGTTTGTCTATGCCAGCTATGCCAGTATCTAAAATAGAATCATCTTGCCTATCCGATATATCGTCACTTACTGGCACATGTACTGGTACATGGTCACCATCTGAACCAAAGCTTGTTTGTATTTGCTGACCAACGCCTTGAGTAGCCGTAATCACAGTGGCTGCCCAGATAGGCAAATATGGTCGTAAAGCAGCCTGTTTGTCTTGTAGAAATGCTGGCAGAAACTGCCCATTGGCCAATACTTTTAGCTCACGATATGCCAATGGCGCGGCACTAATTAGTAATTGCTCAGTTGTCTGCTCATCAATGTGATGGGTGGCTGACAATTCTTGGATGATCGTTTTTCGCAGGCTTTTATCTTGCCATATTTGTTCAAATAAAGGGCTGTCATTATTGCTGCTAGTCATTACTTGATCAGTACGCAGCAGCTGTGAGTAAACCTGTGGCACAGCTAAACGCGCGGCCAAAACAGCGTAAAACTGCTCAAGTAAACTGACATAGGCGACATTATTGCTGTCATCATTACCCATTACAGCTGGGGTTACCGTTTGTTCTAGCTGGTCAATAATGTTCATACTCCACTGCCTCTATCAGCCTTATTTGAATGTGCAAAAACTAAGCACTTATTTTATTTTTATCTACATCATTTGGAAATGTTACTTTTTTACCTAAGGCCTTACTCATAACTAGTCTGAGCATTACCTTAGTTATTAGTGTCTTCATTACCATCGCTCTAAAAGTTTCACTTATGTGGCATGGTACACTGCTACATTATTCACTATAACCGCATAAAAAAGCATCGTTTTGTCACACAATAGGTATTCGCGTTATCGCAACTGCTGTTAGTATTAGTCTATTGCTAATGGTTAGTACTTAATACGGATCAGACGTCAAACTTATTTTTTACTCAGCCGTAACGCTTAGGCTTTGAATATTGTCATTTGTAGCTTGTCATTTGTAACATTGTCACATATCAGGCACGGCCTAAGGATTTTCCTTTGTTAAACCATACGACGCTTATTATCATTATTACCGTTATTGTCAGCTTATTGGCTTGGCAAAACAAGACGCTATTTAATCGATTGATTTTTTATCCGCCAGCAGTCAACAATGGGCAATGGGATCGCTTTGTGACCCACGGCTTTATTCATGCTGATAGTATGCATTTGCTCTTCAATATGTTTACTTTGTATTTCTTTGGGCGTGCTATCGAAGGACTATATCAGCCGTTTTTATTCGGCTACGGTTTTGTGGTCTTTTATGTGTTGGCAATTATTGTTGCTATGATTCCAAGTTACGTGAAAAATAAGAACAACGCCAGTGATTTGAGTCTAGGCGCATCAGGCGGCGTATCAGCTGTGCTGTTTGCTTTTATTCTGTTAGCACCATGGGAGAGAATTTACCTCTTTGCCGTGATTCCTATTCCTGCGATACTATTTGCCGTGGCTTATATATTTTATAGTATCTATGCGGATCGACGCGGTGGCTCAAATATCAATCACATGGCTCATATGTGGGGCGGCGCATTTGGCGTTATCGCTACGATTGTTTTGGAACCAAAAGTACTACCGCACTTTATCAATGCGTTACTATCACCAGGATTTTAGACATTTTTACGTATAGTAAAGCTATCACTTTAAAGACGGTTATACTCTATAAATACTATTTTGCGCAGGGTACACTTCTACATTTGAGATTTAGTAATACATTATGATTATAGATATTATCGGTGATATACATGGTTATGCAGACAAACTGATCGGTCTGCTGCATCAGTTGGGCTATGAGCATAACGGTCAGCATTTCGTGCCACCAATAGGTCACAGGGCCTTGTTCATCGGTGATTTAATCGATCGTGGTTCGCAGCAATTAGCCACGTTAGAGATTGTCTTTGCAATGCTAGATGCCGATGTAGCCGATGCAGTGATGGGCAACCATGAATATAATGCGCTGGCCTATGCCACGCGTGATCCTGATAATACTAGCCAGTATTTACGCTCGCACAATGATATCCATAGACGCCAACATGAGGCGTTTTTGGCAGAGATACCATTTGGCTCAGAGCAACATGAGTACTGGTTGCAGCGTTTATATGAAATCCCATTATGGATTGAGACTGACTATGCGTGTTTTGTACATGCTTGTTGGGATATAGATAGCATGGCAATACTAAAGCCCCTTCTGACTGACGATAACTGTCTGACTCCAGCAGGTTTAATCGCAACGGCTAAAGAAGATACCGTCGCCTTTGATGCTTTAGAGCGGGTGTTAAAAGGGGTTGAAACAGGCCTACCTGATGGCATTGTGATGGTAGATAAAGAAGGTACCGAGCGTACACGAGTACGAGTACGTTGGTGGCTAGATGAGCTAAATACACGCACACTTCGTGAAGTGTCTCGCGCTCCATCATCCGCATTGGCACAAATACCGCCTGACGCGTTGGCTGAAAATATTGAATTTGCGCTAAAAACTCATAAACCTGTGTTTGTCGGGCACTATTGGCTCACTGGCACCCCTGAGCCACTCAGTCCACAAGTTGCCTGTACTGACTACTCTGCTGCAGTGGATAGCGGTTATTTGACCTGCTACCAGTTAGATACCGAACAACCATTACCATTGACGGTCAATCACTTCGTTCAGCATTATCACGATGAAAAGCAAATATAAAATCGTGATATCACTGCAATTAGCGCCATACCAGTATTAAAAGTCAAACTTGGCTTTACGAGTGTAGCAAAATTTTTGTATGATGGTCTTTTTGAGGATATCCAATCATGAGCACCACGAATACTGCTGCTAACCAGAACGGTCCAATCACCTCCCCTGCTGGTCAGCCAAAAGTCGGCATTATTATGGGTTCGCAGTCTGACTGGGCGACTATGAGTGCTGCTGCGCAATTGCTTGCAGACTTTGACATTGCTTTTGATTGTGAAGTTGTCTCTGCACACCGTACGCCTGATAGATTATTTGATTATGCCAAAAGCGCAAAAGCTAATGGTCTACAAGTGATCATTGCTGGTGCAGGCGGTGCCGCTCACCTGCCAGGTATGTGTGCCAGTCAAACGCCGCTACCTGTTTTTGGTGTACCTGTAAAGTCATCTATGCTGAGCGGTTGGGATAGTCTACTGTCTATCGTACAAATGCCAAAAGGCGTCGCTGTTGGTACTTTGGCGATTGGTGCTGCTGGTGCTTATAACGCTGCCCTACTTGCAATTCAAGTACTGGCATTGCATGATGATACGATTGCTACTAAGCTCGATCAGATGCGCCAGTCTCAGACTGAGACCATTCTCGCTAGCCCAACACCAGGTATTATCAATCCTTAAGTAAATATAAATCGATTAGCTTTTATAGCAGAGTCTTCTAGATTGAAGGCTTAACGATTGAAGCTATCATTGTATATTTTTAAGTAATTCCGATTAAAGATAAGGTGCATACGGTGCACCTTTTCCTATTTTCACCCATTGAATTTTAGATTTTAATAGACAAAAGATCTTATTCACTTTTATTCAAAGAGCCTGCCATGACTACAGCAAACGCTTATCCTGTTACCCAAACCATTCGTACCATCGGTATTTTAGGCGGTGGTCAGCTTGGTATGATGCTTGCCGAAGCCGCTATGCCATTGGGTTACCAATGCGTATTCTTAGAAGACAATCCAGAATGCCCTGCCAGCTTATACGGTCGTGTCTTTCATAGCGATCAATTAGAAGACTTTATCGCAGCAGCGGATGTCTTTACGTTAGAGTTTGAAAACACGCCAACGTCTACGGTTGAGCAGCTTACCGCTTTATCAAAATCTGGCAGCAAGCAAGGTATGTTTCCACCACTGATTGCGCTTGATATTGCCCAAGATCGTCTAAAAGAAAAGCAGATGTTCAACACGCTTGATATTGCAACCGTGCCATTTATGGAAGTCAATTCTGAAACTGAGCTCAAGCACGCTTGTAAAGAATTGGGCCTGCCTATCGTTCTAAAAACCAGCCGAGGTGGTTACGATGGCAAAGGACAGTTCGTCATCAAGCAAGACAGTGATATTAAAACTGCTTGGCTAGATTTAAAAGACGCCGTCAGCGGTAAAGGGTCACTCACGCCAACGCCTGCGCCGTTAATTGCTGAAGGCTTTATTAACTTTAGTCGTGAAGTGTCTATCATTGCAGCAAGAGCGCAAAATGGCCAGGTACGCTGTTACGATTTGGTCGAAAACCATCATCACAATGGTATTTTGGCCAAAACTCAAGCGCCTGCTGTTGGTACGAGTCACTTGTTTCAGCAAGCAACAGATGCTATTACCAAAGTCATGAACCACTTGGATTATGTCGGCGTTATGGCGCTTGAATTGTTCGTCACCAAAGATGCTCGCGGTCACAACGCAATACTGGCGAATGAGATCGCACCACGGGTCCACAACTCTGGACACTGGAGTATCGAAGGCGCTATTACTAGTCAGTTTGAGAATCATATCCGTGCCGTGGTCAACTTGCCATTAGGCGATACAGATAACGTCCATCCTGCGATTATGGTAAATGTGCTGGGTCAATACCCTGATATCAGTGCAGTGCTAAATATCGATGGCGCTCATTATCATAGCTATCATAAGGCTGAGCGTGACGATCGTAAGATTGCTCATATCACCTTGATGCCTAATGATGTGACTGATTTAGAACCTGCTATGGCAAAATTGGTTGCTATCTTGCCAAACAAGGTTGGTCTAGATAAAGAATATGCAAATGTAGATACTCAGCCTAGTAAAGCAGACGTCGATGCTAAGAGTAATGCTAAGAACAGTACTCAGAACAGTGTTCAAAACGATGCCACAGCTGATGAACTAGACAATAAAGACAGCCAAACAGACAGCCTGACTGCTACTCCATCAAAATCTGAGAAGGCCAGAAAATAATGCAGATTTGGGTGGACGCAGACTCGGTACCATTGATTGCTAAAGATTTGATTATTAAAACGGCTGAACGTACCAAGACCATGGCCATATTTGTGGCCAATCAGCCGATTAAGCTACGCAAGTCGCCTCTACTTGTTATGACTGTCGTACCGTCAGGATTCGACAAAGCTGATGATTATATCGTTGAGCAGATACAGGTTGGTGACTTGGCTATCACTAGCGATATCCCCTTAGCCAATGATATTTTGGATAAAGGTGGTATGGTACTGACAACGCGCGGCGTGGTCTACGACAAAAACAACATCAAGCAAAAGCTCAATATGCGCGACTTTATGGATACCATGCGCGGTACTGGTGTCCTAGAGTTGCAGGAAATGAGCGGGCAAAAGCCCTACGGTGATCGAGATAAAAAAGCCTTTGCTGATGGTCTTAATCGCTTGGTTCGTTAATGCCTTTTATCGTTCTATCTGACGCCTACCCATCCTGTCTTCTATTAAATAACATTATCTAGCCAACGTTTGCTTCCTTGCAAACTGTATACACTCTATAACCAAACACTATTCAATCAGCACGCTTTATAACGAAGCGTGCTACCTATCTTTGTTACTCTATATTCAGTTTTTAAGATAAATAAACTTACTGAATAATTCAAAAAATAGCATTTAAATAAGAATAGGAATGATTATGAAAATTTTAGTCGTTGGTGCAAGTGGTCGAGTGGGCGGTGATTTGGTTAAGCAGTTATTGGCTGATGATCATCAAGTTATTGGCACGACTCGTCAGAAAGAAAAGTTATTTGATAATGACAATTATACCCAGCTAGATTTAGACATTACAGCAAGTAAAGACTCTATTGAAAAACAATTGGATCAGGATATTGAGGCTGTTTATTTTGTAGCAGGATCTGGTGGCAAAAACGTCTTAGAAGTTGACTTGCACGGTGCTGTAAAAACGATGCAGGCTGCACAAGATAAAGGTATTAAACGTTACATTATGTTGAGTTCGGTCTTTTCATTAGAAACTGACAAATGGGACGAAAACCCTGGTATTGCAGATCTAAAAGAATACTATATCTCTAAGCACTACGCTGATCACTGGTTAGTGAATAACAGCTCGCTGGATTACACTATCGTACAGCCAGGCGCACTAAAAGAACGCACTGGTACCGGCAAAATTACTATTGATGATACCAGCTCTGGCGAAAATGCCATCGAAGATGTAGCGACAACGCTAGCCTCGGTGCTAACCGCAGATAACACCATAGGCAAAGTCTTCAATCTACACAATGGTGATATCGATATCAATGAAGCAGTTGCTACCGTATAAGTAGATTTAGTATTAGCAGAATTGGTTGTGTTTGCTAAATTTTAGAAGCAGCCAATACAAAAGGTCGTTATCGATTCGCCAATATCTAATTGGTAAATCGGTAACGACCTTTTTATTATGTATTTAGATTACAACTAATCGAAAAAAGCTCTTTCAATCATGCTTGCCCACTGGGAAAAGAAATGACTTCTTCCAAGCTGCTTGCACCTGTCAACACCATTAGCAATCTATCCATACCGACTGCAATACCACTACATGGCATCAAATCATTGGAGGCAGCTAACAGATGCTCATCGATTGGCATTTGAGGTAGATTATGACGCGCACGTAATTGATTGTCTTGTTCAAAACGGTCACGCAATGCTTGACCATCTGCTAGCTCATCATAAGCATTAGCGATTTCAATGCCATTGATATACAGCTCAAAACGTTTCGCAATTTTATTACCGTCTTTATCCATAGCGGTTTTCGCTAACGCAGCAGTCGCAGGTGGATACTCTATAATCAATGTCGGCAAATCATGACCTAGGTTTGGCTCTACGGCGTGACTGAATAACAAATCTAACCAGCTCTGACGACGATTTTCTTCGCTATCATCAGTATTATTAAAATTAAATCCTGTCAAACCCATATCTTCTGCCACGGCTCGCAATGCAGTTAAACTCGCTGTCAACGGATGTATACCCACGAAGTCCATAAAAGCATCGACATAGCGATAATGACTCATCACAACAGAATGACCATAAAGCGCTTCTAACAACTCATTAAGTTCAGTTGCCATCTCGTCCAGACTATAATTAGGTTGATACCATTCAAGCATCGTAAATTCAATATTATGACGCGCGCCTATTTCGTTATCACGAAAGACAGGACAAATCTGATAAATAGGTACTTGCCAGCTGGCTAATAAACGCTTCATCGCAAATTCAGGCGAGGTATGCAAATAATAAGTGCGTGGACGGTCTTGATAGGTCACATGAGCTGCTACAGACTGCAAAAAAGTGTCTGTATTGCCTGCTTGGGATAATAGCGGTGTCTGCACTTCCAGTACTTGTCGACTGGTAAAAAACTGCCGAATACTACTGATAAATTGCGCGCGCTGTTGTGCCATTGCAAGTGTCATGGTTGGTGCGTAGCTAGGCTTAGAAGTAATAAGCTGCGAAAAAATGTTATTTGTTTGAGTCATTGGGCTCTACTGCGACTGATGAATAATTGGTTGCTCAGTATCTTGTTTAATTAAAACTGCCACTCACGGCGCAAGTTATAATCACGTCTCAGACCGTCGAAGTCAGCACCACTTACTTGCCCATCAACTGCTTTATTTCGTAACGAGGTATCATCTTGCATGATGTCATAAAACTTTGGCAGTCTGTCTGGATATGATTTTAATTCAGACCATAAGAACATATTTAGCGGTAGCAGATTGGACATAGATTGAGCTGGAGGTATCGCTAATTTTTCACACAGTGCATCATAAATAATTTGTGTGCCACGTAGCTTACCTTCTAGTGTATAGCCAGCGATATGCGGTGTGGCAATAGCGAGTTTGGATAATAAGCTTACTGCGACTTCTGGCTCATGCTCAAACACATCTAGCACCACTTGTCGTCCAGTACACTCAATATCTGCTTCAAGCGCGCTTTCCTCAATCACAGGCCCGCGCGCACTATTAATCAATATCGTATCCGCAGGCATCATTGCCAATGCAGCTGCATTAATCAGATGACGTGTTGGGTAATCACTACCTTTAGGATTCGTCGCATTCTTCTCATTAGTCAAAGGCACATGCAGACTGATCACGTCACTTTGGCTAAGCACCTGCTCCAAGCTAGCATTATTAGTTTTAGAGGCTGGTAACAAGGGATCATAACCTAGCACCTGCCAACCCAGATCATAGGCATATTGAGCAAGCGTACTGCCGATATTGCCAAGGCCAATGATACCTAATGTTAATGACGCCGACTGCTGCCAATACTGCGGACACAAAGTAAAAACAGCCGTCAACACATACTGAGCCACAGAATGCTTGCTACAACCGGCCGCATTGGCGAAAGTGATATTACGAGACGCTAGATAATCTTGATCTACATGGTCGGTACCAATAGTCGCAGACCCGACAAACTGCACGCTGTTATTATCAATCAATAGCGTTTCGTCTACTTTCGTCACCGACCGTATCAGCAATACATCTGACTGTACATCGGCAAGTAACGCTGCATCGATATCTCGACCAGCGACAGTAATGATATCAACCGTATGCTCAGTCAGCTGACCAAGCATAGAATCATTAAAAAAATCATTCAGACTGGCGATGTTACTGTCCGCTAAAATAGTGATATTTTTAATTGTGCTTAATTTATCGATCTTATTATTCGTCGATTCTGCCATATTCTCATTTGTCATTATTCATCGTCTCTATCGATAATTTTTTACATCGTATTTTCTAGGGCGTGTCTTCATTTCAAAAATGGAGATAAAAATGAGATAAATTGCCGTCAAACAAGAAAAATAGCGTAGATAATATCAGGATATTAAATAGCTATTTGACGATGTTTGGCAAAATTTAGCCATTTTTAGCCCATTTAGATGGCCATCGGGTGAATTGAAGACACGCCCTAATGACTCGTTATTCTGGTCCATGCACAGGATCTATCGCACGAGGGTCAGAAAGCATCACCTCCTGTTGAGCAAATATCTCATTCTTATGCTGCGATATCCACTCGCGCCATACTGCAAGCCCGATAGCCAGCACGACAGGCCCAATAAACAAACCAACAAAACCAAATGCTGTAAGACCACCTAATACCCCAATAAAAATAATGATAAAAGGAATTTTGGTCGCGCCGCTAATGACGATAGGACGAATCAAGTTATCCACCCAGCTAATCACCAATACACCCCATAGTGCCAAGCCAATACCTTCTGCAGTATGGCCTTGGCTCAATAGCCAAATCGATACACTGCCCCAAACGAATGGCGTGCCAAACGGAATCAAGGCAATAATAAAAGTAACAATGGTCAATAAAATAGGACTTGGTGCACCAGCGAAGTAATAGCCGATACCTGCCAGTGTCGCCTGTGCCAACGCTGTTAAACCAATACCGTAGACTACGGCACGTGTGGTTGTACCTACAGAATCGATGTAACCGTCGATGCGATTGCCGATGATGTTACGCAGCGCTTGACGAATCTGCCGAACCAGACTGGTGCCATCTCGGTAAAAGAAGAAGAGCGTCATTAATGCCATACCGAGTTTGGCCAAACTACTGAACACCACATCAAAGGCTATTTTGCCATAATATAAATGCGACTGAACCCAAATGCGAAAAGCTTCTAGCGTTCCTTCTGGGTTTTTATTGATACGCCACAGTACGTCTTTGACTTGCTGACCGATGATAGGCAAATCTTTGAGGGAGTCAGGCACATCTAAGTAGCCCACCTTAATACGGTAAATCAAGTTACTAATTAAACTCAAAGCTTCTTGCTGCAAGATAAACACACCGATGACCACTGGCACGCCAATTATCAGTGAAATGCTCACCGTCATAATAGCGGCACTAAAATCTGGGCTTAGCTTCACCTTTTCATGGAAGAAATTATAAATAGGAAAAGTCACATAGGCCAAAATCGCTGCCCACAGCGCTGGTACAATAAAAAACTGCACCACTTGAAAACACAATACGAATAGCACCACTAGCAACGTAATTGCCAATAAGCGCTGAATAATAAATTCTTTTGTCCAGTTTTCAATCATAGCGTATAAACCAAAAGCGGACAGCAAACGATAGTTTTGCTGGCGAGTTTATAAATGTGTGATGAATATCAGCTCTTAGACACTGTCTGTAAGCCATATCCATTAGCGAGAATTGCGAATCATACAAAAAAGCATTGGGTCGGACTTATGAAGTCATATGAGGATTAAGTAACATGACCATTAAATAGTATGACTATGTCCAGTTCTATACTACAAATTCATAGCCATTTATTATTGTAGATAAAATAATAAAAATGCAGCTAGCACACTTTATTATGCAATAAAGCGTGTGAATTATATAACGCGTTGTTGTAATCTTTACTTACAACTTTGTCTATGCAAGCTTACTAGATGGCGACGATAATGACTAGCGCATAATGCATGAATTTAGTGTGTAAAAATGATGTATTGAAAACTGCTTTTATGTTCAGCTTTTAAACTGTTATCTTATAAGGGAATCCACTGGTGCGTTCTATTCGTCGCGACAATTGATGTTATACTAAAGCAATTATTTTAAGCTTTTCAGTGTAGTTAAGTTTATTTGCACATGTTTATTTACATCGTCGTACAGACATTGAATCCTTTGAGCCAGATTTCAACACCTGCTTATATCGTCTTCTTTTAGACTATCATAAGTTCTCATTTTAGGGTGTCGCTATCACTTAGAGTGAGTTACTTGAGCAAAATCATAAGTCTTTTATAAAGGCTTATATAAGATTTAGACTCAGCATATCAGCTCAATATTTGAGCTTGGTATGCCAGAGCGCAGTTTTGAGTTAATTTCGGATTTACTTTGATTTTATTTGAAATCAATGCAGACACACCAAATTTTAATAATATATCGATAGGAACAATAACAATGTCAAAAGACACTGATAACCCCAACTCTAACACCTCAAACGAAGCCAGTAAGACCAATAAACCACAAGATACTGTCACTTTTGCCTTAGCTCAATCACATTTTTTGGTCGGCGATATCTCAACCAACGTCGAAAAAATGCGTACCCTAGCATTACAAGCACGCGAACAGGGTGCTGACGTAATCGTATTCCCAGAGTTAGCGCTACTAGGCTACCCTCCACAAGATTTATTGCTACGCCCAAGCTTATCAGGCCGTGTGAAAAGCGCTTTATCTACTTTGAGTGATATTGATGATATCGTCATGATCGTCGGCTATCCGCATGTCGACCATCACGGTACTTTTAACTCTGCTGCCATCCTGCATAATGGTCATCAAAAAGGCTTTTATCATAAGCAAATTTTGCCAAATTATGGCGTGTTTGATGAGCGTCGCTACTTCGATAAAGGTCGTAATCAAGTTTTATTTGACTATAAAGGCATTACTATTGGTCTGCTTATCTGTGAAGATTTGTGGGAAAAAGGGCCTATCTCTGAGCTTAAAAAGCAAGGTGCTGATCTAATCGTAAGCTTAAATGCCTCACCTTTTGAGATTGAAAAGCAAGACAATCGCAAAACCATGCTTGCCAAGCGTAGCCGTGAAAACAAACTACCTATCGTCTATGTCAACGCAGTGGGCGGGCAAGACGATCTAGTGTTTGATGGTGGCTCTATGGCTGTACAAGCTGACGGTAGCATTGCTCATGAAGCGCCGCGCTTTATGAACCAGTTGCTACTGGCTACGTTAGACGTCAAAACTGCTAAATTCAACGAGCAGACCAAAGCGCCTCTAACCTTGAGCCGTGAATCTGAAATGTATCAAGCGTTAGTCGTCGGTCTACGCGACTATGTTAACCATTCAGGGTTCTCTGGCATTATTGTCGGGTTGTCAGGTGGTATTGACTCGGCATTGACGCTTTGTATTGCTGTTGACGCTCTAGGCGCTGATAAGGTATATGCGGTCATGATGCCATACGAGTATACCTCTCAAATCAGTCTAGAAGATGCTCAAGCACAGGCGCGCCGCTTAAATGTTTCTTACACCGTCTGCCCTATTTTTGACGCTGTCGAAGGCATCCGTCATACGCTAGCGCCGTTATTCAATAAGTCGCCAGCGGATACGACAGAAGAAAACATCCAAGCGCGCGCTCGCGGTGTGATTTTGATGGCATTGTCCAATAAATTCGGTCATTTAGTTATCACGACTGGTAACAAGTCAGAATTGGCTGTTGGTTACTCAACGCTATATGGCGACATGGCTGGCGGCTTTGACGTACTAAAAGACGTATATAAGTCTCAAGTCTATAAATTGGCGAGCTATCGTAACCGTTTAGAAGATACGCCGGTTATTCCTGAGCGCGTTATTACTCGTCCGCCATCGGCTGAACTACGTCCAGATCAAAAAGATCAAGACAGCTTGCCAGACTACGATGTGTTAGATGGTATCTTGACGTCATATATCGATGAAGATATGGGCTATCAAGAGATTATTGATAAAGGCTTTGATGCTGAGATGGTCGCCAAAGTCATCAAGATGGTAGACAACAGCGAATACAAACGCTTGCAATCTCCTATCGGTACTAAGATTAGCCACAAAGCTTTTGGACGTGAGCGCCGTTATCCATTAGTCAATAAGTGGTCAATCAAAGGTTAATTACTACACACCTTTCAACTTTCACTATCTATAAGTCGAGAGGTACTAGTTAACCAGTTTTACAAGATATCGAATTTTTTACTATTAGCTGGGTGCTTGCCCAGCTTTTTTGGTTTTTATCCACCAAAAATTTTTACATCTAACCCGATTCTTTTCCACACAGTTTCACCAACTATTTTGCCTCAATTATCTTTATTTCTTTTTCGAGTACGTCATGAGTTTGCTAACCGCTAGTGTTTTTCTTCTTTTACTGCTTGCCTTAAGCACCTTTGTCTCTGCTGCTGAGATTGCCATCGCCGCAGGACGCAAAATCAAGCTCCAAATTATGGCAAAAGAAGGCGATGTTCGCGCGCTTGATGTCCTTAATATGCAAGAGCACCCTGGTAGTTTTATCACCGTCGTACAAATAGTGCTAAATGCGGTCGCTATTTCAGCTGGTGCCGTGGGTGAATCAGCCATCAGCCCTTATCTCGAGCACTTATTGAATAGTGAAACGATAGCATCAGTTATATCGTTTGTACTTATCACGAGTTTGTTTTCACTACTTGCCGACCTAATGCCCAGACGTTTGGCCATGTCAAATGCAGAGACGATAGCGGTACGGCTCGTACGCCCGATGATGTTGTTAATATTTATACTAAAGCCCATTATATGGGTGTTCGATGGGGCTGCAAATATCCTGTTTAAGCTTTTTGGTATTTCAACCATACGTCAAGATGATATGACACCAGAAGATATTTATGCAGTGATGGATGCTGGTGCCGAAGCGGGTGTACTAAAGAAGCAAGAGCATCACTTGATTGAAAATATCTTTGATATGCAGGAGCGTACCGTCACCTCAGTGATGAATCCTCGAGAAAATATCGTTTACTTTGATACCAAGACAAGTACCGAAGAAGTCGTGAATATCATGATTGAGCAGCCACATAATAAGTTTTTGGTCTGCAATGATGACGATTTAGAGCATATCATTGGCTATGTGGAATCTCGTAGCTTTTTAGCTTTGGTTTTGAACCAACAAGAAGTTGGCCTGACAAACAAAACTCTATTAAAACCAGCACTTTTCGTGCCTGATACGTTGTCTTTGTTTGAAGTATTAGAGATGTTTAAATCTACTGGCGCTGATTTTGCAGTCATCGTGAATGAATATGCCCTAGTCGTTGGTGTTATCACCTTAAAGGACGTGATGAGTATTGTGATGGGTGAGTTGGTAACGCTAGAAGAACAACCTATTGTCCAGCGCACTGACAACTCGTGGTTAATCGATGGCATGACCCCTATCGAAGATGTGATTCGTGCATTAGATATCGTCGACTTACCACGAAGTCAAAATTACGAGACTATCAGTGGATTTATGATGTATATGCTTCGAAAAATCCCTAAAAAGACTGACACGATTGAGTATGCCAATTATCGATTTGAGATTATCGCAACTGATAATCTTAAAATCACACAGATGCTAGTCACCAAATTAGAAGATGTCATTTAATTTACTAGCTAGTTAAAGAATGCTTAATTAGCCTATTCACATTGTTTCAAGCACGTTGACCAAAGATAGCAGTACCGACACGTACCATCGTTGTACCTTTTTCTATCGCTTCTGCCATATCACTACTCATACCCATACTAAGCGTATCCCAACCACTTAACTCTGGATAGTCAGCTTTAATCTCTTCAAACAACTGCTTAGTTCGAGCAAAAGCATCCGTATTTGCTTTAGCAGGAATAATCATCAGACCACGTAGCTGCAAACGCTCATACCCTTTGATCGCTGTTATCAGCTCTGGCAACTGGGCTGGCAAACATCCGGATTTGCTATCTTCGTTATCGATATTTAATTGGATCAGCACATTCAATGGTGGCAGGTCAGCTGGTCGCTGGTCATTCAATCGTTTGGCGATGATATCGCGCTCAACCGTTTGCACCCAATCAAAGTGCTCTGCAATGTCACGTGTTTTATTACGTTGAATACTACCGATATAATGCCAAACGATGCTCTTGCCTACAGGTTGAGTTTTAAGTTCAGTAATTTTTTCGATGGCTTCTTGTAGATAGTTTTCACCAAAATCACGCTGTCCCTGCTTCGCTAAAATTGCAATCATATCGGCAGGTTTCGTTTTCGAAACAGCCAGCAGCATAACATTATCAGCCTGTCTGTCAGCATGATCACACGCTTGCTTCATCTGCTTACTAACTTGTTGCCAGTTATCGATAAGTGTCACTTCATCAATATTGCCATTCATTTCCTTCATGCTTTGTCCTTATTGCTTGATTAATTTTTTAAAGTTTTTTTCTGCAATTTTTATTATAAAAAAAACATAACTATCCGATTTTTAAAGTAAATCAGAAATAACTTCTATAAGAATTATTTTAAAACGATACAGTTCTGGTTTTTCTTAATTTAGTAGATGGTTAAATACTCACAGTCTTGTTATGATATTGTTACATGCTTTAACATATGCTGCTGAATATGCTAGTGATGGTAAAGACCTGTACTAGTGAGCTTCTTGCCATTTCTTATTATACTAAGGCTATCGATGAATAGTTTACCACGTACTTTTATAGTGTTTTGTCTTACCTAGACTAAGTGATAGGAATATCAAATTATGGCTGAAAAAAATAATCTTAATATCGAAGACTTGCTGCGCTTTACCGTTAAGCATAAGGCGTCAGATTTACATATTTCAGCGGGTATGCCGGCAATGATACGTGTTGATGGTGAAATGACCCGTATCAATATGCCAGAGATGACCCATCAGGTCGTGCATCAGCTTATTTATGACATCATGAATGATAAGCAACGTGCCGATTTTGAAGAGTTTTTTGAAACGGATTTTTCTTTTGAAATTCCTAATCTAGCACGCTTCCGTGTCAACGCTTTTAATCAAAATCGCGGTGCAGGCGCTGTATTTCGTACCATTCCTTCTAAAGTATTAACGATGGAAGACTTAGGTATGGGCGATGTCTTTAGACGCGTTTCAGACTTTAAGCGTGGTGTGGTATTGGTCACGGGCCCAACAGGCTCAGGTAAGTCAACAACACTTGCGGCGATGATTGACTATATTAACGAAAGCCGAAAAGAGCATATTTTAACTATCGAAGACCCGATTGAATTTGTGCATCAATCTAAGAAAAGCTTGATCAACCAGCGTGAAGTACACCGTGATACTTTGGGTTTTGAGCCAGCATTACGCTCTGCCCTACGTGAGGATCCTGATGTTATTTTGGTCGGTGAGCTGCGTGACCTTGAGACCATCCGCTTAGCACTTACAGCGGCAGAGACCGGTCACTTAGTGTTCGGTACCTTGCATACCAGCTCAGCGGCTAAGACAATTGACCGTGTTATTGATGTATTCCCTGCTGCTGAAAAAGACATGATCCGCGCGATGCTGTCAGAATCATTGCAAGCTGTTATTTCACAGACATTGCTACGTCGTCAAGCAGGTGGACGTATAGCCGCCCATGAAATCATGATAGGTACCCCTGCTATCCGTAACTTGATACGTGAGAACAAAATCGCTCAAATGTACTCTGCCATCCAAACAGGTGCAGGCGATGGCATGATCACCCTTGATCAGACGTTAAAGAACTTGGTAAGTAAGGGAACCATTAGTAAAGATGTTGCACGTCCTTATGCCAAGCAACCCGAGGCATTTTTATAGTATTGATAGATAGTACTAACAGATACCACTAAAAATAATAAACAACTTATGGTCTCTGTAATTACTCTCTTACTTTTTACTCACGTATTTAAAATATGATTTTAACTGACTTACATCTGTTACAGGTGCGATATGGACATTGATAAACTATTACAATTAATGATCAGCAAAAATGGCTCTGACCTTTTTATTACTGCTGACGTAGCACCTTCCATAAAAGTGAATGGAAAAATTTTACCTGTCGGTAGAACACCTTTGAGTGCTGAGCAAACCATGAGATTGGTCAAAGGTGTAATGACGCCAAGCCAGCAAAAAGAGTTTGAAGAAACAAACGAGTGTCAATTTGCCATCTCTGATGAAGCGCAGCAAGCACGCTTTCGAGTCAGTGCATTTATACAGCGTGATATGGCAGGAATGATTTTACGGAAAATTGAAAACAACATTCCAACGGTCGAAGAGTTACGTTTACCGCCAGCGCTAAAAGAATTGGCCATGAAAAAACGCGGTATTATTCTATTAGTTGGCGCAACAGGTACAGGTAAATCTACTACCCTTGCAGCAATGATAGGACATCGCAATCAAAACTCTCATGGTCATATCATTACGATAGAAGACCCTATTGAGTTTGTTCATAAACATCGCGGCTGTATTATTACCCAACGTGAAGTTGGTATCGATACTCATTCATTTGAAGCAGGCCTAAAAAACACGCTACGCCAAGCACCCGATGTCATCTTAATCGGTGAGATTCGTAACCGTGAAGTCATGAGCTATGCTATTCAGTACGCAGAAACTGGCCATCTAGTGTTTGCAACGCTGCACGCAAACAACGCTAACCAAGCAATTGATCGTATCATTCACTTCTTTGAAACCAATCGCCATAATCAGTTGTTTATGGATTTGTCGTTAAACCTGCAAGCTATTATCGCGCAGCAACTTATCCCAACACCTGATGGTAAAGGGCGACGCGCTGCTATTGAGATTTTGCTAAATTCGCAGCTGATCAGTGACTATATCCGTAAAGGGGAAGTCCATGAAATCAAAGATGTGATGACACGCTCACGAGACAGTGGCATGCAAACCTTTGATCAGGCACTTTTTGATTTGTACGAACAAGGAGAAATAACGTATAAAGAAGCGATTCTACATGCTGACTCTCCTAATGATCTACGCCTAAAAATTAAGCTCAGCAGCAAAAACGGCAAGGCTAATTTAGATGAAGGTGCTGATAGTTTATCATTAGATGTAAGCTAAATTATTGTGCTTTCTACGCATAATAGACATATGAAAAGAAACCCTCGTTATAAATGACGAGGGTTTCTTTACTGTTCAATATCGTAGTAAGTACTAGCAGAAATAAGCGTTTCTACTTATACGCTAGATAATTACTTTGCGCTGTCTCTACAGGCTTGATCCGCGCAGATACCATATAGCACGAGAGAATGCCCAGACAGTTTAAAGCCATGTTTTTCTGCTACTTTCAACTGTTCTTCTTCGATGACTTCATTATGAAACTCTATAATCTTGCCACACACATCACAAACTAGGTGATCGTGATGCTCTTCTTGGGTGATCTCAAATACAGATAGATTGTTTTCAAAGTTATGACGCTCAACAATACCTGCTTGCTCAAACTGTGTTAGTACACGATAGACAGTGGCAAGACCTACGTCTTCACCTTGCTCAATAAGCGCCTTGTACACTTCTTCTGCACTCATGTGATGCAGCTCTGCGCTTTCTAATAGCTCTAAAATTTTGATACGAGGTAACGTGATCTTGAGTCCTGCTCTACGTAAATCTTGATTGGTAAAAGAAGCCATAATATCCCTTTTGACTGTGACAGTCTTAACAAATAGAAAATAGAAAATAGAAAATATGAGATAAATAATCAACAAAGATTATTTTTATTTAATATAAAGTAAATGATTAATAATAAACTGATGAAAATTACACAGACATCTCTCTTATTATTTTCTAAATATCGAGATGCAAGCCTATGAATTTAAAATATAATTAATCTAACCATTCAGATTGTGTTTGGTAAATAATGTCGTAAGTGGTAGGCAATTGCAAGTAAATGACGTATCATTTGTCCAAGATTGTCGGTCAGACTGGTACGACCTAACGCTGGCCACACCTAATTCATTTCTTATGAGTCATCTTACCATGATAAAGACATTAAATTTCCGTCCTTTAAGCCACACCAGCGCATTACGTAAGATCGTTATCACCAGTATGCTTAGCGCTACTGTTGCTATGTCTGGCTGCTCATTATTGAGTGTTTATAAGATTGATTTGCCACAAGGCACAGCGATTACGCAAACCCAAGCTCAAAAGCTAAAAGTGGGGATGAATCAAAACCAAGTGCTTTATACTCTTGGCAGCCCTGCGATTCGAGATACGCTTGAGCCTAAACGCTGGGATTATATCTATGACTACAAAGCAGGCACTGAAGGTAGCCGTAAAGGCATCGCAGATGTTAAAAACGCTAGCCAGCATTTAGTTGTTTACTTTGATGATAATGGTTTGGTCACGCGCATCGAAGGTATTGAGAGTCTGCCAGCATCATAGTTAGCAAAACCTATTAGCTTAGATAATTAACGGTTTAGCTACGAGATTTATTTTTGCGCTGAGACATAGGATCAGCGCTTAAACTGCGATATACCTCGATACGGTCAAAAGGCTGTAGCAAATAGCTTAATGGCTGTTTCTGCGCATAAATCCCTACATGCCAACGTTTCGCAGTTGGCGTGGTGATATCTATTACTTGCTCACACCACGCTGATAGTTCTGCAAATTTTTCAAGCCATCCTGCTTGCGCCAATGCTTCATGCAAACTAGTACTTTGTTTGACCTGCAAAGCTAGATAATGTTGGCGCTGCTCATCTTCAGCATACGCCAGATATACGGTCATTAGATTGGCTTGCGTAGACTGTGGCACGCTGCTGTCACGACCTTCGACTGTTAGCTCAACCACTGCATCACCCAACCTATCAATGCTAGCAGCAATGCTAATGGTACGACTAAACGTATCGCCACTCGCCACAAGTTATAAACTGCTTCATTGCTAAAATTTAACGACTTGCGTAGATGGCTAATCTTCATCTGCCAACCCGCAAATACTGATAATAATAGTACAGCAATGCTACTAATAATGACCAAGATGCCAACTAACCATGCTGTTGGTATCGCAACCACTAATAATAACGCTACAGCAAAAGTGATTATCAAACTAACTAATAATCCAAACTTATGCGTTAACTGTTGAGTACTGTAATGGAGCAAGTAACTGGCTACAAATAACACCCCGCCCCAATATAAAAGCTGTCCAATCGGCGGTAGCGACATACCACTAGTAAATAAAGCCACTACTCCTATCAGCAGTTGCAATACCCAAATCGGTAACACTAGCTTGGTTGCACGGTACTCACGAGTAGCCGCTCTGTTTTTTGCTTGCTGATTGTTTGCTTCTACCGCTGTGACGGTCTGCTTACTCACCAAGTTCTGACCGAACCAGTATAATCCTGTACCTGCACCAACACTGACTAATGCTAACGCGACTGCGCGAGCCCATTCCGTCAAACTGATATCAGTCATGGCAAAACCAGCATTTGGCACACCGTTTGCGAATCCTAGCAGCAACCCTATTACCATCAATCCTAAACCAATAGGTAGAGGCGCAACACCCAGCAAGCTTAAGAGTACTGCAATGACCATCAGACCTGCAGCAACTGCGAAGTTCGGTACATCGGGTACACTATTTAGCTCAGTTAATGCAGACAATATACCTGTACTTGCACCAGATATGACCAACGCTGCAATCACAATAGAGACTAATGCCGCTAACCAACCAAAGCTACGCCATATCGGACTGACATCTGCTTCACGAGTGAGCTTTTGCATACCCGCTAGAGGGCCTTCAACGCTACGATAGGCCAGTGCTATCTCAGCGTAAACAACTGGCAGCGCAACCAATACCATGGCTAATAGCCATAGTAACCAAAAGTCGATCTCACCAATTGACGCAGGTGCAAACCAACGAAATAGCAATAACGGTAGTAGCGCCGCGATAAAATAAGAAGCATAACGGATCATCATAATTTCAATCCAAACGATCTAATACCATTCACAAAAACTGGATTAGCAAACAAAACACGTGCAAGTACCACGCATAATAGACTGAACATGTTTGGCAAGGCTAATCGTATTTTGAAAATCGGTATAAAGTGAATAACGATAATTTATAATTATACAGAGCAACAACTGGCTTCTGTAAATGAATTCAGCTAAATACTATCTTAATATAAGGGACAAACAGTTATAAAAAAACCCCGAAATCGGGGTTTAGTCATTCAGATATCATCAATATGCGATTCAGTACTCAGTGGCTTTACTTAATGGTCTTCTATGCAACGCAAAGTATGTATCAGATATTGAATCAATGCTACTCAATTAGTGAATAGCACTTACATAATCTGACAAGATACGAATGTCACGATCTGATAGTTTCGATGCAACCGTTTGCATCATACCCATCTCGCCTTCTTTGGCTGCATCATTGACTCGTTTTTGATCATCGCTATCGATATCATCAACACGTCCAGCAGCACGGAATAGTTTTAGCTGAGTAGCAATATACTGAGCGTGCTGTCCGCCTAGCTTTGGAAATGCAGCCCAAGTATTACCTGCAGCATCTGGACCATGACAGCCGGCACAACCAATAACACCGCGTGACTTATCACCGCCCAAGAATAGCTTAGTCGCTTCTTGGTTGGTTGCAGGATTGCCGTAGCCAACGCCCCAAGGCGCTTGACTGGCGTAATAACCTGCTACGTTGGCTAGGTCTTGCTGAGATAGGTTAGCAACTTGTGACTGCATGATACCGTTTTTGCGATAACCTGCTTTAAAGTTGACTAGCTGTTTATATAGGTACTTTACGTTTTGGCCGCCAAGGTTTGGCTGTGCAGGAACAATGCTGACGCCATTAAGACCATGACAAGCGGCACAAACGGTTTCTGCAACTTTTTGACCTGCATTGACGTCATATTCAGGAACAACAATAGCAGCTTGTACGCTGAAACTTGCAACGCATAAGCTGGCAGCAGCGATTAACTTTTTCATTGATACAAATCCTACTAGCTCGGCGTAAGCATTATTTAGAGTGATTGCACTGGTAAGATACCTGATATAGCCGCCTCTTTAATCATGAGAATGGCGTATATTTTGAGGTCTTGGACACAAGCAGTCTGAAAGTACTTACTAACATCAGGGTTTATTTTCGATTATTATAGCAAGACTTTGTATCATTTGCCTACTTAATCATAGTATCCATCAGTTTTCTGGCAACACAATATACAATATACAATATACAATATGCAATATGATGCAAAAACAAAAAGCGCAGATAGGTTATTAGCCCAGCGCTTTATTTTATATGTTCAAATTATATTTATAAGTCGATTATTTGCTCATATATTCGATAAGTTTACGATAATCGTCATCACTACATTTGTCGCAAAGACCACCTGCTGGCATCTGTGGCATACCACCTTTGACGGACTTGATAAGCGTCGGCATACTTTTTTGTTTAATCAGCTGTTGCCATTTGGCACTATCACCTTTTTTAATGGCATTTAGCGCCCCACTATCGTGACAGGCTGCACATGAGTTATTATAGGTAGTGGCGATATCCGCCGCACCTGCGCTGCTAATCATAATGCCACTTAATAATAGTGCAGCACTGCTAGCCGTTATAGCGCGATAACTCGTGCTAAGAAGTTTACTGATTGAAAACATAGAGCACCTCCTCGTGATATTTCACGTGTCTCATCAATCGTTCTATTAAACGTCTCTCGTTAAACATTGTAACAATATATGTCATATAAACATAGATAATTTGGATATGGCTTTGTTAAAGCTGAGAACTTGTCTTAATGACAGGCCAACTTTAATGTTATCCTACTATTTATATGATGCTAATCGCAGTTATTTCAATAAGTAAGACGCGGAATAGTATAGAATAGCCAGTAATATTAAATAGCTACTTTTATGATTTGCACATAACTGTATTGATAAAGAACAGCCTTTTACCTTGGTTTACCTATTTCTTGACCAATTACTTGACCGCACCGATGACCTGAATCATCAGCTGACTAAAATTTTATAATCGCATCCAATTTTTTAAGATTAATGAGCCATTTATGAGTACCCCGTTTAACGATGTCGCCGCTGAACATGCCTTGTTCAATACCAAATCTCGTCAAAAAATTCAGCAAACTGAGTTTATGATGTCAGCACCTACCTTTCGTCTCTGTCCGCCTGATATGGGATTGGAAGTCGCTTTTGCAGGTCGTTCAAACGCTGGCAAATCATCAGCTATCAACGCCTTAACCAATCAGCGTCAATTGGCTCGCTCGTCTAAGACACCTGGACGCACGCAGATGATTAACTTTTTTAGTATCGGTGATACTGACAGACGTTTGGTTGATTTGCCTGGTTACGGCTATGCCGCTGTTCCCCTAGAGATGAAAAAAGAATGGCAGGTTGAGCTAGAAGAATATTTGGTATCACGTTCAAGCCTTGCAGGTCTAGTACTGATGACAGACATTCGTCATCCGCTTAAGTTTTTTGATGAGCAAATGCTGCACTGGGCAAATGATGGTGAGCTACCAGTACATATTCTGCTGACCAAAGCAGATAAACTGAAGTACGGTGCTTCTAAAAACGCCCTCCTTGAGACTCGTAAACGCCTGAAAAAACTGGGCTTAAACTGTACCATTCAGTTGTTTTCGGCTCTCAGAAAAGAAGGTCTCGATGAGTTGGCTGGAATAATGGGCAACTGGTATGAGTATCAGCTTGATGCAGACAAAATCATTGAGTCTTCTTTTGCGTTACTAGAAGGGGCTGAGTTAGAAGACGCTATTGAAAAGGAAAGCGTTGAAAAAGAGAGCATTGATAAAGAAAACAAATAAATATCGTTGTCTTTGATAAAAAGGGTTTATCGCTATTACGATAAACCCTTTTTTATTGCCTGTTTATTAACTCATTATCATCATCGGTGTGCTATTAAAACAATAAGAATTGTAAAAGTAGCTCTACCCGCATAACAAGTCTACTAGCGCTTGTGGAGTATCAACTTGATAGGTTGGGTTTTTCGCAGCAAGCTCTGCACTCGTTGCCGTACCATAGTTCACCGCTATACTGGTCATGCCTAACGCTGTTGCCATTTGAATGTCATAGATACTGTCACCGATAAACACAGCATCAGAAACCTGCTGCTGCGTATAATCTAAGATATCGGTCAACATCTGCGGATCAGGTTTTGAGCCTGACTCATCAGCACAACGCGTAATCGCAAAATAATCATGGCTATCGGAGGCATCTAGTACACGATCTAGCCCTTTTCTTTTTTTACCCGTTGCTACGGCGAGCGTTTTGCTTTGCTGTTGCAAAGTTTGCAACATATGCTCTATAGGCTCAAACAGCGGCGTACTATGACTGTTAGCAATATAGTACTCTGCATAGGTTTGCTGAATCTCAAGCAACTGCGCATCGTTTGCCTGCGGATATAAAATCTTAATGCCATTCATTAAACTCAGACCAATGATGTCTTTTACAGCTTTATCAGTCGTCTTAAACCCGTGTGTTTCCCCAGCCACATGCATAGAATCAACAATCAGGCCGATTGAATCCATTAGGGTGCCGTCCCAATCAAATATAATCAATGTCTTGTCAGACAGATTATCTTCTGCTGATGGTTGAGCATTTATGATGCGTTCTGAAGTTGTAGCTGGTTTGGTCATGAAGTTACCTTAACGAATAAAAGTAGTAAATAGCAGATACTAAAACGTCACGGTGGCTTATTCGTAAAAATAAGATATCGTGACGTTTAGGAAAATACAAAATAGTTGGGCTTAAGAATTTATTTTGAAAAACTATTTAGGCAATTTCGTTGTTTCTGGTAGCCAATCTGCCATATCGTCTGGCAATGGCGCAGTAATAGTCTTATAGCCTGGGATGTCTAAGCGCCATGCATGTAGACACAGACGATGGACGCCTGATTTATCATGAACGTTATATTTGTCATCACCTAAAATGGCATGACCGATATGCGCTAAATGCACGCGGATTTGATGCGTGCGACCCGTCAATGGCTTAGCTTCAATTAAGCTGACTGGTTGACTATTAATCGTAAAGCGATCATGAATAATAATATCAGTCTGGCTTTCTTTCGCTTGTGGGTCTTGGCTATCTACCTTCACTCGGCGCTCACCACTGGCAAGCGTATAACGTAGCAATGGTGCATTGATACGCTGCTCATTAAGCGCAGGTTGTCCTTTGGCAAGACATAGATAGTGCTTTTGAATGGTCTTGTCTACCAAATGCTGCTGCAACACTTTGAGCGTTGAGCGTTTCTTGGAAATCATCAGTAGCCCTGATGTGTCTTTATCAATGCGATGGATTAGCTCTAGGTATTTTTTACCCGTCACTTCACGCATGGCTTCGATAACCCCAAAGTCCAAGCCGCTACCGCCATGCACAGCGATACCAGAAGGTTTATTTAGCACTAGCAAACCGTCATCTTCATAGACCACGCGCGCCAGCAAGCTTTTGGCGAACTCGGTACTAATAATTGGTTTTTCGCGCGTTGCTAGCTCTACAGGGGCGATACGTACCACATCTTCACGCTGCACTCTATCGTGTGCTTTGCAGCGTTTATTGTTGACGCGTATCTCATCTGAGCGAATCATTTTATAGATATGTGATTTTGGCAAACCTTTTAAACGGTTTAACAAAAAGTTATCCAAACGCTGGTCGTGTTGATGGCGCGTTACTTCGAGGTAGTTCACCTTACCGAAGTTGCTAATCTCATCGTCAGCGCTTTGTGGGCGTGTTTTGCTATTAAAAATAGCAGGGGCTTCATGGGTAGTAGCGTCGTCATTCATTTTTGAGTTTGTCATTTTTAGTTAGGTATTTACACAAAGATTTGCTATAGTTTAGCATGTTGAGCGACAATTAAGCAGAGGTGACAGCAATAATCATTGTTGTTACAAATAGTTGACCACCATTTTATTGCTTGTCAGTTTTCCACTACTTGCCAGTAAAGAGGTTGACACTATTTATCCTGCTGACCTGACACGTTTCATCTGATTTTAGGGCGCGTTATTTATTTAGAGGTATTACTTACCAAATATAGCCCTACAAATTAAAAATACTGTACTGAATCTTATTCGGTACCATAAAATAAATAGTGACACTAAATACCATCGCGTTAATAACGCTGATAATAAATCAGCTTATTAACCGATTACAACACAACACTGACTCACTAATTGCATGACAACGACCGTATTCGATAATCAATCATTATTTAATGACTATTTATCTGATGGTTCTTTATGCCAGCATAGTTGAGCAAGTATGGGTAGTTTAGCGTTAGGATCGAAAAGTATATCGATAGCTGCCTAAGTATTGGTGGTCAAACAGATGACGATAACAATGTAAATACGATACCACGCTGACAAGCTGGTCCATTACTCTGTTTGCCAAGTACGCCCCGCTGATAACAAAAGCTGCGACACCTAACCTTGAGACACCCAAGATATTATTGACGTTATACAAAGAACGATAAACAAAGAGTAACCAATTGCTTCGCCTGAAAAACAACCGCCGAATGACGCCACTATATAGTAGCAATCATGACCGCGATATTATTGTTAGACTTTGATGGATGAATGGCAACAGCACCACGCCTTTTTAATATCAGTATTTTTTAGAACTGTAACTGACCCTCGCCCACGCTTACAACGTGCGCTGAAATCACTACCAATAGAACGTACTGAGAATAAGAGCGCTTTGACTCGCTGACCCAATCATATATGTACCAAGTTTACTGATGATAAAATATAAGTACCATAGCCTTACACCCTATATTACTGATATTAACGTGAGCACCGCTCATTACTTCAGGTAAAAAAGAAGCCATTGAAAAAGCCCATGTGCTTTATGAAACCCACGATTTACGTTCTACCGTTAATGAACATCTACACACGCTAATCACAATATTAGCCACACTTGCCACACTTGCCACTATGTCCTAAAGACTGTCTTATCGTTGTCATGCGTACTCATAGGATACAAATATGAAACGCATTTTGATCAACGCCACTCAAAACGAAGAGATTCGTGTCGCCTTATGTAAAGGCAACCACCTGTACGATTTCGACCTAGAAAACCGTACTCGCGAGCAAAAAAAATCTAACATCTATAAAGGTCATGTGACCCGTGTCGAGCCATCGCTCGAAGCAGTATTTGTCGAATATGGTTCTCAGCGCCAAGGCTTTTTACCAATTCGTGAAATCTCTGCTGAATACCTAAGCGGCAACCCACGTGACGAAAACATCAAAAAACTGATTAAAGAAGGCGACGAGCTAATCGTACAAGTCGAAAAAGAAGAGCGCGGCAATAAAGGCGCTGCCCTATCGACGTATGTGTCATTAGCCGGTCGCTATCTGGTATTGATGCCAAACAACCCTCGTGGCGGTGGTATCTCACGTCAAATCTCGGGCAAACTGCGCGAAGATATGAAGCGTATGCTGAGCAATCTTGATTTACCAAAAGGTATGAGCGTTATCATTCGTACCGCTGGTATTGGTAAAACTCAAGAAGACTTGCAACACGATTTAAACCACTTGCTCAATATTTGGCAAGCTATTCAAGAACAAAACCAAAAATACCCATCACCGCGCTTGGTTCACCAAGAAGCGGGCGTTGTCACTCGTGCTGTTCGTGATTATCTGCGTGATGATATCGCTGAGATTTGGATTGATAACGAAAACGCTTATATTGAAGCGGCTGGGTTCATCGATGCGGTAATGCCAAAACAAGCCGAAAAGCTACGCAAATATACCGATTATGAGCCGATGTTTTCGCGCTTTAATATCGAAAAGCAAATCGAAACCGCTTATCAGCGTGAAGTTCGTCTGCCATCAGGTGGTTCAATCGTTATTGACCAAACAGAAGCACTGGTCTCTATCGACATCAACTCAGCCAAATCAACCAAAGGTTCAGACGTTGCTGAGACCGCTTACCATACCAACTTAGAAGCAGCCGATGAGATTGCCCGTCAGCTTCGTTTGCGTGATATGGGTGGTTTGATCGTCATTGATTTCATTGATATGAATGACAATAAGCATCAAAAAGAAGTAGAAAAACGTCTAATCGACGCGACCAAATACGATCGTGCGCGCGTTCAGTTTGGTGATATCTCTAAGTTTGGTTTGATGGAAATGAGCCGTCAGCGTCTACGTCCTTCACTAGAAGAGTCAACTGGCTATATTTGCCCACGTTGTCACGGCAACGGTATGATTCGTGACTTGCGTTCACTGTCGCTATCTATCATGCGTCAAATTGAGCAAATCGCTCTTAAAGAACGTCAAGGTGAAGTACAAGCTGAAGTCCCGACAGACATCGCTGCATTCTTATTAAACGAAAAGCGCGATAGCTTGGTTTACCTTGAGCAAGACAGTGGCACGCGTATCACTATTTTGCCACACGCGCATTTAGAATCACCAAACTTCAAGCTCCATTTCAACCGTGATGGCTTTGCTCCATCGAGCTATGAGCGTATCACTGATACTCAGCAACAAGAGCATAGTGACCTTGGCTACAACGTTGACTGGCAGACTGCTGAAAAAGAACGTCCTGAACAGCAGCCTACTCGCCAGCCTCGTAAAACTGCAGATAATAAGCAGAGCCGCTCAAACACACAGCAGAATGCAGCCACGCAAACGCAGAATGATACGGTAAATCATAGCAATGATCGTCGTAATCATAAAAATACCAACGACGTGTCGCCTGCACCTGCACCGCAAGCTAATAAAACTGCTAGTGTTGCCGCTCCAGTAGCACCGCAGACACAGAGTGTCGAGGCTACTGCTCAACCGAAAGCCGTTGCGTGGTTATCAAATCTATTCGCTCAAGCGCCGCAAGCCACAACCACACCTAGTGTCAGTAGCCGAGATGCCGCTCAAGCAATCGAAGCGCTAGTAAACACTGGCGCGCAAAGCTTAGGCTCGTTTGGTCAAGTTGATAGCAATGCATTGAATAGTGCCGCTGTAACTAGTGAGCAGCCAACTCAACAAAACAACAGTCAGAAAAACGACGGCCAACAGTCAGATAACAATGCTAATCGTCAACAGGCGCGTCGCAATGACAGCGAGACTGACGACAGCAGCAATGAAGACAGAAGAAGACGTAAGCCGCGTAAGTCTAGATCTTCTAAGCCGCGTCAAAGAAAAGAGACAACTGACGAGACTGCTGGCAACGTAAACAGTAGCTCAGAAAGTACTGGCTCAAACAGTGCTGATGACAAGTCGTCTGATACTCAAGACCAAAGACAGCAAGACAAGCGTCAAAACGATAACAGACGCACGAACGATCGCAATCGTAATAACCGCCAAGATAGCAATCAACAGAACAGCAATCGTAACGCAAGCGAGCGCAGTGATGCTGATAACGAAAACAGCTCTAAAGCAGATGAGCAAACTCGGACTAAGCGTAAATCGCATAGCCAACGCGGCTCACGCGGTAAGCTAGAGCGCGGTGAGACACTAACGGCTGACAGCGTTAAGCACAGCAAACAGCAGAACGCTAGAAACAACGATGCTGCCAGTAGCAAAAATCAACATAGTACACGTCGCAATCAAGACCCTAACGAGGTCGTGCTACAGGTCAATGAAGCGCCAACTGAGCTAAAAGCTCCTGAAGTGGTTCATCTATCTTTAGATGATAGCAAATCTACACAGGCTAAAACTCAGCCTAGTGAGAAGCAAAGCGCGACGAATAACGTAGCAAAAGATGAGCGTTCAAACGAAACAGCTGCTCAAAAACCTACTGATAAGCATAGTAGCAATGAGCAGAACACTGATAACCAAAACACCAGTGCTCCGAATGCTAACAAGAAAAGCGATAACGAAAAAAGTACGGTGGAAGCAAATGCCAATCAGGTAAATGACGATAAGCGTGCAACTACTGAACAAGCTAAGGTGCAAAACGATACTCCTAAGCATGAGCAGGCTGCTGAAGAGAAAAAAGCACCTGTAGCTGTAGAGGCACCATCGACCTCTACGAGTAACACCGAAAGTAAAGCGGAAGTTCCAACGTCAGTAACTGCTGATGCTGAAAAAGCTACAGAAACTCCAAAACAGCAGGAAACCAAGACTGCTGAAAATGTGAGTAAGAGTGGTGAAGCTCAGAATACTCAGGCTGACAGTAATAGTGCAAGCACAAGTAATGTGAATAACTCAGCACTTGAGCTAACCCATGAAGCACTATTTGGCACACGTTACGTGACTGCTGAGAAATTTGGTCAAGCGAGTAACGATCCACGTGTAGTACTCGCTAAGCAAGCCACTCAAGCGGACAAGCCAGCTGCCACTAATGTGCCAGCAATACGTGGCACGGTTGGTGAGTTTATTCGTACCACGCTACCAGAAGCTCAAACGCGCTTAGCAGAAGAAGGCATTATCAACTGCTTTATCGCGACCATTGCGTTGCATAATGAGCAATCTCAGAATGCTAATAATAGTTCTGATGCTGCTAGCCAGAGCTTTGACTTTAGCAACTATGGCTATCAACCATTGGCTGCCGACTACCTCGCACGCTTTGAAGTGATGACCAAAGCTGTCAGTCAATTCGCAGCGGCACAAGGTAAGACAGACGTTGAACCACGTGCTATCACTAAGCGCGCTAGCAATGATCCACGCGGACAGCACCCTGATTATCAGGAACCCGCTGTATTGAGCATACCTGCTGAACAAGTAAGTGACGCGGAACCAACTATCACTGAGCAAACTGATAGCGAAGTCGATGCGCATGACGTTGAAGCAACTGCCCTCGCCAATCAGACACAGACAGAAAACGTCAGTGCTGATAGTGAGCACTTGCTAGAAGTCGAGCGTGCTCAGTCAGAAGCTAAGGATGCAGAAATCGAAACCTCTACAGAGCAAACTGTCAATAAGATAGAAGATGCTGCAGAAAACATAGCTGCAGAGACTGAGCAGACGACGGAATCGGCAGTAGAAGAAACTACTAAAGAAGCTAGCAAAGAAGACAGTCAGGCAGCTAAATCTAAGACGACTATAGCCAGCTATAAAAACATGATCGAAAATGTGGCTGAGCAATTGCTACCACAGACCGGTATGTTCAATCTGACTACGCCAAAAGTACCAAAGGCGCGCAGTCGTAAGCCTAAGACGGAGCATAAGAAGCCGACGCAAATAGAAAAAACGGAAGCTGACAATACCAGTGATGACAGCTAGAACGTTGTAATATAAAAATCGTATAGTTACAAAAGTAAAAGCCCCGATACTTATGAGTATCGGGGCTTTCTGTATTTTCTCAATTTGGTTTTTTTAGCTGTTTTTTTTAGCTTGGTAAGCAGCTAGTAATGCGATGACCTACTTAGTGCGCGGTAGAATCACCGCCACGCATTTTGCCAATAGTAGTAACAATAGCTACTACAATAGCGCCAACAATCAGTCCGACTAATCCATTTAACAATGACGCGGTTAATCCTTCAAATACCCCAGTAAGATGGGCAATGTCTTCTACACTGTGATGCAAAAAGCCGATACCGTGAACGATAATACCGCCGCCCACCAAGAACATCGCAATTGTGCCCGCTATGGATAAAAACTTCATAAGCTTTGGCGCAGCTGCAAGCATAAACTCGCCAAACTTGCGCTTACTATCACCTGCTTGTGAGTTTTCAATCAAATGCAGACCCGCATCATCAATCTTTACGATGCCTGCAACTAAGCCGTAAATACCGACAGTCACGACAGCAGCCACTATCGAAAGTACGATGCCTTTTTGGACGATATCGCCACCAGCTGCTGTAATTGCACCTAAAGAGATAACAATAATCTCAGCTGACAATATAAAATCGGTACGTATCGCACCTTTGATTTTGTCCTTTTCAAACGCGACCAAATCTACCGACTCATCTGCATTGGCTTTTAAACGGGCATTTTGCTCTTCATCATGAGGCAACAATTTCGGCCAAAACTTGTGAATGACCTTCTCAGCCCCTTCATAACTCAGGTATAACCCTCCGATCATCAATAGCGGAGTAATCAACCACGGTATAAAATAACTAATCAATAGTGCCGCTGGTACTAAAATCACTTTGTTCACGGCAGAGCCTTTGGCAACTGCCCAAATGACGGGGAGCTCACGATTTGGCTTAACCCCTGTGACCTGCTCGGCGTTGAGTGCTAAATCATCACCAACTAAGCCCGCGGTTTTTTTGGCAGCGACTTTGGTCATGACGCTTACATCATCCATTAAAACACTGATGTCATCGAGTAAGGTTAATAAACTGGCACCTGCCATGTGTGCTCCTTAAAGCAAATTTGTTAAAGTAAGTCGTTCTCAAATGGTTCATACAATGCACTTTATACAGATTTTTATAGAAACAATGCGATTAGCCATAGATTACAAGTTCAAGCAACTATGTTAAATAGCACAAATGTATCTTGTTTTTTGAATTTATGTTGATAGCTATTCTTTAAAGTTGGCTTCGTTGATACTTCTTGGCTGCCTTCCGTTCGCTATTATTTGGCGTAAATATGGTAATATGAAGGATATTACTACCTATCTTTTATTATCAATAAGTTATAAGAACTTCTTCAATGTTAGACCTTTAAAACACTGCCAAGACACATTACTATATAGAAAAGTTTATAGCGTTTTTATAACGAACTCATGATTAGGCGCGACGCCTATAGGAAACCCGTATGCCGTTCCCCACTATCAAAAATACCACCTTGCGTAATCCTCTTTCTCGTACCGTTCTATCTCATTTTATGATGAGTGCGCTGTTAGTTGGTATCGCTGCTGGCTGCTCAAACAATGCCGCTGATGCAACCAGCAATACTAGCGTTGTAAACGCTGCCCAGACAAAAGCCACTACTAACCCCTCAGCTGGTAATGATGCAACCGTGGTGAAGGCATTACAGGCAAATCTAAAGAGTTCTGGTATCGAGGAAACTATTGTCTCGGCTGTACCGACAGATATGGATGGTATTTATTGGGTGACCGCTGAAGGTCTACCTTCTTTCTTTACTGATAAAGCTGGCAAGCATATTATTCAAGGTCAGATCATTGCTATGGGTGATGCCGCTCCGGTTGATATCAGTGCCGCCCTAGTTGCTACGACAGCACAAGAAGCGCTAAAAGCCGTCGATAAAAAAGACATGGTGATTTATCCAGCAAAAGGCGAAACCAAGGCCGTCATCTATGCCTTTACCGATGCAGACTGTGGCTACTGTCGCAAACTACATTCAGAAATGGATGATATCAATGCACGCGGTATCGAGGTTCGTTATCTGGCATGGCCACGCAGTCAAGAGTCTGTACCAAAAATGGAAGCGATCTGGTGTAGTCAGGATCGTAAAGCTGCAATGGATCAAGCAAAAATCGGTGCCAACGTACAGGCCCCTAGCTGTGCCAACCCTGTCCAAGAACATATGGCTCTAGGCTCAAGACTTGGTGTGCGTGGTACGCCTGCGGTATTTACCGAGACAGGACAACAAGTAGGTGGCTACTTGCCTGCAGCAGAATTGGCACAAGCAGTAGGTGCTAACTAATCATTTGAGTTACCAGTATTAGTTACTCATATTAACAACTAATATTGGCAATCAAGCATAAATGATATATACATATGCCAAACAAGATTGAAGCTACTGCTTTTTTATAATCGTAAGCTGATATAACCTTGATGACGTTGCCTTGGTGATATTGGCTTTATGACATTAACCTTCAAGACATTGGCTTTTATGGTATTAGCCTTTAGAACAGTGGCCTTTATGACATGAGCTTTTATAGCATTGTATAGACGTCACAATGCCTTGTCGGTATGATACGATAAAGCGCGATGCAAAATGAGCAACACCCTTTTTATTTGAGCTTTTTTTATTCAACTATGATGAAGTAGATAGGCAGGCAGTACTAGGCAATGCGCACAGACGTTATGTTTGATGTCGCAGACTCATTTGACACTGTCACCGCTTATACTGACTTCATTATATTTAACCTCTTGAGGATACTGTGAGTAATTCCATCAAACTAGCGATACTTGGTCTGGGCACCGTCGGAACGGGCGTGATCAATCTGATCAATGACAATTTAAATGAGCTAAAACGCCGTAGCGGACGCGACATTATTATTACCGAAGTCGGTACGCGTCGTCAGCGTGATGATATTGATGCCAATATCATGCAAAACAGCGATCTGATGGCAATTGCCGCAAGCGATAATGTCGATATTGTTATCGAAGTGATTGGTGGTACCACCTTAGCCAAAGACGTCATTATGCAAGCCATTAAAAACGGCAAACATGTGGTTACGGCAAACAAGGCTCTACTCGCTGAACACGGTAATGAGATTTTTGCCTTCGCTGAAGAAAACAATGTACATGTTGCTTATGAAGCAGCGGTAGCAGGCGGTATTCCTATTATCAAGGTAATGCGTGAAGCATTGGCTGCCAACAAAATTGACTGGCTCGCGGGTATCATCAACGGTACTGGTAACTTTATCATGACCGAAATGCGTGATAAGGGTCGCCCATTTGCCGACGTATTAAGCGAAGCACAAGAGTTAGGTTACGCAGAAGCAGATCCTACTTTTGATGTTGAAGGTATTGATGCCGCTCATAAATTGGCGCTACTCGCCTCTATCGCTTTCGGTATTCCGCTACAGTTTGATAAAGTCTACTGCGAAGGTATCACCGGTATTACCTTGCAAGACGTCAACTACGCCGAAGAGCTTGGCTACCGTATCAAGCATTTAGGGTTTGCAGTACGCCGCGATAGTGAAAATGATGGTGATGCAGGGGTTGAATTACGCGTACATCCAACACTTATTCCACAAGATGCGCTATTGGCTAACGTCAATGGTGTGAAAAATGCAGTACTGGTTAACTCACATCCACTTGGTCAGACACTCTATTGCGGTGATGGCGCTGGTGCTGGAGCAACGGCTTCTGCAGTCATGGCGGATGTCATGGATTTGGTTCGCGTTCTTGGTAGTAAAGATAACAACAATGAAAGCACTAACGGTCACCATGTGCCGCATCTAGCGTTTATCCCAGAGCAATTATCAGACACACCCATCTTGCGTGCTGAGCAAATGATTACCGGTTATTATTTACGTGTGCATGCTTATGATAGCCCAGGCGTACTGGCAGATATCACGCGCATCCTAAGTGATGCCGGTATCAACATCGATGCAATCTTGCAAAAGCCTGCGCATAAAGTAGGTCAAGTGCCGGTGATTATTCTGACGCTACCTGTGGTTGAGAGTCAGATGAATCTTGCTATAGAAAAAATTGAAAAGTTAGAGACCATTACTGATAAAGTAGTACGCATACGATTAGATGAGCTAGCATAAACCACATACTGAAGAAGACAGATGCTTATAATATAAGCAAAAGCTAGCCAATCGGCATCTGATTTCTTGGTAGATACTTAATCAAAACGCACAACAAGGAATAATAACGATGTCAAATGATGCAATTGTAATCCTAAACGGCGCACGTACACCAATGGGTGGCTTTCAAGGCGCACTAAAAGACATGAGTGCTACCGAGCTGGGCGCCGCCGCTATCAAAGCTGCTGTCGAACGCTCAGGTGTTAGCGCTGATAGTGTTGATGAGGTCATTATGGGTTGTATCTTGACGGCAGGTCTGGGTCAAGGCCCTGCTCGTCAAGCCATGCGTAAAGCAGGTCTACCGGATGCAACTGGTGCTGTCACAATCAATAAACTTTGTGGTTCAGGCCTAAAAGCAGTCATGCAAGCGCATGATGGTATCAAAGCGGGCAGCTTCAACGTCGCTGTTGCAGGCGGCATGGAATCAATGACCAATGCACCATATATCATGCCAGGTTCACGTGGCGGCTATCGTATGGGTCACAAAGAAGTCAAAGACCATATGTTCTTAGATGGCCTAGAAGATGCTGATACTGGTAAGCTAATGGGTATGTTTGCTCAAGAAATGGCTGATGAAAAAGGCTATACACGTGAGCAAATGGATGAGTTTGCTATTGAGTCATTGAACCGTGCACTGACTGCAATTAAAGACAACCATTTCAAAGATGAGATCGAGCCTGTCACGTTTGCCACTCGCAAAGGCGAGCAAACTGTTGATACCGATGAGCAACCTGCCCTTGCTAATGCTGATCGCATTCCTACTTTGCGTCCAGCGTTTGCTAAAGACGGTACAATCACTGCCGCAAACGCTAGCTCAATCTCAGACGGTGCTGCAGCTGTCGTCGTTATGAAAGAATCTCAAGCGAATGCTGAAGGTCTTGATTATCAAGCTCGCATTGTTGCTACTGCCTCAAACTCACGTCACCCAAGCGAGTTCACCATTGCGCCAATCGGCGCCATTGAAAAAGTATTAACAGGTGCTGGCTGGTCAGTAGATGATGTAGATCTGTGGGAAATTAACGAAGCCTTTGCGATGGTTACTATGGCTGCAATGGACGAGCTGAAACTTGACCATGCTAAAGTAAATATCGAAGGCGGTGCATGTGCCCTTGGTCATCCAGTAGGCTGTTCAGGTGCTCGTATTCTAATTACGCTTATCAACTCTCTAAAACGTACTGGTGGCAAAAAAGGTATCGCAACGCTATGTATCGGTGGTGGTGAAGCGGTAGCTGTTGCTATTGAACTTGCTTAAATAAAGCAGGTCTAACTGACTTAAAGTAAGTTAGCTGAATAATACTTAGATAATTATTGTTTATTGAGAAACCGCATTGCTAATGGTAATGCGGTTTTTTTGTGTCTGCTTTCTTTCGATGAATGTTGAATATTACTCTGTGTAAAGACTCGTTAACTTCTACCCCCTCCTATGTTATGCCACTTACAGCCTATTACACGCAATTACTGCAAGTGCACACTTTGCTACCTTGCTTATATATCTCATCAAAAATCACGGTGTTAGGATAGCTACAAGTTGATAGGGAAGCTATTCATTTGGCTTACCATTAACTGTAATAAATACGGTTCTACTAAAAATTAATAACAACATCAACCATTACATTATAAAAAATAAACTCGCAAAAAAGGAATATAACAATGAGTCAACTAATCCGTTTAAAAGATATCCAAGCTACTCATCAAGACTTAATTGGTGATGACTATTATGACCCAACGCACAAAACTGCTTACGGTATCAATGAAGAAAAAATTGGTAAGATCGAAGGCGCTTTAGTAGAAGATACCACTGGTCGTATTCGTTACTTAATCGTAGATGCAGGCGGCTGGTTTAGTTCAAAAGAAGTACTGGTACCAGCAGGTTTAGCCCGTATAGTTGGTGATGATGTCTTCTTTGATAGCTTGACCAAAACACAAGTAGAAGCCATGGAAGTATACGATCACGATTATCAATACAGCTATAAAGAGCAGTACGAAAGAGATCGTCAAGCATTTACTGCTGATACACTCCCTGTAGAAGATCGCGTCGATATTGCAGACCACTCTTATGATGCACCAAATACATTAGAGTTATTAGAAGAGCGTTTAACGGTAAACAAAGACCGTATCGTTGCTGGTCTAGTAAAAGTAGGTAAGCATGTCGTTACTGAAGAGCGCAATGTCGATGTAGATCTAGAAGAAGAACATGCCAATATCCAACGTACTAGCGTAGATCGCCCAACAGATCGTCGTATTGGTGATCTCGATGCTACTGAAACAGTTGAAATTGAGCTACAGGCCGAACGTGCTCGCGTCAGCAAAGAAACCTATGTTTCTGAAGAAGTAAATGTTGGCAAGACGACCGATCATCACACTGAAACTGTGGTTGAGACCATTCAACGCGAAGAGCTAGATGTTGATGGTGACGGCAACGTGGTTGACCGTGAAGGTAACTTAGTAGACCGTGATGGTATCACAGCAGAAGATGTACGCCGTGCTCGTGGCATGTAATATGCTAATAAGTCATAGTTTAACGACGTAAATTTCCTATATCGTCAGTTAAATATGATAGTAATAATCAGCTAAACTCATATGTTTGGCCATTAAGATCAGAGCATGTCTCTGGTCTTTTTTGTATTCATAACATGAGCGAATGGTTTATAGTATTAAATGTAGCTAGTTAATATATGTAGTTGGCATATAACGTTTTAGATTGTTGAAAACTCATCATTTTATAATTATAAAGGAACAACAATGACTACTGAAAATGGAAACAGCCTTTACCAAGATGACTTGGATAAAGAACAAAATATCTCAACGAAGCAGACGAATAATACCGTCAATGTTGGACACTTAGAGCTATTAGAAGAGCGTCCTGTAATTAACAAAGAACGCTTAGATGTGGGTAAAGTAACCGTCACCAAGCATTCACGTACTAAGACTGTTGAAGTGCCAATTGAGTTGGTAGAAGAATATATCACCATTCGTACTGAGTACCACGATGCAGAGAGCCAAGACTTACTCTCTGGCAATTACGATGAAAAAGACATATTGCGCCACGTCGAGCCTTCTTTGGATAGCAAAGCTGTAGTGACCATTAATGGTAAACAAATAGAGATTGGTGATGAACCAATTGATATTGTGCTATCTCGCCAAGTGGCTACCATTACCAAAGACACCTACGCTATTCAAGATATCGAAATTAACAAAAGCACCCATGTGCATACTGATAGCATTCAAGTAGAGCTCAAGCATGAAGAGTTAGATGTGACTGAAGAAGGTCTGTTGGCTCATGGTTCTGATCCAACTCCGTTAAAATAAGCGCTGATAGTTTAGCCACTACGAAATTGTATGATTGATAAAGATTATTTCACAACATAAAAAAGCAACGCTATCTTAGCGTTGCTTTTCTGATGCTTATCACTCGTTAAGTATGGAAGACAAATTATGAGGCTTCATTACACTCAAATGTATTAACATTCGACTCATCTGCACCAGCGGTACGCATGACGCCAGTTTTACGAGCTTCGTGCCCTACGCGCCATTGTGTGAAGCCTTGACCACCATCAATTGCGGTCGCCACTTCAAACACTTCAGGATTACTACCTTCATTGGTCTGGTTTAACGTTACTGTACCCATGTCGGTTGCGACAACAACTTGATTGGCATCTTCTTTATAAGTCGCCTCAACTTTCAATTCAGGTGTACATAGATACGACATCTGCTTGATGGCGCTGTTTACTG
Source organism: Psychrobacter sp. Ps2 (assembly GCF_022129405.1). Lineage (NCBI taxonomy): Bacteria > Pseudomonadati > Pseudomonadota > Gammaproteobacteria > Moraxellales > Moraxellaceae > Psychrobacter > Psychrobacter sp. Ps2. The sequence continues at coordinate 83,709 of NZ_JADQAM010000035.1, read as the reverse complement.
AAGCATTGGTATCACCTTCTACTTCGTTAAGCGAAGCGTCTTCAGTATCGACGACGACATCACTAGGTTCAGCAGGCTCCGCTGACATTGGAACGGACTCTTCTGTATTAGCACCCTCTGCCATACCCGACTCTGGCTCTGCCTGTTGCTGACAAGCACTGACCGTCAAGGCACCAGCCAACAAACTTGTTAAAACCACTGAGCTGCGTACTTTTTTTAAGAATTCTACACTCATGACACTCTCCCAAATAAATATGTTAAACACTATAGCGTGTCCATAAATTCACGCCTATGCTGAATTTGTAAGTAATCAATACAAAGTGTTTGTTGGTCTTAGTCTAGCAAGTTTTAAGTTTGCATAAGTTATTTAACAGATATAAAAAAGCCCCTATCTACTTAAGATAAGGGCTTTTTCAGATAAAGGCTGTCTTTAATAGCAGTTCAATACATAGCTAATGACTTGCTATGACTAACGACTAGATTTTACCATGACACTGCTTGTACTTAAGACCTGAGCCACAAGGACACGCTGCATTACGACTGATATTCATACCTGCATATGGGTTTGGTTCATTAGCATTACTACCGTTACCTGCTATAGCAGCACCAACGCCAGCTGCCGCAGCGCCGCTGTTTATATTGCGGCTTTGTGGTTGCGGCTGAGCAGCTGAACCACTCGCATTGCTATCCAAGTTATCTACATCGTCATGCTCAAACTGCATTTGCATATGGGCAGCGTTCTCACGTTGCTGAATTTCTAATGCTTCTAGTTCTTCCTTGGTTGGGATATGAACACGTGACAAGTCTTGTACGGTCTCAGACTTAATCGCACCAAGCATCATCTGGAACAATTCAAACGACTCACGCTTATATTCTTGCTCAGGGTTTTTCTGTGCATAACCACGTAAATGAATCCCTTTACGTAGCTGATCCATCTGAGTTAAATGCTCTTTCCAATGCTTATCTAGACTCTGTAGCATGAAATGACGCTCAAGCTGAGCGGCGTCTTTTTCACCCATCTGCTCACGGCGACTGTGATAACGATCTATCGCCGTTTGAACGATTTTCTCACGCAGCCCTTCTTCATCCAGACGGCGATCTTCATCTAACCAATCATTAATCGGCATCGAGATTTTGAATTCGTCTTCTAACTCGTCTTCTAAGCCGTCAATATTCCACTGATCATCAATGGAGCCAGGCGGAATAAACTGATTTATCATCGCGTTATATACTTCATGATGCATCACTTCGATGGCTTCTAATAAGTCCATCTCTGCTAATAAATCATCACGCTGACCATAGATAACTTTACGCTGCTCATTGGCAACATCATCGTATTTCAGTAGGTTTTTACGAGCATCAAAATCGCGACTCTCAACTTTACCTTGCGCGTTTTCGATCGATTTAGAGACCATTTTATGTTCGATGGCCTCATCTTCTTTGAGGCCCATCGCACGCATCATATTGACCACGCGATCGCCTGCGAAGATACGCATGAGATCATCTTCGAGCGATAAGAAAAAGCGTGACATACCAGGGTCACCCTGACGACCAGCACGACCACGTAGCTGGTTATCGATACGGCGTGACTCATGACGTTCAGAGCCGATGATATGTAAACCACCAGCTGCTACGACTTGGTCATGTTTGACTTGCCATTGAGACTTTAGACGCTGCATCTCTTCTGGGCTCACCGCATCGATATCTTCGATAAACGACTGCCAGTTACCACCAAGGATAATATCCGTACCACGGCCTGCCATGTTGGTGGCAATCGTGACTGATTTTGGACTACCTGCCTGTGCGATAATTTCTGCTTCACGCTCATGCTGCTTGGCGTTTAGAACGTTATGCTTAACACCTTCTTGGTCAAGCAAGTAAGACAATTCTTCACTGGCCTCAATCGTCGCTGTACCAACCAGTACAGGCGCGCCCTTGGCTTGAATTTCTTTAATTTCGCGAATGATACCTTTGTATTTGCCTAACTTAGTTAAGAAAATCTGGTCATCCATATCGATACGAGCAATCGGCTCATGCGTTGGAATCACAATGACATCTAGATCGTAAGTAGATTTGAACTCGGCAGCTTCGGTATCAGCGGTACCCGTCATACCAGACAATTTGTCATATAGACGGAAGTAGTTCTGGAAGGTCGTGGTTGCAAGCGTTTGGTTTTCTGCCTGAATTTCAACGTTTTCTTTCGCTTCTACTGCTTGATGCAAGCCTTCTGACCAGCGACGACCAGGCATAGTACGGCCTGTATTTTCATCAACGATGACCACTTCGCCTTCATCGACGATATAGTGAACATTTTTGACAAATACGTGATGCGCACGAATGGCCGCTTGAACGTGAGCCAAAAGTGGCAAACGACTTGGGCTATATAAGCTTTCGTTTTCACCCAGCTCGCCCACTTCGATTAAGAAGCGCTCGATTTTTTCATAGCCTTTTTCGCTGATCTCAATCTGGCGATTCTTTTCATCAATCCAGAAATCTTCTTCTTCGTTATTCTTGTTTGCTTCTTCATCTTTTGAACGAATCAGCACAGGAATAATCGTATTAATCAACGCGTACATGCGTGAAGAATCTTCAGCTTGACCCGAAATGATAAGCGGCGTACGAGCCTCATCAATTAAGATTGAGTCAATTTCATCGATAATACAAAAGTTTAGCGGGCGCTGTTTTTTCTCAGCAAGACTAAAGACCATGTTATCGCGCAGATAATCGAAACCGTATTCGTTATTGGTACCATAGGTAATGTCGGCTTGATAAGCTTCGATTTTTTCTTGTGGTGGCTGCTGTGAGTAAATCACACCAACAGTCATACCCAAAAACCCAAACAACGGACGGTTTAGCTCAGCATCACGTGCGGCCAAATAATCGTTGACCGTGACCAGATGAACCCCTTTACCACTGATCGCGTTCAGATACATAGCCAAGGTTCCCATTAGGGTTTTACCTTCACCAGTTTTCATCTCAGCGATTTTACCTTCGTGCAAGGTGATACCACCAATCAGCTGCACGTCGTAGTGACGCATGCCGTTGACACGTAATGATGCTTCGCGGCAGACGGCAAATGCTTCTGGCAATAATGCATCTAAGCTTTCGCCTTTTTGATGTCTGGCTTTAAATTCTTCAGTTTTTTGTTGTAGTTGCTCATCAGACAGGGCTTGTATTTCAGCCTCTCGTGCGTTGATCTTGCTGACCACTTTACGCATGCGTTTTAATTCGCGGTCATTTTTGGTGCCAACCACACTGCCTATAATCTTTGATAACATAATTTTTTGACCTATGGAATATTCGATAATTAGTGCGCATTAGCCAAAGCTTAGCTCTCTGCCTTGTCATCACCCGACTAAGTACTACCTAATTTAGTATCGCCCAATTAAGTGTGCCGTTATTATATATGGTTATGACGCTGATGGATACAAGGGCAGCGAGTAGATATTTGCCACAGTAAAAACCTAGTAGGACGTGTTAAAATAGCGAATACCTTCTTAAATTTCTTAGCTTTTTTAGCGACTTTATTTGTTTGTCACGGTTTGATTTCTATACAACTGCTATCGCTGCATCTTGGCTCAAAATTTGTCGTTAAGCCATTTATCTATAAGTAACTGGCTTATTGATAAAGCCAAAGCTATATATCAAGCTCATATATAAGACAAATAACCCTTAGCACCCCTATCACAAAATACTCATTACAACCCATTAAAGCACTATAAGAGACTCTGCATGACCGTAAAACCATCTGGACAAAATCAGTCGTCAAATCCTAATTCATCAGAAAAACCCTTATCAAAACAAGAGAACTCTGCCTGCTTAAATATAGGCGATGCCGTCTATAACCTAGCAGACCATACGCCGATGATGGTGCAATATCTAACCATGAAAGCCAACTATCCACAAGCATTGCTCTTGTACCGGATGGGTGACTTCTATGAGTTGTTCTTCGATGATGCCAAGCGTGCCGCGCAGATATTAGACATTACCTTGACACGCCGTGGTACGGACAAATCAGGTAATACTATTGCTATGGCAGGCGTGCCTTTTCATGCTGCCGATAGTTATATGGCACGCCTGATTGCTGCTGGGCAGACAGTTGTCGTCTGTGAGCAGATAGATGAATCAGCTACTGGTAATAATGCCAATGACAATACATCCAGTCTGACAAATATGGGTGACAAACAGAAAAAGGATAAGGGCAAATCATCAGCTGGTAGTATCATGCGCCGCGAAGTGGTCAAAACCCTCACCGCAGGAACCATTACTGACGATGCATTGATTGCTCCTAATCATACGCCAACTGTGGTCGCCATCGATATTGCGACTATGAAAACGCCAGACCATAGCCAGACGTTACAAGCAGCCGTTAGCCAGATGGATTTGGCTGCAGGTACACTGACTACCCAGACACTGATAGCAGATAAAAACGATATCGATAATCTGCAAACTCAAATGCTGACTGTCTTGGCGCGTTTTGCGCCCAGTGAATGCATCGTTAGTGAAGCGCTTATTGATGGCGTTGGCGGCAGCATTGGAAGCAATGATACAGAGTGGCTACTGTGGTTACGACAAAATCTGGACTGCCCTATTATAGAAGTTGCTGCCAATGACTTTCATCGTGAGCACGCCAGCGATACGCTTTGTCAACAGTTCGAAGTGCAGCGTCTCGACGGGTTGGGTATTGCTGAGGCTCCACTTGCGCAAACCAGTTGTGCTGCGCTTATCCACTATGCGCGTCAAACTCAGCAACGTCATGTGCCTCAAGTGAACCAACTCATTGTTGAGTACAGCGATGACTACCTAATTATCGATGCCAATAGCCAGCAAAACCTTGAGCTATTTACCCCTGTTAGTAGCAACGGCACTTCTTTGATATCTGTGCTAAACCACTGTCAGACCCCGATGGGCAAGCGTTTACTCGTGCAGCAAATGAAACGTCCACTGCGTCAACATTCACGTATCAATATGCGTCTAAATGCGATAACTTGTTTGCTAAACCCAAAGAGTGACTCAATTGGATCAAACCAAGATGTAAAAGATAGCTTACTGGTTACACGTTTACGAGAGACGCTGAATACTATTGGCGATATTGAACGAATCAGCAGTCGAATCGGGCTAATGAGTGCTAAACCTCGTGACTTACGCAAGCTTGCAGATGGTATCGCTAGTAGCGCCCAGCTTACTACCTTATTAATAGCATCGGGAATCAGTCCTGAAGACGCTGGCCTATTACCAATGTTGATGCAGCAATTGCCAGATCAACTACCTGCTGTTCAATCCGTCGCCGAATTAATCGAACGCGCTATTGTCATTGAACCGCCTGCGCATATCCGCGATGGAGGAATGCTAGCAGCGGGCTTTGATGAAGAGTTTGATCGCCTTACTCATTTGCATGACAATATTCAATCGACGCTAGACGAGATGGTCGAGCGTGCCCGTCAAGACAATCAATTACCGAGTCTAAAAGTTGGCTTTAATAAAGTTAGCGGCTTCTATTTTGAATTGCCCAAAATGCAGGCGAAGAATGCCCCTGCCCACTTTATCCGTCGGCAAACGCTCAAGAGTAGTGAGCGATTTATCACGGATGAACTAAAAGACGTCGAGACAGAATATCTGAGCGCGCAGTCTTTGGCATTGGCTCGTGAGAAGCAGCTGTATCAAGAGCTACTAAACCAATTAAATAAGCATTTGGCTGAGCTACAACAGCTGAGTGCTGCTATCGCTCAAATAGACATATTGAGCAATTGGGCGCAGCTTGCTACGACTTATCATTGGCAACGTCCGATCATGGGTCATCATCCAAAAAACCAAGGCGAATTAGTGGTCAAAAACCAGAGCAATATCGATATCCATCAAGGTCGCCACGTCGTCGTCGAGGCTGCATTGAATCAAACAAATGCGAATAGTAGGAACGGTAATTCATCAAGTACAAACCATTTTGTTGCCAATGACTGTGCACTAGGTAGTAACGAGCATCCCGAAAGGCTGCTTCTGATTACCGGTCCTAATATGGGTGGCAAATCTACCTATATGCGCCAGACCGCGCTGATTGTACTGCTCGCGCATTGCGGCAGCTTTGTGCCAGCAGCTAGTGCTCATATTGGTGATATCGACCGCATCTTTACGCGTATTGGTTCAGCTGATGACTTGGCAGGTGGCAAATCGACCTTTATGGTAGAGATGATCGAGACGGCCAATATCTTAAATCAAGCAACGAATAAATCACTGGTATTAATGGACGAAGTCGGTCGAGGTACTGCCACCACTGACGGTTTGGCCATTGCCCATGCCTGTGTCAATCGCCTAGTCGAGATTGGCTGCCTGACATTATTTGCCACTCACTATTTTGAGCTAACCCAATTAACGAATGATATTGGCAAGCATCATGCTGATATCCGTAATGTCCATGTAGCAGCTAGTGAAGTCGATGGTCAGTTATTGCTATTGCACCAAATTAAAGATGGTGCAGCGAGTTCTAGCTTTGGATTGCATGTCGCAAAGATGGCTGGTATTCCCACCCAAGTGCTAGAGGATGCTAAGCGCTATCTAGCAGACAACTTACAGTTAGACGACTTAACCGTAGATAAAGCACAAACTATTGATGATAAAAATGAATTAGCTAAGTCAGTAAAGGATAAACGGCAGGAAAGTTATAATGATGCTACTCTAGATCAAGAAATAAATCATACTGCTCAAGCGACAGACATAACAGATAATCCAAAACAAAATCAGCTATTTAGCCTACAAGATGAGCTAAGTATGATTGATCCTGATAGCTTAACACCTAAGCAAGCGCATGATTTACTTTATCATCTGAAGAAAATCATTAGTCATTAAAGGGAATTGTCAAAGCGTAGTAAAGGCGCTAAAATACGCTTTATTTTCCAACTATTCTATGTAGCCCTTATAGTTGATTTAATTTAAAAGAATTACAATGCAGCTGAGCGCAGAGGTATAAATAATACTCCAGGCAAGGCTGACACAATAATTCTCTTGAAAGAGATTGACTATATCAGCCAATCCAATAACAGGTAGACCTCACTATGACCTTTGTCGTTACAGATAACTGCATTCTTTGCAAATACACCGACTGTGTAGAAGTCTGTCCTGTGGACTGCTTTTATGAAGGCCCAAACTTCCTAGTCATCGATCCTGATGAGTGCATCGACTGCGCGCTATGCGAGCCTGAATGTCCCGCCAATGCTATCTTCTCAGAAGATGAAGTACCGAAAGACCAAGAGATGTTTACTCAGCTAAATGAAGAGTTGGCGCAAAAATGGCCAAACATCACAGAGATGAAAGAGCAGATGCCAGAAGCCGAAAAGTGGGATGGCGTGGAAGGTAAGATTCAGTATTTAGAGAAGTAGGCAGCCTGATCGCACTTTGATGCGGGGATAAAACCCGTCAATAAAAAACCACCGAGCGGCAGAGGCTATTCGGTGGTTTTTCGTTGACGGGGCGAGTTATGCTAAATGGTACTAATGCTAGGTACAAAAAAGCCAAACGTACTGTTTGGCTTTTAGGTTAAATAAGATATTTCGTAGGCTGAGTATTTTTCTCAGTAAGGTAGTCTTTTTACAGAATTATGGAAAACGCTATTTAGAGCATTTCCCTTGCAAAGCTAAAATGGCAGTGCAACTTTCTGACGCTTCTCAGATTAGAGGTCCAGCCTATGTTTATTAGCCAGCAGTAATGTCATTACGACATTCAGCAGGAACGTATTTAAATGAACCTTGGTTGGTTTTACATACCCAAGAGATACCGGGATTATTTACAGGATCTGCATCATTATTAGGATCGGTGCTACCTGTAATTGCAGCAGTATCAGCAGTCGGAATTAAAACTAATGCTACGTTTTTACCCTTTTCATTCATGGTTGCAGTAATAGCACCGGTGTCATTATCACATGCAAGACTTTTAACATTCCCAACACCTTCCGCGCCGCCAGAGCCGTCAGAATCTGCTTCTACTGCAGTAAACGTATTTACTCCTGCACAAGCACTGCCTTTAGGAATAACACCACCATTAACAGTAATATTTTCTGCAACAGTTGTTTTAGCACCACCTGCTACCGTCATAGCTTCGGTAACACGAGCTCGCACTGTGTAGTCTTGATAGGCAGGTAGAGCAACCGCCGCCAAGATACCGATAATGGCGATAACGATCATTAGTTCGATTAGGGTAAAACCTTTTTGAACAGTGTTCATAAGAACTCCTTTTGGGTATATGAAGATAAGGTGGCTAATTGTTGATATTGGCGCATTTTATCTTTAGGGATATGATAAATTTCTTTCTTACTATAACTGTTGCAGGTAACATGCCAAAATATCACTATTATTGTTTTTATAGCTAAAATACGGCTATAACTCCTAATTTCGGCATCACTTAGACATTTATTGTTTATTTATCCTTACCTACCGTTACCAATGTTACCAATGTTACCAATGTTACTACCAACCTACTGAAAATTGTCAATTTGGATGTATTTCAGTAGTGAAAAGTAAACACATCTGACAATTTTTGTCACTTCTCTACAAAATTTGTAGGCTTTATCATTTATTCCATTCGCCATCTGTACCGCAAGTATTAACTGTTTTAATCACTCGACACTTTACGCCAACATAATTGAGTGTCATTCTGCCGTCATTGGCCATCTGAGTCCCTGTTATCGGAGTAGCCGTGACCGTCCACTGTGAGGTCAGTGGATTAGGTGTGAAACTAATCGTATAAAGCGCAGTGCCTTGACGTGGAAAGTTACCGCCCAGATTTGTCAGCAAATCATTACTATAGCTGCCTTGTGCTAGCTTGCGGCTCTCTATAATTGAAGCGATATTTTGCATTTCGCTCATCATATCGGCACGCTTGGTCTTGATGACATAACTTTGATAGCTGGGATAAGCGATAGCAGCGAGCACACCGATGATAGCGACGACTATCATGAGCTCTATTAATGTAAAACCGCGCTGATATTCTAGGGTTTTTTCCCGCTTATGATGATGTCTTACCATTACCACTCCTCCTGACCTGTACCGCAGGTATTCGCTGTAATCGCGATACTAGCTGTGTTTTGACAGCGTACACCTGTACTGGTCATCAGCATTTTATTCGCTTTCTGAAAAGTCCCTGTACTATTCGGAATGGCCAGCATTTTCCACGTTCTACCCGTCGCGTTATCGATACCTGTGCCAGTGGTCACCAGTGATTGAGTAGGGTCAACACCATCGACGAGGGTTATTTGATAGCGATGAGTAGTGGAATTACTACCTTGTGGCACATAGATGGTCGTGTTGTTCGCATCATAACCATAGCTTGCTTCGTTATTGGCGCTATTAATCACCTGTGGTCTAAAGCCTTTATAAGTCAATGCCGAGGAGCGCCACCGCTCTAGCTGTAACTCTAGCTGTAGCATTTTGGCTTGGACATCACGCTCAGCATTTTTTATCACATATTGCCGATAGCTAGGAATGGCAATAGCCGCCAGTACAGCGATAATCATCACGACCACCATTAGCTCTATGAGAGTAAAGCCTTGACTACCGCGACGGACTATATTGCTACCCTTGATATGCATTATTTACCCTCATACCATTGTGTTGGCTTTAGGACGAAGCGTTCTGTATTGACCAGATCAGGCATAGAGCCATCACCATAAGCTTGCTTTGGATCATTTGCTGGGTTGTTATCGCCATCCCCACTACCGCTAGGGCTAGTACCTTTATTGGTATCTGCTCCATACCCTACTCGCGCGGCATCTAGTGCGCGCTCATCAAGCGTTCGGTTACCGAGCAATACTGTCGCATTTAGATTGTCTTTATTAACGGCTCCAAGACTAAGCTCCTGGATACCTTTACCTGCTGGAGTAAAGCCACCAGTACCTGTTGTAGAAGTATCGTTCATACAGATGCCATATGGTAGGCAATACAGCTGATACTCTGAGCCACCTAGTGTCTGTGCATTACAGGTGTTGTCTTCGCCGTAGGACATATTAGGGTCATAGGCAGACATGTACAGATAATTGTTGATGACACGATAATCTCCCATCGCTTTGACATCTGGGACATTCTCAAAACCAGCAAAGCGTGTGAGTGGGTAGTACCAACCGTGTTTTTTATTACTGCCTGTACTGAGCATCATGTTGCTCGCTAGACCCAGCTTTTGCTTACAAAGAGTAGAGTAAACAAAGGCGCCGCTTGCGTCAGTCTTGTCGTTACCTGCTGTGTCTTTTTCTGGTCTGCAATATTTGCCAATCATATTTGCATCGGTGCTAGCAGTGGTAAGCTTGGCGCCACCGAGCTGTTCTAGATTGTCTTCATTCAAATCGTTTAACGCGAGTGTTGCATTCGCTTTGCCATCATCGCCGAGGTTTAGTATGTCTGCATGAGTGACATCTGTATCCATAATGCCATACAAGCGATTGGCAATTGCTTGAGTATCGCGGCGCTCAGATAGTGGCGAGCTACGATCGCCTGATGCGACATTGACTAGAGCAAATATTTTGTTTTGATTGTCTTTGTAGAAGCTGACTACTGGACGGTTATAGAAGCGATAAGACAGACCTTTTGTGGTATTGCCACGTACCTTACTTGATGCATCTAAGACTCTTACCACGCGTACTTCTTTAAACGCCTTGTCTTTTTCGTTGATAAAGTCAGCGCGGAAGACGTTGCCACCTAAATCAGCGAAATATAGGTGATCGAACAAACCATCATTGTTACGATCGAGCGGTGTGACACCAGCGACGATACTATGGTATTGATCGCTCTCCCATGCCCATAACTGTTCGCCAGTCTTGGCATCTGTGATATAGATAGAGCTGCCTTTGGCTTTAGCGGCTTTAGTTGGCACATACTCTGGGTCTTCATATTTCATGTCATAACCGCCACCAAATATGATGACATCTTTAAATTTGGTTTCACTTGCCCCTTCATTTAGACGAGCGGTGGTTACCTGATTCCATATTTGTCCGACATTGGCATAACTCTTACTGGCTGTATTGGCCACATTGGTTTGTACGCCAGATTTATTTTGATGCAATCGCGCAGTATCAGGGCTATCGACGTCTGGGGTAATACTGAACAATACTTTTGGTTTATCTTTATCAGCCAAATCTAGAGCGTATAGACCGTCACCGCCCATGCGAAAGCCACCATAAGCAGACATCGGCAAAAAGTTACTGGTATTGGTTGCACTATCCAAGTCAGCACCTGTTGGCTTATACAGCTCGACTTTGCGACTCTTGCTATCGCCTGTCCCAGTCGCTTGATAGCGATACTTTGCACTCACAAGCCAAGGGGCATCAACGCCAAAGCTTAAAGTGCCTTCAGCCCCTTTGATTAACGCTTTTGGCTGCTTGCGGAACATTTCCTGCAGTACGAGTGCCCACTTCTCTTCACCAGTATCTGCATCTACCATGTGCAGTGCGCCATCCATAGAGCCAAACAGCAGATAATCATCACGGTTATCAGCCGTTACTTTACCCATTTCGTCAACTTCGGCACCATAAGAAACCAAGGTAGGCTTTGAATGGATCACGCCGCCCACTTGACGAATGGCCTCAGTCGGTAAGTGGTTTTGCATTCTAAACTGAAAAATAAAGGTAGTATCTAACGGATCATTAAAAGGAATGTTATAACCTAGGAAATTTAACAGTAAACGCTTGTTTTGTAAAAGTGTGCGCCCACCAGTGCTATATACAGGATCATTGACTATAGGAAAGCCGAAAGGCTCACCACTATCGCCGACACCAATTTTGACAACACCCTCTGCAATAGCTGCTCCCGCAGAACCGATGTAGTTTTCAACAAACACATTACGTGTACTAGCAGGCGAGCTAAGATCTGGGGCTATCAACTTGGCATAGAACCCACCACTGTTGATGGCTGAGTTGGCTAGTCCAGGCACTGAGGTCTGCTGCCATATATCAGCTGTCGCATCTCTTAATGCACCGCTATTATCAGCATACAAGCGGCCATTTTTGCCGTATAAGGTACCGTTTTTGGTTTCATATTTTTTGAGGTTACCTGGCCATACCATTAGCGTATCACCAACTTTTGGCTCAAGCATCGGCAGATAGGCATAAGGTAAAGTGGTGCCGGTTTGATAAGGGTCTTCTGGAACGCTAATTGTACCCGCAGGCGTAGTATTAATAGTTTTTTCTAGATCAGCAATAAAGGTTTTTACGCTATGAGAAATATCATCCGAGCTATTTGTATAGAAAAAGCCACCATCACCATAGCCTTCACCTCCCCATAAGCAAGCATTTTTAGCATCATCATTGGGAGCTGCATTACAATTATAAGTACCATCTACATTTTTAGGAATACCAGCAAATGATGAGCCAAATCCTGCGACTGCTGTTTTTACAATTGCGCTTGCAGGGTTTTTAGTCTTATTATTTAGTCTTTTGGCATATTCACCAATATATTCCCAACCACCATTTTCGCCAGCAAACAGGTTCGATTGTAACGCTGGAGATACCAATCCATTAGCTGGCGGTGTGGTTGTCAGATTACCATTATTGCCTAATGATGAATTCATGATGGCACTAGCCATCTCAGGTTTAGTAGAGTTAGGTGCGCCATCAGTTAAGAAGAAAATTCCGTTTCCATCACACTGTCCAGTTGTTGCGATTCGTTTATAATTACTACCATTTTTAGAGTCGGCAACAGAATAATCAAAACCACCTTTTAAATTAATACTCCCATTAGTTTTCATTGAAAATGGACTGGTACGATACACAAATAAGCCTTTACCTGCTCCTTGATTACTCGCTCCTTCGGGCTGTCCCCAGACTTTTCCTGTAACAGGTTCAATATCTAGTGGTTCATATGCTACTTTTTGCCAACCACCCATTCGATATCCCACGGGAAGGTTATGCATAAATCCCCAATACCCTGCTATATTAAGTATTTGAGAGCTTGTTAAAGAGTTATTATCTTTATCCTTATATGAAATATACCCACCATTTACCTTACCTCCTTGCCATGCATTAGAACACTGAACTACGTTATTCGTCCTACCAAGCGCGTGAGTAGTTGATCCAGTACTTTGATTGGTACATATCCAATAGGTTTGTCTATTATTAATATCTCGCATAATTGCATAGCCGTCATAAACGAGGTCTGCAGTGTTACCAAATGATAGATAGGATTGAACGCTACCAGTTGTTGTACCAAGCATAGCGGCCCCTGCTTCAGCATAAGCCTGAGCTGTTGGTGTACCACCGGAAGCCTTGTATTCGTCAGGTTGGTTCCAACTTGAGATATAACGTTGGCTATTATTAGAACCATTTTCATTAGTGATTGGATCAACAGATTTGAACTCAGCCAGTTTCGATGCTAGCTTATATCGTTGCACGGCATTTAACTCTTTAGCTGCCACTAATATAGTACCTGAATGGCTATCCACGAGATTGTTTTGAGAAGCACCAACTTTGTATGGGGTTCTAGAAGAAAAATGGCCTAGACCCATCACAATATCATCTTTAATTCTGTTATCGCTAGTGGTATCAGCTAGTAATGGAATCATAGCATCCTTGAGTCGCGACAACCGATCATAGATAATATCTGCATCTCCTTTGGCTACCCCAATTTGTTGATTCGGCTTACCTGTGTTTTTGATATATTGGCCTTCAGCCGTTTTATTATAGCAACCACGCATATAGTAGGTAATTGTCTGACCATTAATAGTTACAGTCTTAGCCTGGGAAGGTGCGTCATAAGCAGATACGCTTATGACATCATTGGGTGTAGTACTATTACCACTAATTTCGTTACTGCTCTCTAACTTACATAATGATACAGTGACATCACCAGGGCTACCATAAGGATTTATTTTTGGTATGACTAGTGAGCTTAGACCCATCGAACCTGAGGTATCAATCATCATCATTAAATTAGTTTTAGCATTTGCTGCAGGTTGATAAATATTCAAATCACCAATACGGCTAGTAGACCCATCTTGATTGACTGCTGCTTGAGACATCGTCATGCACATCATACTCAGTACCGCTGCACTTAAGCTAGAGATGCGCCACCATGAGTTACGCACCTGCTGAGCATTAGATGGGGCAGCCGTCACTGCTGATGCATGATAACGATTGAGGCGTTTGAATTTCATAAGGTTATCTCCTGAGCACGGCTAAGATAGACGCGATGATATATAGGGTAATGCAAATATAATATAAAAATTAATTGTATATTTGGTATAAAGCAATAATAAAACGAAGTTATATTGTTGCCTTTAAATAAACATCTTCTGACTCATCGCAGTATTTGTAAGTCTTTGCTATTAGATATCATTACATAATGAGCTAGCACTGCCTGTGCCATTACTCTTGCCAAAATAGGTGCAGTACTCACTGCTCTTTGTATTAACTACGTCAACTTGCTCTACCACCATCTTATTGGGTATGTTGTTGTTAGTCATACACTCTGTCACACCACCACTATCTATCGAAGCATCTTTGGCAAAACAATCATAAATCTTGGTAGTATCTGCATTACCATAAGCAGGAAGAACTGACGTCGAGAACATCTCAAAGGTATGCATTTTTGATGTTTTGGCATCTGAATCTGAGCCTAAATCCATATGTTCAAATGCTTCAGAGTTTGCTGTACTGCTGACGTCTTTTATCATGACTTGCGTCATCGTGGTATTACGCGCGCTGGTATAGTCACCTGCGTTCTCTGGATTACAGTAGCCCTCATTATTCGACAACAACTTACCCGAACCACGGCGTATCACAGAATTATCGACATTAAAAAATGCTGAGCGCGGACGGTAGCAGAAATCAATAACATCATTATTGGCACCATCATTAAGAATATAATGCCCAAAAATGCCCGTAAAACCCATGATTTTTATGTGCTCATCACCGCTAGGAGGTCCATTTACCGTGACTTCAATCTTGTTATTTACACTGTCAGAAGACTGCAGCAAGATGGTGTTTATCTGATCGCTGGTCGCAAGCTTTAAGTCAGTGCTACTGTTGCGTACTGCAATGACACCCACAAGCATAATCAATACCAAAAACAGTAGCACTACAATCAAGACAGCGCCATGCTGATGAGATAACCCTATAGGGTATGAGCGATTCGTTTTCATAATTGATTACTGCCTTTATTTAGGTAGCTATAACGAGTATATGGTATTTAATGATATCGATAAATCAAACATTAACTGATGCGCCTTAGCCACTTGATGAAACTGACCGCTTGGTATTCATCGTTACTGTTATCCGCCTGTGCCTGTGCCTGTGCCTGTGCCTGTGCCTGTGCCTGTGCCTGTGCCTGTGCCTGTGCCTGTGCCTGTGCCTGTAGCATTGTCAATCACACGCATAACGCGAGCATTACGTAATAAAATATTAGACTCATAGACACGGCGTAGATATTTTGGTGCGTTAGTTTGTGCTTTTAGTGTTTGTGTAGTGCCTAATATACCAAAGGTTTCAGCACTAGTTTCAGGACTATTGGCAGTACTACGAGCGAGAATGGCCAGCTTTATATTGGTAATAGGTGGCTTGCCAGCACCTAAAGCCATATAGTCTTTAACCGTCATATCTGCATACTGCGCTGTCGTTACACCACCTACTACTAATGAGCGCTGTATGCCTAAGCGAATATTGAACTGGTCTATGTTTTCGATGATGGTCTGCCCTCCATCAGTGAAGCCAGAGACAGTGTCATCACTTGCTATACGTCCAGCATCACAATTGAGATTTAGGTTTTTTCTGGCACTGCCTGTCGGTACCGCACTGCCCTCTGTCACAAAATAACGGCTGATGACTCGTGCATCTACTGGAATTTCTGCACCCTCACAGTCAAATAATGGGCGTCCAGTTCTATTGATATATTGAATCGTTAACTGATCACTTTTCACATCCGTATTGGATAAAGTGCCGTTCCATTTATCATCACCGCTACCACTTGCATCCATGTCTTCACTACGGGTTAAATAGCCTACCCCCAAGTCATCTTTGGTGATTAGATTAACAGTAGCATTGGCATCTTTACTGCTTGTGAGCACTACACCGCCTAATGCCGTGGTATCATTGATCGCGATGCCAGCATTACCCAAATTGGCAAGCCTAATTTGAGGCTCAATCGCTTGTAAGCCAAATACCGCTTTGTCTTGTATGTCTGAGCCTGCCGTTTGAATACGATCGACACGCTGACTGGTGATAAACACCTGTATGACAGCTGCAGATATTAGCAAGCCTAATACCAGCGATATCATAAGCTCAATGAGCGTAAACCCTTGCTGAGCGATACTACTGCTTTGGTTAGCTGGTGAGTTATTACTCATAATCAATAAGCCTCAATTATGCTACAGGTGCTACCACTTTTATATATACCACTCTCTGTAGCGCATGCCTTGTCATCACTGTTACTCAGTAGAGGCTTGGTATCTCCCCATGCAGCAATAATACATTTTACTTCAGAAAAACTAACCGTTGCTGTGCCTGGACAGGTAACCATCTTGGCTTCTATACCATAACCCTTTAGCTTGTTCACTGCTATCTTGGCTTCTTTGGCTGCGATTTGCACATCGGTACAGCTGTCTGCCAAAGATAAGCAGCTGCCAACACCAATGGTGGGCTCGGTCGTTACAGGATCATTGACCGCGTCTTCATAAGTATCTAACTGCAAAGAGTTAGATCGCATATTTTCTGATAACCCTCGTATGACACTCATCGCCTGTGTGCGTACAAGACTTTCATCTGTTGCGCTGATTGCCCGTAGTTGCAAGGCACTAAATCCCAAAACGGCAACTGACAGCAGAAGGACAGCAACCAATACCTCTACCAGTCCAACGCCTCGCTGGGAACTTTTGATATTCATTAGCAACTCCCCCCAGACCTTATTGAGATATTAGCCAGTGCATTTACTTCAATCTGTTGAGGGCTAGCAGCGTCATTGCTATCACAAATGGTATAAGTACGTGCTGTGGTGACACGCTTACTGGGCTCAAAAACAGTTGTCACCGCTGTATCTGGTTTGATAGTGCTGCTGCTGTTATAGCTATAACTTGAGATAGCAGTAGAGCTAGGAGCAGTGATGGTGATTACTTTGGGTGTACTAGTATTGTTGTAGCTCAAAGTAATATTTTGACGGCGAATGATACTCTCCACTCTTGCTTCTTTTAATGCATTAGCAAGAGTAGCCGTAGTCGACTTTACGCGCTGATTGGCTAGTTGGGTACTGATACTAGGCGCTGCTATACCGACAATAATGGCAAGCACAGCAATCGTCACCATCAGCTCAATCAGGGTAAATCCTGAGCTGGTCATTCGCAATTGGTAGGGTAAAGTTTTCGCAGATGCGTTCACATCAAATCCTATTTATGGCTGTGTGCAGCTCTAATTTCTTAAGGGCAATACATACCTAATTTTTATAGTAATGAAGCTAGTATATCTCGCCTCATTTTTTGATTATCTATAAGACTTCTATACAATACTGTATTGCAATTTTTATTCCATTTGACTTGATAAACAGTGTTGTAGTAACGATTATGTCGAAAAGTACAGAGAAATAACAAATTTATCTACATTTTATTCATAATATAGCGGTAAGGTAACACATTAGCAACATAATAGTAGACACCAATAGATTAGTGATAATCTATCACTGGTTACCGTGCGCTAATGCATAGGCAAAAAGATGATATCCATGGGAGGGTTGATGCTGATCAAGCGGTGCAACGCCGAATGAGCTGTGCAGTGTACGTCCTAATGCTTGCAGGCTAGCACCAGTGGTG
Source organism: Psychrobacter sp. Ps2 (assembly GCF_022129405.1). Lineage (NCBI taxonomy): Bacteria > Pseudomonadati > Pseudomonadota > Gammaproteobacteria > Moraxellales > Moraxellaceae > Psychrobacter > Psychrobacter sp. Ps2. The sequence continues at coordinate 65,949 of NZ_JADQAM010000035.1, read as the reverse complement.
GCAACATCATCGAATAAGATAATACGCTTGACGGCTGGCTTTTCGATTAAGGCAAAGGCGTTATCTAAGTTGCTAAGACGTTCGGCACGAGAAAGTCCTTGCTGACTAACTGTATCGTCGATACGCTCGATGCCTTGCCATACAGGAATTTGCCAATGTTTAGACAATTGAGCAGATAGAATACTGACAGGATCGAACCCACGTTTGACCAATCTTTGACTTGTTGTTGGCATAGCAACAATCACGCTGTTATTACGATGACAACCGTGTGGACGCGGTAATTGACGTATGGCATGTAATAGTAACGGCAATTTCGTCATATCCTCCTGATGCTTAAATGCTCGGATAGCTTGACGTATTGGATACTCGTAGTAAGTAGAGGCTTGGATAGATAGAGATATACTAGGAGCGATATCCACTTCAAAAGGTCTTGGCAACCAAGTAATATCGTTGTGACAGTGAGCACAAAGTAAACCACTGCTCAAATAGCTGTTTGCTTGATTACGGATATTAGTGAGAAAAGAGTGTTGCTTTAAGGCTGTCCGTGTAGGCGGCACATTCGTTATATTATCTAGTCTAAATTGTGTTTGATGGTGCAGTAGTTGAGATTGTGGTGTACTACGATAAATACGGCATAGTTGGCAGCGCATATCCATATACTCTGCCAACCACAGTCCAGTTTGATAAGGCGCTAAGCGGCGCATAAACTATAACTTGTCATAACTTATCATAAATTTCACCTATATTAGAGCCTTTCTCAAATTAATGTCCTTTCTAAATTAGAGCCCTTTCCAATCGTTCAGTACGATACCAAAGCCGATAGAGGTATTTTCATGATTATAATCAATGATCGACTCACCATATCCTTGGAATAGCTGAACCATACCATTAACATTCTCTGAGATAGGATAAATATAGTCGATTTGCGCAGCACCTTTATTGGTACCTGGATTGTAGCGCAAGGTACCGCTAATGCTCTGATCAGCTGGCAAGTCGTACAAGAATTTGATATCACCGTAGCCCATGTAGTCTTCGATATCTGGATTATCGTCATCGCTACTACTTTCATTATTTACTCGAGCCCATAGGCGCGGTATGACTGAGAGTCTGCCCCACTCTGCGCCCGCCATGAGGTAGGCACGATTCCATGAACGTGATAATGGATCATCTTGTCCATTCGAGTGATGGACAGTACCTGCGCCCAACATACGCAGACGTCCACCAAAAGGCAGATCTGCTGTCACAGGTTGGGTTAAGAATATTTCAGGTTGATAATCGGTAGCACGGAATGGACGTGAGTTGTCTTCGTTATAAACTTGCCAATGTGATTCTTGAGTATAGCCAAACCATAGGTCAGCACTGGTATCAAACAAATCTTCTGCGACTTTTGTTTTTAAGGATAATTGGAACTTTAACTCAGTCTCACGTATGTCATTAGAATCAAAAGGATCTGTTTCTTGCGATGGTGTACTTGGATTTAAATTGGGATCAAAGGTATAAAATAATGGCAACAGATATGTCGGTCGATATGGTCTGACCGTCCAAGTACCACGCTCACTATTTTTGTCTAGGTCATAAGATAGACTGAGTGGCGAGAATTTTTCGATGTCTGTTTGAGTGACACCGACATTTTCTAAAATCTGTGCCTCACTATTCGTTTCAGCATCTACTTCTATGTTGCCATTTGCCTTCAATTTGCTGGCTGCTGTTTGCTGACTGGTCATTAAAATGGTGTCTGCATCTTCAACTGTCGTACCACTCATCGCCGTTTGAGACTCAGCCAATACCACTTTTGGATTACCTGAGACCGTACTTTGAAAGGTTTTTGCCAAATCAATTGGTTGTTTGGTTGAGGTATAGCTTGGCGTCTTACCTTGGTCAGCTACTTTATCAAAACAAGCGAGTCGAGCAGCACTAGACTGGACTTGAGTACATTCAGAAAACAGCTTGGCTTGCTGGGCAATAAATTCTTTGCTAATTATTTTGCCACTTTGTGTACTCATATCAGAAGATATCGCACTGTTATCGAGACTCTGTGATAGGTCAAGATCCTCATATTCAAACGCAGCTTCAGGTGCTGGCAGTTCGTTATAAGTCTGAGAATCATCAGCAGCTTGTACTTGTATCGCGGTACAACTCAACGCAAGAGCAACTGCAATACGAAGAGGCATATGCGCATTCTGGTAAGACGGCTGTTGGTGACGCTGAGTAATGGTATGGGCAAACATAAGTGTCCTTTATCTAACTAGCATTAGCGCTAGCAGAGTATATGAGGTAATTAATATGGCCATTAGCGTTATCGCTAAAATAGAATTGACTGAGACTATCAGCTAATCGCAGATATTAGGAGCGAAAAAAATGACAATTAGTGCCCCTGCTGCATTGTTTCTTTATTGTAATGAAAATATAAGCACGATACTAGCTTTATCGATAGTTAAAATAAGCGCCTATCAATATAATTACTTATATAACAAATACTTAATAAACATTCCATAGTATGAATTTAATGGCATCAAAAAAGCCAGCATACTTTCTTAGTATACTGGCCTTCTTAACATTCTTAAGAATTTTCGAAATATCACACTGGTTTCTTAAGTGTTGATTGTTAGATATTAGTTGTTCAACGCCGATAATGTTTGCTCAAATTCTGAACGACCAATCTCACCAACTTGCTGATTTACTAGCTGACCATCAATATAATATAGTAGCGCTGGTGGACCAAAGAGTTGGTAACGAGACAACACGGCTTTTGAGTCTGCTGTCGTCTCAGTGATATCGAGCTTCACTAATTGCCAATCTTGCATCTGCGCCGGACGATTATGAAACAGGTTCTTGTCCATAATCCGGCACTCAATACACCACTCTGCCGTTAGATCGACAATGACATTCGGATTGGCTGCGACAATGGTATCTAGCTCTGCAAGCGTCGTGATCGTCTTATCAGTGGTACTATCACTATTCACTGGTTGACCAGACGTTGACTGTACCATCATCGGTGCTGCACCCAATGACGCTAGTGGATGTAAGCTATCGTCATTGCCCAATGCAGCGCCAACTATTAGGCAAGCCGCCCAAATACCAGCGATAAGGCTTAGTGCTTGGGTCAGCATACGACCTTTACCTAGCCAACTCCATGCCCATGTTGCCACGACCATAAACCATAATGCCCATACCATAAGCATGACTGGCGATATAAAGACGCGCTCAATCAATAGCAGTGCCACAGCAAATAGTAGTAAAGCAAAGCCTTGCTTGACCCAATTCATCCACTCGCCTGCCTTTGGCATAATCTTGCCTTGAGTAGCACCGATTAGGATAAGCGGCGCTGATAAACCAAAACCCAGCATGAATAAAGCGGCAAAGCCGAGCAACGGACTACCAATGGTAGAGACCGCTAATAATGCCCCAAATAATGGCGCAGAAACACAAGGTGACACGACTAGTGCTGATAGAAACCCAGCGATTAAACTGCCGCCTGTACTACCAAGCTTACTGTCACCTGCTTGGCTTAAGCCTTGCATCTTTCGACTGATCGCTTGTGGTAATCGCACACTGAAAAGACCTAACATGTATAGTGCGAGAAGTATAAAAACAATAGCAAAGCTAATGAGAATAATTGGATTCTGCAGCCAACCAATAATACCTAAAGACTCACCGAATACTGCGATAACAGCGCCCAAAATACCATAAGCAGTCGCTACCCCAATCGCGTAACTGGTGGTCAAGATGACACCGCGTTTGACCGTTGGGTTTTGTTCGCGGGCTACAATGTTGGCCACGATAGGTAACATCGGTAACACACACGGCGTCAAAGCTAAGCCTAAGCCTGCTAAAAATAATAGTACTAATGCCAACCAAGGGTGAGAGGCCAAACCAAAAGGATCGCTATCAACGAAACTGTTGCTCAAGGTACTTTCGCTATTGGCCGTCTCGCCTGTTACGCTGCTATTTGCTGCAGAAATCGTATTCGTCGCTGCATTACTATCTAAAGAATCATACTCTACAGCGCTGTCATCAATGAGATCATAATCAATAGCCCCATCGTCTGTCAGTGCTTGCGCCTCATCAGGCAAAGTATTATCAAGAGCTATTGAGCTTGCTTCCTCTGGTGTCGCCGTAGCACTATTCTCTGAATCGGTCGAGCTCGCACTATCTGCTGATACCTGCGTCGATGCAGCTGCAATATCGACAGTCGTATTAATCTTTTCAGGTGGATAGCACAGTCCTGCTTTTGCACAGCCCTGCCAGCCAACGACGATAGTTCCGTCTTCTATATTCTTGCCACTATTGTTCGTCAATGTGGTGGTAGCGACCATATTTGCTTGGTCAAATACCAGTACTTTGCCAAATGTCGGATCATCTATCGAATATGGTGTCTGGCTAAAGGTAAAAGGTGCGGCCGTCACGCCAGCGGGTAGCGTAAGCTTAATTTGCTTTTTATAGACGTAATGTTCAGGAGTGATATCAAAATTAACAGATAACCGCGTACCCGCTTTGACACGGGTACTATCTGTACTCACCTGAAACGCTTGATCTACTGGCAAAAACTTTGACTTCGATGAGCTTTCACTACTACCGAAAAGGTCGCCTAACCCTGCCGCTTGTACCGTCGATGTCGTTGACAAGCCTATCAACAATGAGCCACTAGCGATGGCAAGCGCTAAGATATGGGATTTTTTCGAATGGGTAGATACGCTAAATGATGAAGACTTTGGTGATGTCTTGATGGACATGAATGGCTACCTATTATTACCGATATTTTAATCAATCTGCTCGCTATTTATCTGCGTGTCGCAGCAATGTCTATCTTGGTTTTAACTTTTTCTGGTGGATAGCATAGCCCAGCCGTTGCACACCCTTGCCAACCAATAATAATAGGCGCGTTTTTGGCTCCCTTACCATTACTGGTCGTCAGTGTCGTGGTTGCAATGACGCTTCTTTGTGTAAATACAGGAACCTGACCAAAGGTCGGATCATTGATTGATACTGGTGATTGATTAAAAGTGAACGGCGTAGCGTTTATTCCTTTAGGGAAGATCAGCGTAAGCTTATCCTTGTAGACATAATGCCCTGGTGTAATTTCAAAACTGATCGACAGCCGCGTGCCTTTGGAAGTCGCTTTGGTATTACTGACCACCTGAAAGGCTTCATCCACTGGTAAGAACTTTGATTTTGCCGAGGAGCTATTGTTAAATAAGTCATTTAACCCTGCTGCTTGTGCACTGACCGATGTCATTGACAGAACCGTTACTAATGAAGTGCTTGCAACAGTTAGGACCAATTTATAAAGATTTTTAGAAAAATATTTATTAGACTGTTGAATCGACATAGATGATTACCTTTAATTGCAGTTTGCGATGACTGTTTTGCTGAGCGCCTAGATATATTTATAGCACTGGCTATCAAACTTGTATTGAACAGTAGGCGATTTATCTACTGATAAAAAATATCAACCAATAAGGGAATATTGGTTGATATTTATAAATTGTTGAAAGTGCATGGATGAACGAATGTTTAATTCTACAAAGCTATATCAGTATCAGAATTTGTTCACTATACGTCTGTTATTAAGCCTTATAGCTGAGCATAAAGATCCGCATCTTGACCTTCACCACCTTGTTGACCATCAGCACCTAATGAAAACAAATCATAAGGACGGCCTTCACTACCTGGTGCAACATACTGCATCTCGTTTTCCCAACCATCGGTCGGATAGCCCCCTTTAATATACCCACCTTCAGGATAGTTTTTTGCATCAGCTGGCGGTGTCGTAAGCGCCTCTAACCCTTGAGCGGTCGTCGGATAGCGGGAGTTATCAACCTTATACATATCTAACGCATTTGAGACAGTGGCAAGCGCCGTTTCAGTTGTTTTCACACGGGCCTTATCACTTTGACCAACTACTTTTGGTACCACTAATCCAGCAAGAATGGCTAGGATCACAATAACGACCATAATCTCGATAAGAGTGAATCCTGATTGACCAGACTTTTTTGTCGCACTGCGCCGCATAGCTGAAGAAGCGGTCTTATGGTCAGTTACAATATTTGAATGGGATTGCATATTCTGAATAGCACTTTTTGGCGTCATATTTACTTGGAATTTGTCAGTCATAGTCATCGCTTTGGTCATCACAGTTATGTAAATAGTAAAAGTGGCGTTCTATCATAGCTCTCATCAATGATATATCAATGAGTTCTGAAACTATTGTCACTATAAACCATGGTTTTATTTTTATCCAGCGCTGTACCTAGTTTGGGTTTGGGTTTGCTATCTTAGCCAAAGCTAAATATTGAATGACACCAACTGTATGACTATTAAACCGTGCTTACTATAGCGCGGTGCTTGTGTTTGCCATAGCAAAAATAGCGTTCGTTCAACAATATACAACAGTAAGCAAACCTTAAGAAAGTTAGTCCAAGGTTTAGCAAGCAAGTTAGGTGATATGAATAGAGTAAAAGAGAACTAAATAGAGGTTTTGGAGATAGGAAGCTGTCTGTATGTGAATAGCATAATGAATCATAGGCTAGCGACTGAACCTAGCCTGCTAAATCGTTCATATTAACGATAGGTAGCATAACCGCCATTACAATAATCATAACTACTACGCCCATCAACACCAGCATTAAAGGCTCAAGTAATGATAATAAGGTGCTGATAAAATTGGTTGCTTCTGCCTCCTGCATATTGGCGGCACGGCTCAGCATATTTTCAAGCTCGCCTGAGTTTTCTCCGCTTTTTATCATCTGTACCATCATCGGTGGAAAGTAAGTAGATTTCTCTAGTTGACTAGACAAGCTGGAGCCTTCTGTGACCCTATCAGCCGCAGTAATAATCGTTTTTTGGATATGTAAATTGGTCGTGACCGCAGCCCCAATATGTAATGCCTCAATCAGTGGCACCCCTGATCGTACTAGTATCGCAAGGGTACTGGCAAACCGCGCGGCATTCAGACCTTTGGACAATCTAGCTAGTATCGGCAATCTAAGCACCACGCTATCGATAGTTAATTTACCTGCTTGCGTTTGGGCAAAACGGTAGAATAAAAATGCGGTACTTGCCAATACCAGTAATATTAACCACCACCACTGAGTAATGATATTCGATAGCGTGAGAACGATTTGAGTAATTAAAGGCAGTGCTTGCTCAGACTGTTCAAAGACTTTGACAATTTTGGGCACAACGAAGCTCATCAGCCCCATAATTACCGCAATTGCCATTACCATCAGGACAATTGGATAGACCATGGCCCCTTGGATTTTCTTTTGGAGGGCAAAACGGTTTTCGGTGTAGTCTGCTAGTTGATTGAGGATAAGATCAAGGTGACCAGATTTTTCGCCTGCAGCAATCGTAGCGATATATAATGGTGGAAAGCTAGCGGCTTGTTGCAGAGCACGTGCTAAGCTGAGTCCTTCCAAAACATGTGAGCGTACCGCAAGCATCAGGGATTTTATATGAGTCTTTGGGGATTGCTTAGCAACCGCTGCCAAGGTTTCCTCAAGTGGGATACCCGCTGCCAATAATACAGATAGCTGACGTGTCAGCAATGCCAACTCGTATGCAGACGGTTTTTTGTAGCGGTTTTTGCTCTGACTCTGTCTGTCATTGACCGGATTGACTTCAACGGGTGTCCATTGCTTATCACGCAGCTGCTGGCGAATTTGCCGCGCAGAATCCCCCTCTAGCAAGCCTTTTTGGACAACGCCATGGTCGTCAAGCGCTTTGAAATGATAGGCAGGCATGGCAGCAGATATCCTAAGAAGCTTACAGATAGACAGTTATAATTTATGACTTAATAGAAATTTATCAACTTGACACTCGACGCTTAGAACAGTGGCGTTGAGTCATTACTATCAGGCATCAAACCTTGTAATAATAAGACATCTAGATGCTGCTGCTGTAGCTTTTTATCAAAGTCATTAACCTCAGCGATTAGCATTCTTTCAATACGTTTATCACTCGCAAAAACACTCAAGCGCGCACAAATAACGGCCAACTGATAAATGCGTTTTTTGCAATAACCGTCAAGACCTTGTAATAATCTAACCATATGCGGGGTTTCAAGACTGGCGTAATCATAGTCAGCCACGACTTGCTGGCCAAGAGCTGTGACGCCATAAGTAATCGACAGATGGGCACAATAATAACAGCTGAATAAATAACCAACCACATGACCGATATAATAGCCTCGATCGTAAGTAAAACTACTCACGCCAAAGTGCCCAAGTACATAACTGTTGAGGCTACCTTGGTCGCGAATTGGCTTGCCGTGCTTTAACTTACCGACCGTAGCAAAGCACAATGGATTGCGACCATCTTGAGTCGTCAGTTGCCAACCGGCGGGCTGCTGCGCAGGCATATGACGTACGATATCTGCAATAATGTCATCGACCACATGCAGCTGCTGCCAGAGTCTTTCGAGCTTATCCGTATCCATCAACCCACGCTTATCAAGCTGCTGCGCAAGTAAATATTGCTGATATTCTGCGAATTGCGGCTTCAAGGTTTGTACTAAGTAAGTAGGACGCGTATTGGCAGATGCCATATATAACAGTCGAGTACGCTCATGCTGAGCACGATAAAGCGCAACACGCTGCGTAGCAACATTGGTTTCTTGAGCCACAGGTTTTGCAGCTACTGTAAGACTATCGGATGACTCAGATATTACTGCTTCAGTTGCTACCGCCTCGATATCTGACAAAGTAAACATCGTCAATAACGCCGCCTTATCAGGTGTCTCTACCGGCTCATTTTTCGGCACATCTTTGCTGACATGCGGGTTCTCTATAGCAGTGTTTTTATCAACATTACTTTCTGTTTTAGCAGTTGCAGCAGCCTCTTGTTGGCCATTGCTTCCTGCATTTAGCTTTGCGGTCGGTTCAGTCATAACATACCATCACCAGCGAAAATAAACATCGTCTCGTTCCTTTTATACACCTATCATATAAGGATATATAACACGTTATAGCACCAACGCTTTTTTCTCGACGACTCATCAACCCATAGTACCTGAACACAGACTCAATGTCAGCTGCCCTTAACTAAAATAGCAATAGCAAGTCACCAAAGGCCTTATAGATATGAGTGACTCAACATCTACAAATAACAAGTATTCACAAACTAAAAAAGCGCCAAGGACATATAAATGACCTTAGCGCTTCTTATTGAAATTCTACTTAAATAACTTAAATAAACAGCAACTAGAGCTATGCAAGATTATTCTTTCGATACTGCTGACGGTATGCTTTCGGCGAGACACCATACACACGTTTAAATGCCTGACTAAAAGTCGAATCTGAGGCATAACCCACCATCTCGCTGATACGGCTAATACTGTTTTGCTGTAAGCGTAAATAGCGAGCCGCCAATCGTAAGCGGTAATCGATCAGATAAGTCAGTGGTGGCATACCAACGGTGTCTTTGAAACGCTGTGCAAAGCTAGAACGCGACATCCCTGCTACTTCAGCAAGCTGATGAATGGTCCAGCTTTCACTCGGTGCCCCATGCATCGCGGCTAGTGCCTTGGTCAAAAATGGATCCTTCATGGCTTTGAGCCAGTTTTCTGTGGCTTCAGGCAAGCTTTCGATATAGACGCGCAAACACTCAATCATCATAATGCTTGCCCAATGATTGATTACAGCCGTTTTGCCCATACGCTCACGCTCAGCTTCTAGTGTTAGCAGCTTTATCTCTACATCAATCACTTCAAACCGTCCGTCAGCAGCATCATTGAGCTCTGGCAATATCGGTGGCAGTACTGACAACAGAGGATTAATCATCTCTTTGTCGTACTTACATTCGATCAGTATCAAAGATGAATTGGGGTCTCCATCGCCATCGATATCAAGTGTACGCTCAGAGCAATTACTCAATAGCTCATCAAGCGACTCAGCAACATCGCCATGGTGATTAAGTGCGTAACTCACATGCTTGTGCGCATTCGGAATCATGATCATGTCGCCAGCGCGAGCTTCTCGTAAACCATTACCAACATCGATGCAAAAACCGCCAGACATTACTAAGTAAAATAAAATGGTGTCCTTTCTAGTAATAGAATAAGACCAATTGCCAGTGCCATTTAGACGATAATACTTAGTCTCAAATAAATGCACGTTTTGCAGCAATACACTCAGTGCGTCCATCAATCAATTCCTCAATAATGCAGATTAATAACGATTCATCTTAAAAAAATAATACTCTTAATAACAAGTTCTGTCGGTTTGCTCTATGCCAATACTTGCTCCAATAAATAATTTTTATTAAATACAATGGATGTGATAACACTTAAGCATAATGCATCATTTAAAACGTCATGTCTATTTACTTATTAGAATTACTAAACAATAATAGAGTAGACACAGTCACGCTAGGCCTTAAGGAAAACCTACAGGCAATGTTGATAAAAATTTGGGGGATTATCTAGTATTGAAGATGCTATCAAACTCTATCTGTTTAATCTTATAAAGATAATATAGAGATAAAATCGAATAGGCATAAAAAAATCGCCATCAAGGGCGAGTGCTATTACTGATATATTTTTAGATTAAGATATGATTTGTATGTAGATACATACAGAATAAAATATGGGGCGACTGATGGGACTCGAACCCACGACAACCGAGATCACAACCCGGGGCTCTACCAACTGAGCTACAACCGCCATAACTATTGCCAAAGAATAGGCAAGATTTGCAGGCTAAATGGTGCGCCTGGCAGGATTCGAACCTGCGGCCACCTCCTTAGAAGGGAGATGCTCTATCCAGCTGAGCTACAGGCGCTCTTAGAGGACTTTTATATACTAAGCTTACTTTACGATATATTTTACTATATCAGAAACTAAACCGTTATACATAAAAAAAAGCCTGTAAGGCTCTTAAAATAGATGGTCGGAGTGATAGGATTCGAACCTACGACCCTCTGGTCCCAAACCAGATGCGCTACCAAACTGCGCCACACTCCGAAATTCTCTATTATCACGATAGTTTGTTAATCAACTCGTTGTTGGCAATGCCGCTAACTTGTTAATGTTCCTCGCTATCGAGGTGCACATATTAAGGGGTAAAGGCGATTGTGTCAACACCTATTTTCGATTAATTTCAAATAATCGCTAATTTTTTTAAAATTACGTCAATTTCACCAAAATAGTGATAGCAAGACCCTTTTATTATTTACCTATCAATTAGTCAGTCATTCGCGTGGTCATTGATAACAATATTAAGCTTTGTCCAGATGTGGCAGTACTTCACCGTTGAGTGTACCTGTCAAAACATCAAACGGCATTAACCATAAATGGGCATCAATTGATTCATTGTTTTTAATATCATCTCTACTAACGCTATCGTTACTACCATAATGAGTTTGCTGCTTGAGCGCTACTGGCTGCCTATCACTACCTAGCACCGGATAAACCAACCAGATCTGCCCCGCCAAGTAAGCTTGTGCATAGCTGGTCAATTGATAAGCGTCGCTCGCACTAATTGCAGCGGCATATGGTAAGTACTTCCACTTAATGTCGATGACATGACTGTAGTGACCTTTGGTTTTGGTTTTGGTTTTGGTTTTGGTTTTGGTTTTGGTTTTGTTTTTGGCTTTAGTTTGATGAGATGCTATATCGTTCTGATTTTGACAATCGTCAGAGGCAGTTTCAAATATCAGTAAATCAGGCCGTATAGATAAGCACGCTATTCCTTCAGCATCGTTAAGCCAGACACTTTGGGTTTGGTAAAAAGGACGGTAACTACTACTAAGCTGTTGAAATATCGATGCGATACGATGACTTGCCCATTGCTCAAAAGCTTGATTCATATCAATCAATAAACACAATCTTAGCTGAGAGCAATTTTGTCTATTAGGATCAATACCATTACCTGTCGCAGCTGTCGTCTGTTTTAGTAACCAGTATGCCAAGTCTACTAATTGCTGCGCGGCGTGCAATTTTTGCTTTTGGAGTGGCTGAACGTCTAGCTGACGCTTTGCTTGAGTATATATTAACGCTATCTGCTGCATTTCGCGGTTGTTTAGCGTAGGCACTTGCTGCCATGGCTGCAACAGTTTTGAGGAAATAAACTGGGGCAATAAAGGCATCAAGTAAATCAATGCACTCTTAATCAACCGATTGGCCAACATGTCGTGACTTAATACGCTACTTTCACAGATGAACTTATGCGGTTGCATACTATTGTGACGCAGTTGTTCTTTGATGAGCAGTCGACCTTGCAGGGATGCCTGATTTTCAATCTGAGCCTGATAATGCTTAGTTGGTTGATAATCCATTAAACGCTGCAAAAACTGCTCAATCAGCCAGTCTGATATGGGCAATACTTTTAATGGTAAAGGAGCGGAATGGGAATTAAACTGACCGAAGTTTTTCATATCGGGTAGCTTACGATTGTTATGCGCATCAAGATGAATCAAATCCGATAGCATACCCTGTATCCAATGACGAGTCTGGACGATATCGCTAGGCTGAGTGGACTGATTGAGCTTTGGCAATATCTCAAGCGTCATGCTACTGGGTAGCAGAATAATTCCAATATAGTGTCCAACCTTAAGCTGCCACTGTCCTTGCTTACGCTTGATAGTAAATACTGCAAACTCTTGTGCCATTAGCCAATCGAAGTCAGACGCGTGCAAAAAATCATGCATGGACAAACGTTGATGCTCAAACACGGTGATAACATTCATAGTAGCGACACTACTGTTAGGGATACGAGTCTGGCGACTATTTGCCCTAATGGCGTGCTCTTTGGCGGAATATTGATTATTCGTCATCACTGAACAGTCACCCTGCTAGTACAAACGCTGATAGATAGCAGCATGATTAAACTCACCACCCTTAGCAATCAGATCGGCATTAATAGTATAACTATTCACACTCATAGACTGACCAAGAAAAGAACCCTGCCCTGCAAACATTTGGTGTTCAGCGGAAGCATTATTTTGGTTGCCCATTGGATTATACAAGTCGTCATTTATTAATGCTTGACTGTCCTGTACAAACTGCTTACTTGTCGGTTGCTGCTCATCTCTAAAGATATACTGTAGCATCGTAATTTGACCACCAGCTGCTTGAGCCAATTGAGGAATAATTTGTTCGACGAGCGCCGTTTGTAATTGCTCTAACTGAGTGACGGCGAACAAAAACGCATGCCCCAACTGCGCTTCTACTCCCAGTGTCTGCACGATACGTCTATTCAAGCCTGTTAGTAATTTACTCAAATCTATCGCACCTGCTTCTAAGTCTTCAGACAGCCCAGTGTCGTTGTCATTGCTGGCTCGAATTGTCGATAGTAAATTAGGCTGCGGTGGACAATCCACAAAGCGAAAACGTCGGCGTAATGCCATATCAAGTGGCGCTAAAGAATGGTCTTGGGTATTCATAGTGGCATAAATATCGACATTAGCAGGCACACTAAAAGCACGCCCAGAATACGCCAAACTCACTATCATCGCATTTGGCATGCCCGCTCGTTTATCAGGCTCTATCAAACTGAGAAGCTCGCCAAACACCCGTGACACGTTAGCACGGTTAATCTCATCAATCAGCATAGCATAACGCTGCTGAGGGTCACGGGCGGCGCGTTGGCATAGCTTCAGGAATGCTCCATCTTGCACCGCGTAACTCATTTGATTTTGATTAGAAGGGCTACTATTTGCTTGAGCGGTGCCACTCATGACAGGGCGTATACCTTCTACAAACTCTTCATAGCCGTAGGCTTGATGGAAGCTCACCATACTAAAACGTTGCTGACCGATGTTTTGATTTTGATGGGCTTGGTTGTCACGCTGTGCCTGCTGAAACTCTGCTAATTGCTGCGATAAATCTTCTAGTAACACCATACTCTCTGGCAATAAATACCATGCCCCACTATTGTCTTTATCAAAATAAGCTTGGCTAGCGCGGTTATCAAAGCTGACTGTTTGAGAGTTCATAGGACTATGTCTGCGTAACTCTAACCAAGCTGTACTATCCAGATTTTTCTCACGTGAGTTCTGAGCAGCTTTGGTCATAAAAAAAGGATGATCAATAATTTCTCGTACCTTTAACAAATCCTGTTGTTCAGCACGTAAATCTAGAAATACCAAACATAATACTTCGCGCCAGCTTAGACCTTGCAGCAGCTGTTCTAATAAGTCTTCATTTTTAGTCTTGGGTAAATAGTCGGTATATTGCTTCGCGATTTGCAGCAATCTATAGGTTTTACCTGTACCAGCAACGCCCGTATAAATAATATTGGTCGGTTCATGAGTAGACATATCAGGCATAACGTTATCCAGCGGCATTGAAAACAGGTTTAAAATAGACATGCTAACATTTTGTCATTATAACGTGACTGTCTATTGGCATGGTAACTATAGTCAACCCTCTATAAATTAGATACGGTGCCAGTCTCGCTTAATCTACTATTTGTAGTACTGTCACTCGGCTTCCTTGTATCCAAATTATATTGAACTGACTATACCAATCACTTAATAATATTAATGCCCAAATGATACTGACATATAAGATAGTTAGGCTACTTTAATTGGCGATCTAAATTGATGACATAACCTAGCAACATAGCCACGCTACTATTGTTTTGTAAGCGCAGCAGTTCATGCTAATAATAGTAGGAAGGCAATGGTTGATGTACCATAGTATTTGTAGCGACTTTCATTATCTATATTTGTGTCGCTATCATAAAAAGCCATGCTAAGAATGTCATTCAACTCATTTACGTTAAGGAATTTTGTATGTCAGGATTATTAAAAAAACTACCCGCCAAGTTGACCAATAAACTGCCAGCCAAAGTATCTGACAGCACAAAACCTTCAGTTGAGAAATCCAGTAGCACGCTAAAACCAATTAGCAATCAATTTACCAAACTGTTATCCGTCACCAAATATCTGCCTGCTGGTGCACGTTCAAGTATTTTATCTAAAGCCTTTGGCAAGGTCGTCCCCTATGTCGGCACGACCGGCATTTATTATGAGACGGTAGAACCAAACCAAGTCGTCGTTAGTCTCAATAACAATAAAGCCGTCCAAAACCATATCGGCTCTATTCATGCAGTCGCCATCACATTACTGGCAGAGACAGCAACGGGTTTTATTTTGGGTTTAAACTTGCCTTCTGATCGTATCCTGCTGATTAAATCTTACTCAGTAAATTTCCATCGTCCGATCAAAAAAGGTCAAATTGCTGCTATTGCAAGCTTGTCTGATGAACAGCGTTTGGATATCCTAAACACGCCAAAAGGTGAGATGATTATTCCTTGTGTCATCAAAGATCGTGAATCTGACAGTGACCGCGATCCAATTGTGGTTGAGATGACGTGGGCATGGATACCAAAAGCGGAGCTAGAGGCACGCCGCCAAGGTAAAGCGTCTGAAAAAGTCGCAGAAGATGATAATGGAACCGAGGCACCAATCGAAGAAAACGATGCCTCATCTACTCAAAATAATAGTACTGATAAGTAGTTAATAAAAATTGATAACAAACCCAATGAGGAAACAGTATGTCGAAACTTAGGACTTGCCTATCTACGCTAGCGCTAGCCACTCTGTGCTCATTGGGTTTTGTTCATAGCGCTAATGCCAATACAACGACGGCTGTCAGCATCGCTAAATCTAGCCCTACTTTCTTGGGCGATAGCGGTACTTATCCTTTTTCAGAGGCTGTACGCGTGGGCAATACATTGTATATGTCGGGACAAATTGGCTTTAAAGAGGGCAAACTGGTCAAAGGCGGTATCAAAGCTGAAACCAAGCAAGTGCTAGATAATATCCATAGCACGCTATTAAAATATGGCTACCGAAAGTCTGATATTGTTAAATGTATGGTTATGCTGACTGATATGGATGACTTTGATGACTTTAATAAGGTCTATAAAGCTGAGATGATAAAGCCTTATCCTGTACGCTCAGCTTTTGGCGTATCAGAACTGGCTGCTGGATCAAGCGTTGAAATTGAATGTATGGCTGCAAAATAATAGCGGCTAAAAACTCTAAAGCTCCACAATTAGAAAAACGTTAAAACTAAAATAACTGGCTATTCACACCAGTTATTTTTTGTCTGTTATACCGATATCTAGTCTGCAAATTTATACCAATATCGTCTCGTCAGTTAACGAACTCTCCTTCGTCACTCGCAGCACTTCCTCCAATGTCGTGCGTCCTTCTATGACTTTACGTAAGCCATCCGCACGTATCGACGGTGTTTGCTGGCGCGCATACTCTTCCAGCTCATACTCAGCCGTATTGCTATGAATCATACGGCGCAATGTATCGTCGATTGGCACGACTTCATAGATGGCGGTACGGCCTTTAAACCCTGACTGATTACATTTATCGCAGCCCACTGGCTTGGGCAGGCGAATCGACTCACTTGCTATATCTTTGGTATCACTTTTCAGCGTTGACCCAATGCCAATTTCGGTAAACAGCTTGGCTTGCTCAGTATCAGCAGCCTGCCAGCTTTGACAATGTGAACATAAGGTACGCACCAAACGCTGCGCTACTACGCCAATAAGCGACGACGACAACAGAAACGGCTCAACACCCATGTCCTGTAAGCGAGTAACCGCGCCAATAGCAGTGTTGGTATGCAGCGTCGATAATACCAAATGCCCTGTCAAAGAGGCCTGTACGGCAATCTCAGCTGTCTCTAAATCACGAATTTCACCAACCATCACCACATCGGGATCTTGACGCAGCATTGCACGCAAACTTTTAGCAAATGTCATGTCTACTTTGTTATTGACCTGCGTCTGCCCGATACCATCAAGCTGAAACTCAATCGGATCTTCAGCGGTCAAAATATTACGAGTTTGATCATTTAAATCGGTCAATGCAGAATATAGCGTCGTGGTTTTACCCGAGCCAGTCGGCCCTGTCACCAAAATAATGCCGTGCGGACGATGGATTAAGCGCTTTAGCTCAGTATAGTCATTATCAGACAGCCCCAAATACGTCATATTTAAACGACCAGCTTGCTTGTCTAATAGACGCATCACCACCCGCTCACCAAAGCTTGATGGCAAAGTCGATACACGCACATCGACCTCTCGCCCTGCCAGTCTTAAACTGATACGACCATCTTGCGGCACTCGCTTTTCGGCGATATCTAACTTAGCCATTACCTTAATACGCGAAACTAACAATGGAGCCAGTTGGCGTTTTGGTGTGATGATTTCTTTTAGCTCACCATCAACTCGGAAACGAACGACCAAGCGCTTTTCAAAGGTCTCAATATGAATGTCTGAAGCACTTAAGCGAATGGCTTCGGACAACAAGGCGTTGATCAAACGAATGATAGGTGCGTCGTCTTGTTGATCCATCAAGTCTTCAGTTTCAGGGACGCTATCAGCCAAGCTATCGAGATCAGGATGGTCTTCAAGTCCAGCAGCAATGTGCTGCGACTCTCCTGTATTGCCAGCATAAGCTGCGTTCATACGTTTTTCAAAATCGTCCGCGCTGACGCTTTCGTAAGTGGGTACACCGCGAATGCCTTGCTGCTGTAAAAACCGTACCGCTTCATTGATCGCTGACAACGGAGTCGCTTTGGTGAGTACCAATGTCGGCGGCAATTCCGGATCTATCGCAAGTATGGCCAAAATCTGATGGCGTTTCGCAAAGCTGTATGGCAACTGCATCATAAAGACGGCCCAATAAGTGAGGAGAAGGTAAGAAGTACGCACGCCAAGACATGATGGATGCCTTGTCCTTAACAGTTCGAATCAAAAAAGACTGCCAGTAAGGTTGCATGAGTTTGTTATAATAGCATTTTGTTTTAGACGGGTATTATTTTATCTGACTGGCGCTTTATACCTATTGCCTAGCACATATTATTACTATCAGAGTTAGCATATCATGCGATTTTTTGCAGACCGCTTGCCATTGTCTATTACAACTTTTAGATTGCTTAAATTACCCATCATATTTTGTCTATCCCTTCTCCCGCTCGATATTAGGATTTTCCGTTATGTCAGAGAACGTTAGCACTACTCATCCAACACCACTTTTACAGGATACCTTTACTGTCGGTAGCCGTACCTTTTCTTCGCGCCTGCTGGTTGGTACTGGCAAGTATAAAGACATGACAGAGACTGGAGAAGCCATTGCCGCTTCAGCAGCCGAAATCGTGACCGTTGCTATTCGCCGTGTCAATATTGGACAAAATAGTGATGAGCCTAACTTATTAGATGTGATTTCACCTGATAAATATACGATATTACCGAATACTGCTGGCTGCTTTGACGCCGAAACAGCCATTCGCACTTGTAAGCTTGCTCGCGAGTTATTGGGTGGGCATAATTTGGTTAAGCTTGAGGTATTGGGTGATGAAAAAACCTTATATCCAAACGTTATGGAAACTTTAAAAGCCGCCAAAGTATTGATCGATGATGGTTTTGAAGTAATGGTTTATACGTCAGATGACCCTATCGTCGCACAAGAGTTAGAAAGTATGGGCTGTGTCGCCATTATGCCGCTTGGCAGTTTGATTGGTTCAGGACTTGGTCTACTCAATCGTCATACGCTTAGCTTAATAATCGAAAACGCCAAAGTACCCGTATTGGTTGATGCTGGTGTCGGTACTGCGTCTGATGCTGCACTCGCGATGGAGCTTGGCTGTGATGGCGTACTGATGAACTCAGCCATTGCCAATGCACAAAACCCAGTAATGATGGCACATGCAATGAAACATGCTATGTGGGCAGGTCGCGCTGCGTTTTTGGCAGGTCGTATGCCAATGCGTAAGATGGCTACTGCCAGCTCACCACAGACTGGGTATTTCTTTCAATAAATTGAAGTATAAATGACATATCATAATAGAGCGTGTTGAGTATTTACGTATAGTGCTGTCAGTGCTATGGTTGATTGCTTAACACGCTCTATAAAATAATAAAAAATGTTATTTGATTGAGTATCTACTCATTATAATTTTCACATAACACTTATCGTCATAAAAGGATTTATTATGCGACTTCTCACAGCAGTCGACCAGTTGTTTTTACTTCTTGAGTCGCGTAAACAGCCCATGCACGTTGGTGGCTTATTCTTGTTTGAATTGCCAGATGATGCAGGGAGCGATTTTGTCTATCAACTGGTCAAGCAGATGCAAGACTCTGATGTGCCGCCAAGCTTTCCATTTAACCAAGTGCTTGAACATTTGATGTTTTGGAAAAAAGACAAAAACTTCGATGTCGAACATCATTTCCATCATGTCGCATTGCCAAAACCTGCGCGTGCTCGTGAGCTATTGATGTACGTTTCACGAGAGCATGGACGTCTGTTGGACCGTGCCATGCCGCTGTGGGAGTGTCATGTGGTTGAGGGTATTGAACCCGAAACCGAGGGCAGCCCTGAGCGTTTTGCGTTGTACTTTAAGATTCACCATTCATTGGTAGATGGCATCGCTGCGATGCGTTTGGTACAAAAGTCGCTATCGCAATCAGCGACAGAACCCGTAACCTTGCCAGTGTGGTCGTTGATGGCGCGCCATCGCAACCATGTCAACGCTATCTTGCCAGCTGAAAGATCGGTCAAACGCATCATTAAAGAGCAAATCTCTACCATCAAACCTGTATTCACAGAGCTGCTAGACAACCTTAAAAACTATAGCGATGAAGGCTATGTCGGCACTTTTGATGCACCTATGAGCATTTTGAACAAGCGCATTTCAGCCTCTCGTCGTATAGCAGCACAGTCTTATGACATCAAACGCTTTAATGATATCGCAGAGAGATTGAATATCAGCAAAAATGATGTGGTACTCGCCGTCTGTTCTGGTGCCCTTCGTCGCTATTTAATCTCGATGGACGCCCTGCCGAGCAAACCATTGATTGCCTTTGTGCCGATGTCGCTACGTACAGATAAGAGCGTCTCGGGCAATCAGCTGTCATTTGTATTGGCAAATTTGGGTACCCACTTAGACAATCCTTTACGCAGAATAGAATTGATTCATCGCAGTATGAATAACGGCAAACGTCGCTTTCGCCGCATGAATCAAGCGCAGGTTATCAACTATAGTGTGATTGCCTATGCGTGGGAGGGTATCAATCTAGCGACAGGGTTATTCCCCAAAAAGCAGGCCTTTAACTTAATTATCTCCAACGTTCCTGGCTCTGAAAAGCCACTGTACTGGAACGGCGCGCGCTTGCAATCGCTATACCCTGCTTCTATCGTGTTCAATGGTCAAGCCATGAACATCACCCTAGCCAGTTATTTGGATAAGATTGAGTTTGGTATTACCGCTTGTAGCAAGGCGTTACCTCGCGTACAAGACATGCTGATGCTGATAGAAGAAGAATTGCAGCTGCTAGAAACTACCAGTAAAGAGCTAGCATTCAAAGGCATCACTGTTGAAGATAAAGCTGGCAATCAGGGTAATGATAAAACAAAAAAGCTGGCTCCATAACGGAACCAGCTTTTTTCATTCATACTCAATCTAGATATTAACTATATCTAGGCGCTAAACATTAATACCATTAAGGTTAACGTTTAGATTGCATCACCCCAGATTGGTACAACTGTCTGCATCAATGGCTTGAGCAATTTCACATTACAAGCAAAGATAGAGCCTGATGTCATAGAGTTGTGCGCGCCAGTATGATCAACCACCACACCGCGTGCTTCAGTTACGATAAGCTCGCCCGCAGCGATGTCCCAAGGCTTGATAGACATCTCAAAATAACCGTCAAAACGACCAGCGGCAACATAGCACAAATCAAGCGCAGCTGAACCCATACGACGTACCTGACCACCTGCCTCAGATATCTTCTGTAAGCTCTCAAAGTGCTGTTTAGCATAAGAGATAACTTCGCCATTGCGCTTACGCTCAAGCGGATGACCAGTCGTAAAGAAACCGCCGTCAATGGTTTTGCGCTCGCTCACTTGCATACGGCGATTGTTCAAACGCGCGCCTTTACCGCGGCTCGCTGAGAACATCTCATCACGAACAGGATCATAGACCACACCATGTTGGGTGACACCTTTATGCTGGACTGCGATAGATACGCAGAACTGCGGTACACCGTGGACAAAGTTCTTAGTGCCGTCTAGTGGATCGATAATCCAGCACCAGTCAGCATCTTCGCCGCGGCCTTCTTGCATACCAAACTCTTCACCCAAAAATGAATGATTCGGATAGCTGGCTTTTAGCGTCTCAATAGTGAGCTCTTCGCTAAAGCGATCAATGCGAGTAACCAAACCATCAAGTCCTTTAGACTCAATATCTAACTCGATTTTGTGGCGGTTTTGATGCGCATATAAAATCTCTTTACCAACTTTTTCAGCAGTACGCGCTGCGATGACGACCATGGGTTCCATAAATAACCTATTTGCTTGATGAATGAATATAAAAAATAAGACTAACTTTGTGCCCACAACATGCCAAAAAGCCGCCGCATCACACCACATCTATGCGATTAAAAACGTGTCTCTTATAAACGGAAACTTATAAAAGACACCCGCATTATACTAAAATTGTTCGATAAAAACGAAAAAACCGTCACGCTGACCAAGCCAGTACTTTGGCGATCATCTAAACTGCGCAAGTTGTAAAAAAGTTAGCACCTGCGGCTAGCAGGCGTTTGCTCTGTTTAAGGAGCTTATATCGGTTTTAATTAACACATTTTCAGTGCATTAATTTTTTAAAATAATATTGTAACGCTTACGATAAAAGTATTTTAAGCTGTTTGATCACGCCTTCGATATCTAAACCACAGTCAGCTAACTGCTCTACTTGGGAGCCATGAGCGATAAAACGATCGGGAATACCGATATTAGCAATAGCTGGACGACTTTGCTTAAAGGCTGCCGACTCGTTTAGTAAATATTCATTCACTGCACTACCTGCGCCACCCATAATCATGTGCTCTTCTAGGGTTGCTATATGAGTGACCCCTTGCGCCAGTAACGTCTCAAGCATTACCGTATCTAACGGTTTTACCCAACGCATATTGACCACCTGTATCTGGCAATCTAACGCTGCATCGTTATCTGTTAGGGTTTCTGCTGCTTGCTGAGCAGTTGCTACCATCGTACCAAAAGCCAATAATGCCAATTTGTAAGGCGCATCAGTTTTACCTAATACTGATTCGACAACCGCTTCACCAACTTTATAAGTTTGGGCGGGCTGCTCAATATCAGCACCCGTACCTGTACCACGCGGATAACGTACAGCCGTGCACCCTTGATACTCATAGCAAGTATTGAGCAAATGGTAACACTCGTTCTCATCTTTTGGCGCTGCAATCACCATATTAGGCACACAACGTAAGAATCCAAAATCAAATACGCCAGCATGCGTCGCACCGTCTTCACCGACTAGACCCGCTCGATCTATGGCAAACATCACATCGAGATTCTGTAGAGCCACGTCATGAATCAGCTGATCATATCCACGCTGTAAGAACGTTGAATAAATCGCGACAATAGGTTTGACGCCTTGAGTTGCCATCCCAGCCGCTAGCGTGACAGCGTGTTGCTCAGCAATGGCCACATCAAAGAAACGCTCTGGAAAGTGACGAGCAAAGTCCGTCATCCCTGAGCCTTCTTCCATAGCAGGGGTGACAGCTAGCAGCTTATCGTCTTCGGCCGCTTTATCACATAAGAACTGGCCAAACACTTGCGAATATTTTAATGCTGGCTTTGTACTTGGTTGTTTTTTTAGCTGCTCTATAGAGTTAGCTTTAGACGCTTCATGCTCTTTATGATTTTCGACTGGCAACTTACTGATTGCGTGATAGCCCACTGGATCTAATTCTGCTGGTGCAAAGCCTTTACCCTTAGTGGTATAGATATGCACTAGTACTGGGCCTTTTACTTGCTTCGCCAGTGACAATACGCGCAGTAGCTCAGGAATATTATGCCCATCAAATGGACCAAAATAGGTAAAACCAATCGCTTTGAATAAGTTGTCTTCTAGCTGTGGAACATCGCGCATCTCTTTATGACGTTTGCGGCGATCGAACGCTTGCATATCAGGACGGTGGCAGAGTACTGGCTCACCTGACTCAGAGATATCAACTTGATAACCTGATTCCCAAAGCATCGCTAAATGTCGTGAAAACCCGCCAATAGAGCAAGATATCGACATATCATTATCGTTTAGAATGACCAGTAAATCAGCATCTTGCTGTACTGCGTCATTCATCGCTTCAAATGCCATACCACCTGTCATCGCACCATCACCAATGATGCAAGCAACCGTTTGCTCGCGGCCTTGATAACGCAGGGCGAGACTCATACCCAGACCAGCTGAAATAGAGGTCGATGAATGCCCAACGCCAAATGTATCGTAGACAGATTCTGCGCGCTCAGGAAATGCTGTCAGACCATCTTTAGACCTGATAGTACCTAGCTGCTCACGGCGACCTGTCAGTACTTTATGAGCATAAGCTTGATGACCCACGTCCCAGACGATTTGGTCTTGCGGCGTATCTAACAAATAATGCAATACTATAGTCAGCTCAACCACGCCCAAATTAGCACCAAAATGCCCACCGCTCTGACCAGCTGAATACAATAGAAAAAGGCGCAACTCATCAGCCAACGTAATAAGCTTGGCAGCCGAAAGCGTGCTGAGGTCAGTGGGTGTATCAATTGCATCAAGCAATGGCGTATGAGGACGCACACGTGGAATCACAGTATAGGTCTGCTGTAAGCTCGATAGCTGAGCAGCAGAATCCAGCACTGATGTAGATAGGGACTGAGACTTTGGAGAATGAGGTGACTGCTGCATAAACCGTACGATACCTACCAATCTGCTGACAAGACGTGTCTTTAAAATATAGCGGTGACTATAATCAAAAGACGTCAATAATACCTACATCATTATTGATGTAATCGACCATATAATTATTCATGCAACTTTCGTATTTGTATAGCTGCGCTACTTACGACAGTAGACACGCTAGCACAATAGACTGCGCGTCAATACCAACGTTTTGATATCAAAATATTGATGCTTTTATACTATTGACTACTGATGGGTGACATTATGCCCTATTATTTTGCATCAATAGCGGATGTTAGTGACGACATAGTAATGTAAGGGTAAAGACTTGTCACTGTATCCGTCAAAATAGTATGGCATAATAGCATTTTTTTTTAATTGTCGCTTTAATCATCGTGCGTCGTCTGTGAACTTTGTGTGTTTTTATAAAAAATACAATGAGCACGCTGTCTTTATGAACAGGGTATACTGGTATCATTTTAATCTTAGCAGGAAAGTTTAGGTGACATGCTCATCTCAACTAATAGTTATTTCGAAAACAGTAGTTATCTCGAACAGTAACCGTCTCAAACAGCGCTCGTTTCAAACAGCAACAACATACTTTTCACCGCCACGACTTTAGGCTTATGTAGGACAGCAATGTCATATCAATTTATCACTAGTGCCAAATTACCCACTCGTCACGGCGAGTTTGATATTCATATCTTTGAAAATAGCGAAGGTCAAGAGCATGTCATGCTGACCGTTGGTCTAACTGTGGTCGATCAACAGACAGATATCATGGCTAGCCAACCCTCAGACGACATGATATTAAACCAAAAGAACGAATCGATAGCAAAGCAAGTGCCGCTCATTCGCATTCATTCTGAATGTCTGACAGGCGACGCGTTTAGCTCATTGAAATGCGACTGTGGTCCGCAGCTCAATACTGCCATGCAAGCCATCCAAGAGTCAGGTTGCGGTGCAATTTTGTATTTGCGTCAAGAAGGCCGCGGTATTGGTTTGACCAATAAGATTCGTGCGTATGCCCTCCAAGATCAGGGGCATGATACGCTGGATGCTAATCTCATGTTAGGCTTGCCTGCCGATGCGCGTATCTATGATATGTGTGGTCCGATGCTTGCCCATGTCGGTGTCGATGCCGTCAGGCTCATTACCAACAATCCAAACAAAGTCGCTTATCTAACTGAGCATGGTATTGATGTTGTCGAACGGGTGCCATTGTTGGTCGGTGTCAATGATATGAATGCGGAATATCTAGCAACCAAACGTGATCGCATGGGCCACTTGTTTGATAAAAATATCAATCTTGATATAGACGCTTCTCTCGATACAGACCTTAATACCGCCATACACCTGAATAAATAGATATCTTATGAGTATTACAAATACAAATAACGAAACAGACTTATCAACGGTAGCGTCAGTGACGACGCCAACCAATAACGACATCATGCGAGTGCGTGAATTTTTGGTTGATTTACAGGCGCGTATCTGTGAATCGCTAGAAGCACAAGAGCGCGATGGTAGCACTAATAACAACGAGTATGCGACCTTTGTTCCTGATGACTGGGAACGTCCTGAAGGCGGCGGCGGTCGGTCGTGCGTATTGGCAGATGGCGAGGTCATCGAAAAAGCGGGCGTCATGTTTAGCCATATTCATGTACATAACCTCCCCGCCTCTGCGACCGCGCGTCACCCTGATATCGCTGGGCGTAAAGCCCAAGCAATGGGCGTGTCACTGGTTGTCCATCCCAGAAATCCAAACGTGCCTACGAGCCATGCCAATGTGCGTTTATTCGTAGCAGAAGCCGAAGGCGAAGCTCCTATCTGGTGGTTTGGCGGTGGTTTTGACTTAACGCCATTCTATCCAGTACTCGCTGATTGTGTACACTGGCATCAAGTTTGTCACGACTTGTGTGCGCCTTTTGGGGACAATATTTACGCTGATTTTAAACAGTGGTGTGATGAGTATTTCCATCTACGCCATCGTGATGAGCAGCGCGGTATTGGTGGTCTGTTTTATGATGACGTCAGTACCGAAAGTCGCGGCTGGGATTTTGAGACCTGCTTTAACTTTATGAAAGCCGTGGGCAACGGTTATCTTGACGGTATCATGCCGATTTTTGAACAACGTAAAAATACGCCTTATACTGAAACGCAGCGCGAGTTTCAGCTCTATCGCCGTGGTCGCTACGTCGAGTACAATCTGGTCTACGATCGTGGAACGCTATTTGGGCTACAGAGTAATGGACGTATCGAATCCATCCTAGTCAGCATGCCACCGCTTGCCAGCTGGCATTATCGCTTTGAGCCTGCTGAAGGAACGCCTGAATTTGAGTTGACCGATTATTATCTAAAGCCGCGTGATTGGTTGGCACTATAAGTTTTGTAAATATCACGGCATTTATATTTTTGGAAAATATTAAAAAGGTCAGCTACTATCGCTGGCCTTTTTTATTATCAGTACTATCTAAACGAGCTACTCCCACGTTGTTATCGTACAGAAATACGTTGTGCAGCTACTATAAAATCATCGCAATCAACTATAAGCAGTAACAACCAAGTTAAGGTATGCTTATTTAAAATATTACGAGGATATAACAACTATATAATTCCCATCGCCCAGATAACCGTTACAATAGAAGACGTTCTTTATTAGCAACTGTGCTCAGAAGAATTTTAGGCAGTATTTTGTATAACTATATTTTAAGTCAAAGCGAGCGTTTTTAATCGCGCTTACTATTAGCCAAGTTTAAAGGAGTAAGTCATATGGCACAGGTTCATACCAACAAATCTTTCAAATCTCTGTTTAGCGTTACTTTGATAGCGGCTGCACTAGGTCTAACGGCCTGTAGCACTTCAACAGGATCTAACCCTGACGTGCAAGCGCGTCAAGACACCATGAAAAACTGGGGCGATGCAATGGGCGTCATGGGTGATATGGCAAAAGCACCTGATACATTTGATGCCGATGTATTTAAAGAGCAAGCTGCGTTCTTGGCAGAAGATGCCGCCAAGCCTTGGAGTCATTTTGAAGATCCAGAAGCGGTAGGTAATGCTACTGAAGCGGTTTGGTCTAATGCTGATGGCTTCAGTGCTGAAGCTGAAAACTTTCAAAAAGTCACTGCTGAGCTAAACGCCGCCGCCCAAAACGCCACTAGCATGGACGATGTTAAGCCTGCCTTTGGACAAGTTGGTGCAAGCTGTAAATCATGCCATACCGACTTTAGAGCAAAAGACGAATAAAGCTTTGTATTTATAGCAAGTAGACACGTATAAAAAACCGCCATATCAATTGATGTGGCGGTTTTTTAGTTTTCTGAATAATGTGGAAATCAAAGTTTCGAAACTAATTAAATATTTCACCGAGCGCCCTACTCGGCCACTGTTTTATTCACGTCCACAACGTCTTGCTGCTCGTTCATTTTATTAACGATTGCACTTACTGAAGGATCACTCAAATCGATTGTACGTATTGGGAATGGAATATTTACGCCCGCTGCATCCAATGAGTTTTTGATACCTACAATTACTTGATGAATCGAGGCAACCTTATTGGCTTGCGTACCATCTTCGATGAACCAGCGTACCATTAGATCAATGGACGAACCGCCGAAACCAGTAGCAATCACGCTTGGTGTTGCTTTCTTCGAGACGCTCTCTATCTTATCTAACGCCTTGATAATCTCAGCTTTAGCCGCTTCAATATCATCTTCATAACCGATACCAACTGCGACTTGCAAACGACGCTGCTTGTAAGCGGTATTGACGGTCAATGCTGAAGTATAAAGATCTGAGTTTGGAATCACCACTTGCCGACCATCATAAGTCTTGATGGTAGTTGCACGGATTTTAATATCTTCGACCGTTCCTTCATAGTCGCCTGAAACGATTTGATCACCGATACGAAACGGCTCTGAAATTAGTAGCAAGATACCAGAGAGCAAGTTTTGGAAGATATCCTTAAAAGCAAAACCGATAGCAACGGAACCAATACCGAGCGCGCCAATTAACTTAGCAGGAGTGAACCCCGGTACCGCAATAACCATCGCTATCATAAAACCAATAAAGAAAATAAGCGCCCCGCCTACCCGCTGAAACACTTTTACCAAGTTCTGATGCCGACTACGGCTACCTAATAATTTGTGAACGATTTTTTTGAAGACAATCGATAAAAACCAAAAAATTAGGATAACGATAATTGATGCGACAAAATATGGGATGCGTTCAACAAAGCCAACCCATATCTCATTTGCCGAACCAAGAATGCTTTGATAGGTCAATCCATCCGTTGTCGTAGACTGCGCAGCTGTCTCAGCACTCAGTGTCGTGTCTGCCTCAGAGGTAGGCATCTGGGCGATACTCCTTTATTCTATTTATTTTTATCAATGCACCTATGCTAATAGTTACTGTCGTTCTGACTCTTAATAGATGCTGTCGTTCTGACAATTAGCCCATCAAATCGGCCTGAACAATTTCGATCCAGTAGCCGTCTACATCTTTGATAAAAGCAATGTTTTTCATGCTACCGTCTTCTGGACGTTTTTTGAATTCGACGTCATTTTTATCAAACCAAGCAACCGCTTCATCCAAGCTTGGAACACTAAAACAAATATGACCAAAGCCTTGTGGATCTTGATTGCCGTCATGATAGGTAAAGTCAGCTTTTGTCTCGGTACCGTAGTTATGTGTCAACTCCAAAATACCACGTTGACGGAAAGCAAAAATTTCTAGATCATCGCCAGTTGGTAAGTTTTCGCGCTCGCTTTCGGTCAACTTAGCCAAGAAATATAAATCGAATCCCATGTCAGGAAATTTCTTAACGGCAAGCAAGGTCATGCCCAAGACACCAGTGTAAAACTCTAGTGATTTAACAGGATCTTTGACACGTAGCATGGTGTGGTTAAAAGTAAAACCGGTCGTCTGTGATGAAATTGGCTGAACACCATCCGTATTAACGCTGCTAGCAGGCTGGTCTATTGCGTCGTTATTGTTGTTAAATGAAGTAGACATAATTATCCTAATATAATTCAAAAAATAAAGGCAAAAACACGCAAATCACGATTGTCGTGACTTGCGTCGTTCTCTTATCATAATAAAAAATGGCCAAATAACTGATAGAGTTTTGTAAGAATATGAACAAGGTATGTTCGTCTTTATGCCCTAACTAGCTAGTTATCTAAAGCTATCTAAGACTGACTAGCTATCTAAAAAACGCACTTTTCCTGTCTCAAGATCATACTCAGCACCGACTACCAGCAGTTGGCCACTATTGGTTAAGTCCTCTAATGCCCGTGAGCCATGCTTTAGCTGACTGACTGACATGCGCACGTTGGCACGGATAGAACGGTCAACCAATTCATCTGCATCGACGTCTTGACCATTGGCAGTTGCCAGTTCGTGCAAGTTATAAACGCTTGGACGAATACGATCTACGATGGACTGCAAGTTAGGTGAATAGTTTTGTTCAGGATTAATCAGTGTCTCAACGCAAGCCGTGACAGCACCGCATTTCGAGTGTCCAAGTACCACCACCAGTTGCGTACCAAAGGCTTCGGCTGCAAACTCGATTGAACCAATCTGCGATGGTGCAACCACATTACCTGCGACTCGTATAACGAACAAATCTCCCAAACCCTGATCAAAGACAATCTCAACGGGTACTCGTGCATCCGAGCAACCCAAAATAATGGCCAATGGATTTTGATCCTTGACCAACTCTGGACGGCGCTGCATATACTCATCGGTACTGGTGAGGCTATCAACGTAGCGTGCATTACCTGCTTTTAAAAGCTCAAGCGCTTCTTGACCTGTGGTTGGACGTATATCGGTAGGCATGAGAGATCCTTTATCATCAATAATATTAGAGTTATAAGCTGTTTTGCATACATGTATTCCAGCACAGACTGACTAATTATCGTCAAACTATCAGGCTAATCATGTTTGTCAGCCATAACGTGATTGTATAGGAATAAAAACCCAAAAACGGTAAAAAAATTTGTCTAAATATCGCTAGGTGAATGTAGTCACATGTAAAAATACAGCTGTATATATCGCTGCTACGACAGTATGACTCGCGTAACTTATAACGAACTTGCACTGACTTATATCAAGGGTTTGTTATAATACGCAGCACTCAGGCAGCAATCCGGACATGCTTACGCTCATGCCAATCCCTATAATGACAGTCAGCTGTATACAGAAATTGGACGCTTAGGAACAGATATTATGACCGATTTATCTAAAAATACGCATAACACCTCTGCGTCACCTCATGATGATCAGGTGCTGCTGCAACTGACTGGTCTAAAAAAAACTTATGATCAAACTGAAGTCTTAAAAGATATCAACCTTGATATCAAGCATGGTGAGTTTTTGACGTTACTTGGCCCATCAGGCTGTGGTAAGACAACATTACTACGCTTGATTGCAGGCTTTGAGCAGCCGAACGCTGGAGCGATATATTTGGATGGCGTACAGATGGCGGGCTTGTCCGCCGATAAACGTCCGGTCAATACCGTATTTCAGCAGTATGCGCTGTTCCCTCACATGAGCGTCGCCCAAAATGTGGCTTATGGCCTAAAGCTGAAAAAAGTCCCAAAAGATGAAATCCAAAGACGTGTTAGCGAGATGCTAGCGATGGTACAGCTAGAACATTTAGCCAACCGCAAGCCGCAAGATTTGTCTGGTGGTCAGCAGCAGCGAGTTGCCATTGCTCGTGCGGTGATTAACCGTCCTAAACTGCTATTGCTTGATGAACCATTATCCGCACTCGATCACAAACTGCGCCTACAAATGCAGTCTGAGCTAAAACGTCTGCAACGTGAGCTAGGCATTACCTTTGTCTTCGTGACCCATGACCAAGAAGAAGCGCTGTCGATGTCAGACCGTATTGCCGTAATGAAAGACGGCACGTTCCAACAAATCGGCACGCCTATCGAGATTTAT
The DNA here is from genome assembly GCF_022129405.1 of Psychrobacter sp. Ps2. NCBI lineage: Bacteria > Pseudomonadati > Pseudomonadota > Gammaproteobacteria > Moraxellales > Moraxellaceae > Psychrobacter > Psychrobacter sp. Ps2. The sequence continues at coordinate 35,279 of NZ_JADQAM010000035.1, read as the reverse complement.
GAAACCCCTGCCAATTTGTTTACTGCCAAATTCATCGGTGAGACGAATTTGTTCAGAGCTGAGGTCAAAGGTGTCCATCCAGACCAGCCAGATCGTGATGGCAAAGTGACTAACGGACGTATCGAGGTCGAAGTCTGTGAAGCGCAAGCACAAGAAGGGCCAACTACATTACGTAACTTACGTCGTCCCAATTTTGCCAATGACGTGCAAGTGGGCGATATCGTCAATTTACTACTTCGCCCCGAAGACTTACGAATATATGATCCAAAAGACAACGAACATAGCGGACTGTTAGGTCGTGTCATCGAAAGTAACTATAAAGGCAGCACCTTAGACTCGATTATCGAACTGGCCAATGGTCATATCATTAAGGCGTCTGAGTTTTTTGATGAAGATGATCCGAGCTTTGATTACAAACTAAACGAGGGCGTCAAAGTCTCATGGGTGGATGGCTGGGAATGGGTATTGCCAGAAGACTCTGAAGCTGTGCCCGAAATAACTGCACAAAAGGATGGTAGCTGATGGCTCGCAACCACTTAGGCAGTAAAAGTCCATTTCGTACCGCCACGCTTTGGCTAATTTGGGGTTGGCTGCTCATTTTTGCGCTGTTGCCAAATATCTTGGTCATCGCTGTCAGTTTTTTGACCCGCGATAGCAGCGCCTTTATCAGTTTACCTGTCAGTATCGACAGTTACGTGCGTATGATTGACCCATTGTATTTTGAGGTATTTGTCCACTCATTATGGATGGCAGGTATCACAACGGTAATCTGTCTGCTGCTTGGCTACCCTTTTGCATGGCTAGTATCTAGGGTAAAAGTACGATGGCAACCGCTGCTTATGCTGCTATTGATCCTGCCATTTTGGACAAACTCTTTGGTACGGACGTATGCGCTCAAATTACTATTTGCCAATAACGGTTTGATTAACAAATTGCTATTAGCCATCGGTGTAATCGATACGCCAATCGATATTTTATATACCCAAGGCGCAGTGATCGCAGGACTAACTTACTTGTTATTCCCGTTTATGGTGCTACCGCTATATGCAGTATTTACCGACTTACGCAATGATATGCTATTGGCCTCGCAAGATTTGGGCGCATCCAGAACACAAACCTTTTGGCATGTGGTATTGCCATTAACGACACCAGGGATTATCTCTGGTGTACTGCTCGTGCTATTGCCTGCGATGGGTATGTTTTATGTGGCAGATATCTTAGGTGGTTCGCGTAATTTACTGGTCGGTAATATCATTAAAAACCAATTTTTAGATGCGCGTGATTGGCCCTTTGGCGCAGCAGCTAGCGTCTTATTGACACTAGCGATGGCGGTATTATTACTAGCCTACCGTGCCAGTAGCCGCCGCATTGGCAAGACCGACTTCAACGAGGTGGCCTAATGTCTTACAGCTCACCGAATAAAAAAACTCGCCCGCTTAAGATTGGTAGTATCGCTGCCAAAGGCTATCTCGGACTGATTTATACCCTGTTATACCTGCCAATCATTGTCTTGGTGGTGATGTCCTTTAACAAATCAAAAATTGGCTATAACTGGGGCGGTTTTAGCTTAAAGTGGTACGAATCACTATTCAATAACCAAGCGATGCTCGATGCATTTTGGCATTCTATTGTCTTGGGATTGGTGGCGGCCACTGTCTCGACGTTGATAGGTACACTCACTGCCCTAGCCTTACATCGTTATAATTTTCGTGGTAAAGGCTTACTAAATGGGCTACTGTTTGTACTTATGATGTCGCCTGAGATTGTACTCGCTATCTCATTATTAGCATTGTTCTTACTGATTGGTTTGCAATTGGGCTTCGTCTCGCTGCTACTGGCGCACATTACTTTTTGTCTGCCTTTTGTTGTGATTACCGTCTTTGCGCGGTTGAGTAGTTTAGATGAGCGTTTAATGGAAGCGGCACGCGACTTAGGGGCCAATGAATCAACCATGGTGCGCACCGTATTGATCCCAGTTATCTTGCCTGCGGTCATGGCAGGCTGGTTGCTTGCCTTCACCTTGTCGCTAGATGATGTGGTAGTGTCGACCTTTGTCACAGGGCCCAGCTATGAGATTTTACCGCTGCGCATTTATTCTATGGTGCGCGTAGGACTCAAGCCAGAAGTCAACGCCATTGGTACGTTATTGCTGGTTGCTTCACTAGTATTGGTGGTTATCTCACAGTTGTTGTTACGCAAGCGCTAGATGTTGATTGCTAACTAATTGCTTATTGACCGAGCATTAATAACGGACTATGAGTGAAAGTCAGCGCTATATTGACTATAATGAATTTTTCTCACCTTAGCGGTTAGGTTATATTATGCTTGAGCTACGTCATCTTAATACATTAACCGCGCTACGAGCGCATGGTTCACTTGCAGCAGCGGCGGATGAGCTACACGTTACTGCCTCAGCCGTTTCGCATCAATTAAAAGAGCTTGAGAATTATTATGATATCAGCTTGGTCAATCGTCGGACGCGACCGCTTAGTTTTACGCCCGCAGGTAAAGCAGTATTGGCATTGGCAGACAATATCCTACCGCAAGTTACTCGCACCAAATCTAACCTTAAACGCTTAGCACATGGTCAAGCAGGCAGATTACGCCTAGCATCAGAGTGCCACAGCTGCTTTGATTGGCTCATGCCAATACTCAACCACTATCGCCGTGAATGGTCGGATGTTGAGCTAGACTTTGCCACAGGGTTTGAGCCTGAGCCGCATCATTTGTTGATGGAAGGTGATATTGATTTATTGATTACTACCAGTGATTTACCGATAGACGGTATCAGCTATCAGCCCCTATTCGAGTATGAAAGTCGCTTGGTTCTTTCACCAACGCATGATTTGGCAGCGCAAGAGTTTATTGAGCCCATGGATTTGACTGATGAGACTTTGATTGCTTATCCAGTGGAAGCTAAGCGTCTCGACATTATTGCCAACTTTATGACACCTGTAGAGGTGAGCTTTGCGAGTATTCGTACCACAGAGCTGACGGCGATGCTGATTCAGTTGGTTGCTAGTGAACGCGGTGTAGCGGCATTACCTGATTGGGTAGTGGCTGAATATGAGAAAAAAGGTTGGGTCGTCTCGCGACCACTAGGAAAAGGTGTGCATTGTCAGCTATACGCCGCAACGCGTACTTCAAGTCGAAATACGGCCTATATGCAGGGGTTTGCCAGTTTATTGGAAGGGATTATGAAGCCGCTATAGTTTCATTACTAATTACTTTCTTATAGTTATAAAATATTAATCACCTTTTCATATCGTAATGAATGTTATGGTAAATAATGGTTCCCTAGTGAGGACTTGAATATTAAGCTGTCGGCTAATGGCATCAACGTTTTAACTCGCTAAAACAGTCACAGTGTACTTCGTGGTGTACTTACCATACATATTCTATCTGTGATCGATGCGCTATACAGGCATCAATGTGGTAGGTATATGAGACACCTCGGAATTTTAATACTCTCTAAGATTGTTGGATATCAAACAATCCCAGCGTGGTTCAGCATATGTATCAAAAAAACATTTTTTATTAGGAAAGGCCATGCTTCTTAGTTTTATTGCGCGCCATAGCACATTAATTATGCCAGTTTGTGCAATTATGGGCTTTGTTTTTCCAAACTTATCCAATGCAGTATTGGTATATTTACCCCAAATATTGTTCTTCTTGATGTTTTTTACTTTACTAGGCATTGACCAATATGCACTTTTAAAGCGTATAGCGACAAGCTATGTATGGGTTTTTGCCTTGTTACAAAGCGGGGGCATGAGTCTAGCTTTAATAGTAATTGCTTATGCACTCGGTGTACGTGGCGATTGGCTATTGGCGATTGCAGGTCTTGGTGCCACTGCCCCATTATTCGGTAGTGGTGCGTTGGTCAATGCGGTGGGATTTGATGCACAACTGGCGACGGCAAAAACTATCGCTGCTACGCTCGTTATGCCCTGTACATTATTAGGCGTATTATGGCTATTAGGCGATGAAAGTTCGAATTTAGACGTTGGTCTTTATGTCAAACGCTTGTTAGTTTATATTTTCATGCCAATGGTGCTAGCTGTGGGAGTGCGTCGGTTTGTTCCACCTGCTATTTTGTCACGTTATTATCCCAAAATTGGGCAGTTTAATATTTTACTGCTGATGTTGTTTCCACTGGGACTGATGGCAGGATTTCGTACTACGTTTGACCATAATCCCTGGCAAGCGTTGTTATTACTAGTGCTAAGTTCGGTATTGGCATTGGTGTTTTATTTTACCGCTTATATAATATATCGGCGTTTTGGCTATGAGAATGCTATTGTCGCGGCGCTGGTATGTGGCGGACGCAATGTATTACTTTCTTACACCATAACTGTACCCTTTATGGGTGCGGTGTTTCTACCGTTACTGGGTGCTTTTCAATTACCAATGTTTTGCTTACCCTTACTGGGCAAATATATGGCAAAACGCCATACAACTAGGCCTATGGATTTAAAATCAAGTTTTTGAACAGCCAGACTGTTAATAGATGATTTATCGTTTAAAGGATTTATTTTTTGAGTATACCCCAGCGGAACCAGCTATTTCACTCCAAAAATCTATCAACAGACCACTTAAAACAGACTTTAATATGGAACCATTTATAACAGACTCTTAAACGATTAATACTTATCAACGGCTACAAAACCAGCTTAAAGAAGTAAAACCCAAGCGCAGTTGCGAGTAACGTTAGCCCAACATGCAAACCTATGAGCGCCAATCCTGCCAGAAGCCGCCCGTCATGGATAAAGCCAAATACCTCTGCACTAAACGTACTAAAAGTCGTCAATCCACCCAAAAATCCTGTTATCACAAACACGCGTACATGATCAGATAGATTACTTCCCATACGTTCAAACCACACAAGCGCCAGCCCTATCAGCAGTCCGCCTAAAATATTGGCGCTCAGGGTACCGAGTGGCACCCAACCATTTAAGGCATTGAAACGCGATAGCCAAGCTCGCAGGCAAGCACCAAATGCTGCCCCCAAACCAATAGCAAGCCACTGCATAGACTGTCCTTAATTCATATAAACGTGTTGGACCAAATGTTCAGTTATACGGCTGGTAATTCTGTCATCGGCCAACGCGGAATACAACTAACAGCCAAATCATCAGACTGTCCTGCTTGCAAGCGCTCAAAACCTGCATAAGCAATCATCGCGCCATTGTCCGTGCATAGCGCAGGCGGTGCATAGTGAACCGTCGCATTGATTTTAGCCAGCTCCGCCTCTAGCGTCTCACGCAGATGAGTATTGGCACTGACCCCGCCAGCGATCACTAAGCGGCTCATATCTGCTTGCTTGAGTGCTTTGACACATTTTTTCACTAGCGTATCGACCACTGCATGCTGAAAACTGGCAGCGATATCTGCGCGAACTTGTGGATTACTATCAGATTTATGACCAGAACCGCCTGACAGTGGCGTGTCTTTAATCAGATTATGTACGGCAGTTTTCATACCACTAAACGAAAAGTCTAGACCTCGATGGAGCATTGGTCTTGGTAGTGCGTAAGCGTCAGGATTGCCAGTTTCTGCCAGTTTGGCAATATTAGGGCCGCCAGGATAAGGCAAACCTAGCATTTTAGCGGCTTTATCAAAGCACTCACCCGCCGCATCATCTATCGACTCGCCTAATATCTCATACTGCCCTACGCCATGGGCAGCAATGAGTAACGTATGCCCACCAGATACTAGTAGAGAGACAAAAGGAAATGCTGGAGGGTTTGCACCCATCAGCGGCGCAAGTAAGTGCCCTTCCATATGATGAATACCAATAGCTGGGATATCTAAACCATATGCCAAGCTGCGGCCAAATAATGCACCTGTCATCAATGCACCAATAAGTCCAGGCCCTTTGGTATAGGCAATCGCATCGATGTCGCTTTTTTTCATATCGCACTGTTCGAGTAGCTCATTAAGTAACGGTACTAGCTTACGAATATGATCGCGACTGGCAAGCTCAGGCACAACGCCGCCATAAAGTGCGTGCAGCTCAATCTGAGAGTACAGTACTTGCCCGACCAAACCTTGGTTGTCGCTATTTATTTGCTCACTATCAAAAATCGCTAGCCCCGTCTCATCACAAGAGGTCTCTAAGCCCAATACTTTCATACTTTTGCCTTTATACTTTCGTTTTCGTGCTACTTTTGTCGCACTTTTATCTTACATCATTCTGGGAAACTGGATAACTATAGTCAAAGAACTCTAAAATGAGTACAAGGCAGCCGACTGCAGATTGTACAAGTAGTACATCTAAGGAGGGTAACGCCGTAGCGGTTTAGTAGTTCACCGACTATAATACAATCAGCCACCCACTATCTCGAATTCGCTTAGTAAAGCTGTATATTCTCAGACTGGCATGACAAAAAACGTGCATAAAAAAACCGTCATTGTCAGCCACAATGACGGCCAGTTTAGCAAATTTCAATAGCTGACATACTCTATATATACCGTATCAGCTTACCGACGCTAGCATATAATCAACAGCCGCTTTGACTTGTGCTTCGCTGACACCGTTTACCGCTTGCGCTGGCATTTTATTAAAGCCTTTAGCCGAGTGCATGTACAGCGTCTCTTTGTCTTTGGTTAGACGAGCTGTCCAAGCCGCTGTATCACCATACTTTGGCGCATCGAGCAAACCTGCAGCATGACAAACCTGACAATTTGATTCATACAGTTTGGCACCTGCATCTGCTGCCAACACTTCAGGCTCAGAATCAGTTTCAGGTGTTGCTACTGCGTCATCTACTATGTCGGCAGACTCTGTTGCTGCTTCTGATTCTGGATCAACCACAGACTCAGGCGTCGTGCCTTCGGTTTCTGCTACAGCTGTCTCTTCTATAGCGGTAACAGGCTCATTGGCTGCTGTAGACTCTTCAGTGGCTGTGTTATCACCGCTACAAGCACTCACTGCAAATACCACACTCATGCCGATTACAGACAATTTCAGCTTGTTCATATACGGTTGTATATCAATCATGGTTTTACCCTTACTTAGTCAGTCTGCAATCAATTAGTGATGCGTTATATCAGCTTAAAGTACTTACATATACGACCAACGACTGTTTAATAGTCCATTGAGCTAATAGTCAATTAACCACTAAATTACTCAGCAGTGGCTGCAGCTGTGTCGTCAGTAGCCGCCATATCAGCGCTGTCAGTAGAAGCAGCGGCTGTATCCGTACTATCGGTAGCTGCTGCTTCTGTAGTATCAGCGTCAGCCGTTCCTGCTTCAGCAGTAGCTGTACCGTCAGCTTCTGTACCCGCTGTATCAGCTGCTGGCATTGGTGCTGTCTCTGGGAATTCCATTTCTTCAGCTGGTGGCGCATTTTTGATGGCAAGTTCAGCAGCTTCGTCAACGCGATCGATTGCCATTACTTCTTCATGCTCTTCGCCGCCACTACAAGCGCTCACGCTCACACCTAAAGCTACGATAAGTGCGGTGCTTAATGCCGTGTTAAATACTGTTTTTTTCATTCCAACATCCTCAATAAAATACACACAAAACGGTTTATAGCCTTACTAGGGTCTATTGAACTTTCAAATGTGGTGCTGGCAGTCACTATTTTTTAGACAATATGCAGTGAAATTGTTGAAGCCTAGTCATTCTAGGTTAAATTATTTCGCCATATATTGACAAAAAAGAGTACTGCCCTAAAAGGCTGATGCTAAAATTACCCCAACCGTCGTTGAAAACCTAGCTAAGGTCTCGACATTATCGTCGGTTTTTGCCTAGTTTGGTGCCATTTTAGCCATCAGCAGCCCTAATATTTGAATGTTCAATAGACCCTATAATATGGGAATTATCATAGCATAAACTCCCACTAAACCGTTATAGACGGTAGGGATTTTTTATTGATAAAGCGTTGTATATATGTCGAATTCATAGTTTGAGAGCCAAATTCAAATAGCTATCTAATTGAACAATCTATCGGCAATAAATGCTTAAAATCATTGACTTTGTTGGTATTTTTTATTAAAATACCTGCCCTTACGCTAATGCGTGAGAATTGTCCTAGTTTGAGCTGATGCCTGTAATCTTGAGATATTACGGCTAAATACTAATACACAGCCAAACTAATGCCCTTATATCTCATCCTAATCGAGGAGTCTTCATGCCTGCAGTTAAGGTTAAAGAAAACGAACCAGTTGATATCGCTATCCGTCGTTTCAAACGTGCTTGTGAAAAAGCTGGTGTATTATCAGACGTACGTAAGCGTGAGTTTTATGAAAAGCCAACGCAAGTACGTAAGCGTAAAAAAGCTGCTGCCGTAAAGCGTTATAAGAAGAAGTTACAACGCGAAACTATTCGTACCACTCGTATGTACTAATCAGTAATCTGATTAGCTAGGTACAAGCGCTACACTAACGCCACTGTTATCAATCGATATCAGTGGCGTTTTTTATGCTACAATTTTTGTTATTACTGCTGACATAATTTTTTATTAAAACCACTATCAGCAGGTTTTGTTCTAAAATTTAACAAACGACCTCTAACGAATAGCATTTAACAGATCGATAAGGATAATAGCAGTGAGCCAACTTAAACAGACGTTATCAGATAATATCAAAGTTTCAATGAAAGCTCGTGAGCTTGAGCGCGTCAAAGTACTGCGCAACGTACAGTCAGTAGTGAAACAAATCGAGATTGACCGTCAGACAGAACTTGATGATGCGCAAGTATTAGAAGTTTTGCAAAAACAGCTAAAGCAGCGCCAAGAGTCACTAACTATTTTTACAGAAAATGGCCGTGATGACTTAGCCACCAAAGAGCAGTTTGAGATTGATATTATCAACGAGTTTATGCCGCAGCAAATGAATCAAGACGAGATCATGGCATTGGTAAATGCTGAAATCGCTGAGCAAGGTGCTACGTCTATGCGCGATATGGGCAGCGTCATGGGTGTCTTAAAGAACAAAACAGCTGGCCGTGCTGATCCTGCTTTGATTTCTAAAATGGTTAAAGACGCGTTACAAGGCTAGCATTTGCTATTGATTGGCAGGCTAATCTGTACAAATAACCGCCTAAGGCTTAAAGTCTTTGGCGGTTATTATTGCTTTGAGTTCTGCATTAATATTAGCCAATAACGGACGCGCACTAGTAGATTGTTCCGTAGTTTGCAGATTTTCCGTCAACTGTTTGGCCTGTGTCAAAGAGGTCAGCGCACTCTCATAACGCCCATTCCATAGCTGATCATAACTGCGATAGCGCAATGCATTAATCGTCGCGATATTGGCTAACTGTGGTGATGTGGTGGTCTTAGCAAGTTTTTCATTGGCAAGTTGCAAGCTTTGCCATGCGTAACGGTCGCTTGGCTGCTGTTCTGTTAGTGGCTTCAACAACGCTTGGGCTTTTATCGGTTGATTACTGTTAGTCAGTGCTTCGGCCAGATAAAGACGTAAATCACGGCGCTCAGGATATAGGCGCTGCTGGCTCTCTAAGACATCTACGGTTTGTTGCCACTTACCTTGTTCACTCAATAACTGACTGTGCGTAATCGACAATAGAGGCTCTAAATTTTGACGCTGTGTGCTTGATAACGCATTTATCTCGGCCAATACCTTATTAGCATCTGTAAAGCGCTGCTGATCTCCATACCAATGCATTAGCGCAAGTTTGGCCCCAAGACTGTTTTTGGCGGCCGTTGTCAACGTCACTTCAGAAGCATGTTTACCAGTCACTTGCACACGCCAATACAACAAATCAAACAATGCTTGATGGCGCTGCTGCTGGCTCAATGAGAGCGCTGGATACTGCTGAGCGCGACTTTGTGACTCGCTCAACCGCTCATTACTCAGAGGATGTGAGCGTACAAAGCTCGGTAAGAATTGATTCTCAACTTGATTTAACTGACTCTGCTGATTCATCGTGGCAAAGAACCGTGGCATCGCCCGAGGATCATAACCTGCTTGGGTCATAATCTGCATCCCTACTCGGTCAGCCTCACGCTCGTTACTACGGCTAAACGCCATACTGCTATTCATAGAGGCTGTCTGACTGCCCATCATCACAGCCGCAGCGGCATCACCATCGACAGCTGAAGCAGCAATCGCGGCTAGCATACCGCCTAGCTGCATCAGCAAGGCTTTTTTACGTTCGTCAGCGCTATGCTCGTAGTGCCGTTGACTGATATGCGCAACTTCATGCGCGACGACGCTTGCCAGCTCATCCATGCTACTAGCTGACAGGATCGTCCCAGTGTTGATACCGATTACGCCGCCAGGCGCTGCAAAGGCATTAATACTAGGGTTATCGATGATAACGACGCCAAGTGGTGCTTGCTGACGAGCTTGGGCATTGAGACGCCACGTCATGTCTTTTATCGTTTCTTGTACCCAAGGATCATGTTCCATTCTGACGCGGCCATTGATATTCTGTAATGACCACTCGCCAAGCATTTTATTCTGATATTGCTCAGCAAAGCTTAAGCCTTGTCCGCGCAGGTTTGGTAGATCTAGCGTTTGCGGATCTGTGACTTGCCACGAGCTATCAGCAAATGGCAACATTTGACTCTCACGACTATGTGCACCACTAGCCATGGCTAGTAGCATCATTGACAGCCCTACCTTGATACTATTTGGCAAAGCTACACTCATAAAATGACGTTTATCTTTTTGCTTAGACAACATAATTGGTAAGCCTACGGAGCTTTTGGCTACTAAAGAGTTATTGCTGTCGGGTCGCTTCGTTCTATTAGCATGGTACAAGTGCATATCCTATAACATAATTGACGACGTCTTTTCGACTATACGAGCTTGTTTATCCAAGGTCAATTCTACAATGAACTTAACTACCAATAACTTAGCCACCCGTCACGATTGCGCAACATGGCTGTGTAATTATTCATTAGGCTGTTATTTATGCAGTAAGTCTCAATCGTATAACACTTAATCGGGCAATTGCTAATCGTGCAACTCTTGGTTATATGATTCTAGTGAACCGAACACAGCGTTGATTATATTCAACTGCAACTATACATTGTCTATTTGGTATAATAAGCAACAATGATAGTAGGTTTAGATGACTGTAATGGCTGTTATGACGACCTCATAATTTATGATTGATGGATTATGTTCGTACTCAATATCAAAGCCTATCGCTGATAAAACGAATTAAAATATAGACTTCTACAAGGTTTAAGTTATGCCCGCTGCTAGTGAATTAGTCATCGAACGTGTATCGCATTCTATACAGTTATCAGCGAATTTAACTGATGCACAGCAGAACGACATTGCAAGTTTATTAGAGCTGCTACCGACTGAAAGTCATAACTCAGATAATATAGCTACATCGCAATCTGAACTAAATATAAAAGGTTTCGTTGATGGACGCGGTCTTGCATGCCCGATGCCATTGTTAAAAACTAAGGTCGCATTACGTGACGTAACAGTTGGCGAATCACTGTACGTGGTTGCAACCGACCCTAACTCGCAAGCTGATATCACAGCGTTTTGTCGACAAAGTCAGCAATCACAGACGGCAGATTACTTAAAGCTAGTGGTCAATGAAGTTACTGACCATTCGTCAGTTGATGGCACATCATTACAGCGTTTCGCTACAATATATCACTTCATCATTACCAAAACTGATAGCAACTAAGCGCTGCTATCCTTTACAATTAAATCATAAAGATTTTTATCTGACTATTTGCTTAACTATTTAACCAAGGTCAAGAATATGGCTAATACTTCTACTGATGCTGTAAATACAAATAAAAAAGATGGCTCAGCTCCTATAAAAAATGATGCACGCGATGCTGCATTAAAGGCCGCTGCTCAGCGACCACCCTATGACGCGAGTACATTGGGCAACACCAGTACGCGTGACTTGGTACCAGCTATGCCAACTCACCTGTCAGCGCCAGGGGTCAACTTGGGAGCGTATATCAATACTGTCCATCAGATCCCTATTTTGACGCCGGTACAAGAGCAAGAGCTGGCGCATCGCTATTATGATGAAGGTGATGTCGAAGCCGCTCGTCTACTGGTAATGTCGCATTTACGTTTTGTAATTCATATCGCGCGTAGCTACTCGGGCTATGGATTGCCGCAAGCAGATTTAATCCAAGAAGGTAACTTAGGATTGATGAAAGCAGTCAAACGTTTTGACCCGAATAAAGGCGTACGTCTGGTGTCCTTTGCCGTACATTGGATCAAAGCTGAAATTCATGAGTTTGTGATTCGCAACTGGCGTATTGTGAAAGTTGCGACCACCAAGGCTCATCGTAAACTGTTCTTTAACTTACGTAGCCTTAAGAAGACCAATAATCAGCTGACACTAGAAGAAGCGGACGCTATCGCTAATGACTTAAATGTTACGCGCAAGCAAGTGTTAGAGATGGAGTCACGTCTAACCTCTTATGACGCTTCGTTTGAAGCGCAGTCAAGCGACGATGATGATGGTCGCTACGCCCCTCAGCTATTTTTGGAAGATGGTATTGATCCAGCTGAGCAGTTAGAGGAAGCGGATTGGGAAGAGAACAACTCATCAGCACTCATCGCTGCGATGGGCACTTTAGATGATCGTTCGCGTGATATCGTCGAACAGCGTTGGTTATCTGAGCAAAAATCCACCTTGCATGAGTTAGCAGCAGTTTACTCTATCTCAGCTGAGCGAGTGCGTCAGATCGAGAAAAATGCTATGGACAAAATCCGTGATGCGATGACCATTGATAGTGTGATTTTGCCAGATGATATTCAGTAGCCTTAAGATGATACGAGCTGTTCAATGATAAATTGGATCGGTATTGCCGCAATTAATATGGCTATTGCTGTTGCTCTGGGCGCATTTGGTGCGCATGGTCTAGAAGGTCATGTCAGCATACAGCAGCTCGAGTGGTGGCATACGGCAACGCTGTATTTGTTCGTACATGCGCTAGGATTATTGCTTGTTGGCTTACTGATTCGTTTAAAATATATTACTCAGACGACCGCTTGGTTACTACAAATTGGTATTATCATTTTTGCTGGTAGTTTGTATGCCATGACGCTTGGTGCACCGCGCTGGTTCGGTGCGATTACGCCTATTGGTGGCGTTCTCATGATTGCAGGTTGGCTATGGTTGGCCGTTTCTGCCTTTCGATTAAAAGGTTCAGTTAACTGAGCTGTTTAATCGAATAGTTATTGTTATTTTTAGCTCTTCGCATCAGCTGCAACGAACTATCAGTAATAAAGCAAAAGATACGCAGTGAATAGCAGATAAACAGGAATTTTAAAATATTAGGGAGTATTTAATATGAGCACCATTAGTGTCAATGGTAAAAGCTTGCAAACCACTCATCAGACTGTACAACTGGTTATCAATGAGCTTGGTCTTAGCCAAGGTCGTTACGCTGTAGAAGTAGACGGCGAGCTGATGCCAAAGAGCGAGCTTGCTCAACTACGTATCGTAGAAGGTATGAATATCGAAGTAGTACAGGCCGTCGGCGGTGGTTAATAATGTTTAGACAGATAAGCTTGAGCTGACAGCTAGTTCATTTTCGTTCTAAGTTTACTAATGCTAAAAAAGACCTCAACGTATTACACGTTAGAGGTCTTTTTTTATGCCAATTACAAACTAGTGCAGTAGCTACTTATAAATTTTTTATTCTCTTAGTCTACTTTCACTAGCTTGTAACGATAGTGTTCAAAGTTTTAAACCCGAACTATGCTGCTGGTACTGCTTCTGCAGGGGTTAGATCCTGATAGCGACCATCGCGTCCTGCACCCTGAGTCTTTTTACGCTCTTGACGAGTTTTATACTTACGTACTTGTCTATCTAGCTTGTCTGCCATCTCGTTAATGGCTTTATACATATCATCTTCATACGCTTGGACAAACATTTCTTGACCCGAGACACGCATAATTGCTTCAGCTTTATGGCTCTTTTTACCGCCGTCGCTAGCACCGCTATTGTCTAACGATAAAATCACTTGAATACTTTGTATCTGATCGAAGTGACGCTCTACTTTTTCAAGCTTCTCGCGTACTGCTGTGTCCATAGCTTCGGTAACGCTGATATGATGACCACTGATAGAAACATTCATATTGTTGTCCTTTTATTTGTAACTTACAATCAACAGATGAGATAGCATTCTTGCTCTTATCATCCTGCCTTACCAATAACTACTCCAAAGCCTCTAGTAATGTGTCGACGTATCCTTTTATCGTCTCCTTTATTAGTTGTAAATAAATACTATAAATCGGCACTTGGTTTTCGTTGTTGGTATGACTCTAATTTGTCATGAAAATCGCTCAGTAGCAAGCCGTTAAATTGTAATTAAGTGTAACAATACCTATTATTTCTACTTGGTTTCTATATAATCAGAAAATTTTATTTTTTATATCTGTATTGCACTATACAGACAGGTAGCCATTAACCCTGTAGAAAGATGAGCTTAGATAATTAGTATTTCTGTTTGCGCTGAGTAGACGAGCCAATATTCATTGCTTCACGATATTTGGCGACGGTTCTTCTGGCTATATCGATACCATCTGCTAACAGCTCATCCTTGATACAACTGTCTGATAATGGTTTTTTAGGATTTTCGTCAGCGATGAGCTTTTTAATCATGGCACTGATAGCGGTCGATGAGATATCTCCATCAGCACTACTTACGTGAGAGGAGAAAAAGTGTTTCAAAGAGAACAACCCTTGTGGCGTCAAGATGGTTTTACTGGTGGTAAGGCGTGAGACCGTAGACTCATGCAAGTCAACTTCTTCAGCAATGGCCTTTAATATTAGGGGTTGCATGGCAGTTGCACCATGCTGCAGGAACTTTTGTTGATAGCGTACAATGCTGGTCGCTACTTTGAGTAGGTTTTGATTGCGCTCTTCGATACTACGAATAAACAGTCGAGCATCGGTAAGGTTTTCGCGCAGATATTGATTGTCAGGACTGTCATCGCCACGCTTGACTAAGTTGGCATATTCTTGGTTTACGCGTAGTTTTGGTAAGGTATCTGGATTAAGGCGTACATACCAGCCATCCTCTTCTACTTCAGAGTTACTTGTCGCCTTATTATTCCTAACAGGTGTGACCAACACATCTGGAATATCATAGCTCTCAGGCGACTGGGCATAGTCGGGTTGGCTAGATTGAAATAGCAGCCCTGGCGAAGCGTTTAAGGTACGTAGTAGCGTAAGCGCAGGTGTGATGTATTCTGGTGCAAGCCCTGTGCGTTCAGTCAGTGCTTTAATATTATTACTGACTAAATGCTCGCTCGCTGATAGCAGCGCTTTAGCTTCTTGTAGGTATTCGGTGTGGGCATCTAGTTTGGATAGCTGAATCGATAAGCACTCGCTTAAATGGCGTGCCCCCACGCCAACGGGATCACAGGACTGGATAATACGTAATACCGTCAAGACTTCTTCTTTCTCAACGCGCTCATCCCATTGATAGAAACTTGCCATCGTATCAAAGCTCTGTAGCAGCTCATCTATATCAATTCGAATAAAGCCCATATCATCCATGGAGTCTATTAAATATTCTGCAATCAGCGTATCGGCCTCTGATAGACGCTTAAAGTTCAGCTGCCAGCGCACATGATCTTGAATGGTGGACGATGTACCGCCTTGATAACTATCGAAATCTTCATCACCCCTACTATTGCCAGAGCCTGTTGCGGTAGAGGCATAGTTACCCGTGTCAAAGCTACCTATATCAAAGCTATCGGCATCTGAACTGCCGTAGCTATCTACATCTATTGCACTATCATCGATATTAGGCTGTTGAAGCTTATCCAAACTATCACTGAAGCTATCACTACTATCGCCACTGTACTCTGTACCGCTAGTAGGTACTGAGTCGAATGAGTCACTGCTACTCTGATTCCAGCTATCAAGCGTCAACGGCTCGCTCCACTCCTCTATTTCATCGTCACCACTGTCGTATTCGTCATCATTTTCGATACGTTCAAGTAATGGATTACTATCTAGCTTTGCCTGAACCTCTTGTGCAAGCTCAAGACTAGAGAGCTGCAGCAATTTTATAGCTTGCTGCATTTGCGGGGTTAGCTTTTGTGAGTTGCTCAGCGTGGTCGCCAATCCGAACGACATACTCATGGGCGGCTTATTGCACTCCGATCTTAGTGATATTGTGTTTATTCTGTCAGTAAAGGTAACGACATAAATCTTATCAGGACATGACGATAGCATTTTTTGTCACAATTTTGCTATGATAATTTATGTTTTGTCCGGATACGTTTGGTTTGCTATCGCTAGTAAACTATCATCTTGGCAAGGATGAGCAATCCATAAATACGAGCAGTCTGTTCATTACCGCAAAAATATTATAATAAATAAATTACGGCAAATGACCAATACAGCTCACACCCAATAGGAATATTGTCATGAATTCAAATAACCATCAACTTAACGTCGCTGCTATTCAAATGAACAGTCAGCAGAATGTTGAGGATAATCTAGCAGATATCAAAGCCGCTATCACAGACGCACAAGCTCAAGGTGCTGAGCTTGTTGTATTGCCTGAGAACTGCTGTAGTATGGGACAGCAATCTGCTACTGCTGAGCGTTTTGACGACTTATCAGCGACGATAGCAGATTACGCACGCACTGCTGGTATCCATGTACTAGCAGGCTCATTACCTTGCCATTATCGTCCTGATGGCACTGTCGTTCCTGATGATAGATTGCGCCAAGTGAGCCAGCTGTTTGCACCAGATGGCACCCGTGTCGCACGCTACGATAAGATTCATCTGTTTACTGCAACTGTGGCTGATAAGCATGGCAGCTATAACGAAGCGGCGACCTTTGAGCCGGGTACGCAGACCGTAATTGCGCCACTAGCAGTAGGCAATACAATCTACCAACTCGGCATGATGGTATGTTTTGATTTGCGCTTCCCAGCATTGGCGCAGCGCCTGCGACAAGCTGGTGCTGAACTATTGAGCGCACCTTCTGCCTTTACGTACTTGACTGGCCAAGCGCACTGGTCGCTGCTGTTACGAGCGCGTGCTCTAGATAGTCAATGTATGGTCATTGGCGCAGCGCAAGGTGGCGATCATCTCTACAAAGATGGTAGTACCCGTCAGACATGGGGACATGCAGCCATTACAGCGTTTGATAGTACTGTTATCGCAAGCTATGACGATAGCGAACTGGATAAACGGTATGCCATCGTCATGGCGTCATTAGACAAACAAGCGCAAGAGCAAGGTCGCCAAAAAATGCCTATTTTTGATTGCCACCGACTGGCATAAATTAGGAAATACAGTAGATTCCTTGCTTAATGACTAAGTAGGATTTTTATCATTTTGAGCATGAGTTGCTCGTGGATGGGCGCGGTCATAGACCTGTGTTAATTTTGCAAAGTCAACGTGGGTATAAATTTGCGTAGTACTAATATCACTATGCCCGAGCATCTCTTGTACAGCACGTAAGTCGCCACTGCCTGATAGCATGTGTGATGCAAAACAATGACGCAGTAGATGTGGATACATATTCTGTGCGATACCTGCACGGGTGGCAGCAACTTTTAAACGCTGCTGCACTGCCCGTGTTGATAATCTGGTCCCGAGCTTTTCACTGATAAATAATGCGTCATCCATCTGCTCTACCCATAGGTTACGATGCGGTAGGTAACGATTAATCGCTTCTGCAGCCTTTATCCCTAATGGCACTAGGCGTGTTTTATTCCCCTTACCCGTGACTCGTACCCGTAAGTCAGACAAATCTACATCTGCCATATCGAGTGCGACCAATTCCCCAACACGCAAGCCGCTACTGTAAAGCAATTCAAACATGGCCTTGTCACGCAACCATAAGCGCGCTTGCTCTGGCGTATCAGGAATCTCTTGATCGAGTAGCTGAGTCAGTAAATCGACATCAGCGATAGAAGGCAGCGGTCTAGGACTACGCTTAAGTTGATAGCCAGTGGTTGGGTTGATACGTGCTAGCTCTTCTTCAATCATCCAACCATAGAAATGTCGAATCGCAGACAACTCTTGCTGAACACTGGCAAGCGCTAACTTGTCTTCATCAAGACGTTGACTAATATGCTGGGCAAGTTGCCGTTTATCACAGCGTGTCCACATTAGACGCTTACCACGCAAAAACAACGCCAGTTGATTTAAACCAGCGAAATAAGCGGTCAGAGTATGCGGCGAATGGTTGCGCACAGACAACGTATTGAGCCAACGATGCACAGGTGCGAGTAGCTCTCGTAACGCAGCGTCTGACTCTATAGTGGCGGCTAGCTCAGTAGATAGCCAAGGTGCTGAGCTAGCCGCTTGAGTGTCTTTATTGGTAGACATAACCATATTAGAACCATCCTTGGTATTTATACGATTGGCCTAACAACAGTTATCAGCCTTCAGCATTGGGTTTAAGACCTGCTTGTGCCATCAGGCCATCTGGACTAAATACACCTTCATAGACGAAAGCAGTCGGACCCGTCATCGTAACCGAATAGCCTGGCTGCCACTTGATAATCATGCTGCCACCGTAGAGCTGCGCGCGAACTTCCTCACCTTCATCGAGCCAACCCTCACGTATACCAACGGCTACTGCTGCACACGCGCCCGTCCCACAAGCTTGCGTCTCGCCTACACCGCGCTCGTACACACGTAAACGAATATGGCGCTGATTCATCACTTGCATAAAGCCCACATTGACGCGGTCTGGAAAGGCAGGATGCGACTCAATTGCCTTGCCCAAAGTCTCAACTTCGGCATCGAGTACGTCATCGACTTTTATCACAGCGTGCGGGTTGCCCATATTGGCAACGTACAGCTGTACAGGCGTACCATTTACATCAAGGTGATAGGTGTTTTGGATTTTGGTGGTCGCTCTTGGGCTAAATGGAATCTCATCTGGCTCAAATTTAGGCTTGCCCATATCGACATCTACCCAACCGTAACGATCAGTAGTCAGGGAAATAATACCGCTGGCCGTCTCAACGCGTAGACGCTGCTTAAATGACAGTTTACGTGCCTGCACAAAACGCGCAAAACAACGCGCGCCATTGCCGCACTGTTCGACTTCGGTACCATCAGTATTAAAGATACGATAACTGAAATCAACATCAGGGCGCATGGGTGGCTCGACTACGAGCAATTGATCAAAACCAATGCCTAGGTGACGATCGCCCAATAACTGCACCAAATCCTTGGTCAAATCTAAGCGCTGGGTCACTAAATCAATGACCATGAAATCATTACCCAACCCATGCATTTTAGTAAACTCTATTAGCATATCTTTGATGTCCTATCCTATTTTTATGTATGCCTTATATTAGCACGCTGTCAGATACAATCATAATAATACCAATCCCAAAAAATACGATTAGCGGTGTCAAACTTGTTTAGTCTACAGTGAGTAATACTTGCACTCGTTTTCCTTGCTATTCTAATTTTTGTGAATGGTGTTGCCTTCAATTAAGAATCAGCTTTAATTAAAAAACACTTTCCTCAAAATCCAGTCATAAAAAAACCCATTGTCATTATCACAATGGGTTCTCTTCAACCATCAAATACGGCGATAGTTTTGGCTCGTCTTTAATCGCCTTACTGCGCCTGCCACAACGCTTCATCTGCATATAATGCTTCAATCGTTTCGCGCTTGCGGATTAGCTGATGACTATCGCCAGAAACCATCACTTCGTTAGCACGTGGGCGTGAGTTATAGTTACTACTCATGGTAAAGCCGTAAGCACCTGCGCCCGTAATGGCCAGTACATCGCCTGTGGCCAATGATAGTAGGCGGTCTTTTGCCAAGAAATCACCCGTCTCACAAATCGCGCCAACGATATCCCACGGCTGCGTACCATCCGTATCGATACCAGCACTAGGTAACACACTTGGAATCACCGCCATCTCAGCTTGATATAAAGCAGGACGAATCAAGTCATTCATCGCGGCATCAACGATCGCAAAATTCTTATGCTCAGTCGGCTTGAGTACGTCAACTTGAGTCAATAGCACGCCAGCATTGGCAACGATACTACGACCCGGCTCAAAGAACACGGTCAAACCAAGTTCACTAAGCTTTGGCAATAATGCTTGGGCAAACTCATCGATAGACACAGGTGTCTCATCAATATAGCGCACACCCAAACCACCGCCCAAATCGATATGCTGCAACTCAATACCAGCGTCACGTAAGCTATATATCAGCTCAATAACTTTATCTAATGCTGCAACAAACGGCTCTACCTCAGTCAACTGCGAGCCAATATGACAATCAATACCAACGATGTCGATATGTGATAAATCGGCCGCTTGCTGATAGACCGCTAGTGCGTCTTCGTGAGTGATACCAAACTTGTTGTCTTTAAGACCTGTTGAGATATACGGATGGGTTTTGGCATCGACGTTAGGGTTGACGCGCAACGAGATTGGCGCAGGCTTATCGAGTGATTTTGCTACTTCATTGATTAGGGTTAGCTCGCTGATAGATTCAACATTAAAACAGCCAATACCTTGAGTCAGCGCGTATTCGATATCACTATACGTTTTGCCCACACCTGAGAATACCACACGTGATGCTGCGCCACCTGCCGCTAACACACGCATCAGCTCACCGCGAGAGACAATATCAAACCCAGCGCCCGCTTGTGCCAAGATACCAAGCACGGCAAGGTTAGAGTTTGCTTTTACGGCATAGCATACTTGATGATTCAGACTGGCAAAGCTATCGGTATAAGCTTGATAAACGTCCAATATTGCTTGCTGTGAATACACGTAGCATGGTGTGCCATATTGTTTTGCTAGCTCATCAATACTGACCTGCTCCATATACAATGCATCGCCGCGATAGCTTAGCGCTGGCAAGTGAGCACTCAACGCTTTCGGGTCAACATACAACCCTCGCTCAGTTTGGATAGTAACGGATTCGCCAGTAGTAGAATCGGTTAAGTCAGCAGGTAGTTCAGAATGACTCATATAAACATCTCTAATATAATCAGATTAACAAGGGTGAAATTTAAATTTAGGTAGCAAAGCTGCTTAGCCAATTCAGTAGTAAATAATCGACCATTAGTTAAATTGTTAATTAACAAGCATCTAACCGCTATCTATTGGCTAAGCTTAGCAATTATTAGCTTGGCAGTTATTAATAGTCGTTGGGATTAGTACTAGGCTCAGGTAGCACCATTTGCTCTTCTAGGTAGCGGTTTTTTTGATAGTTATCATCGTCGATGCCGGCAAAGGCTGCATCTTGTGGGTGACTAGTACTATCCAGTACAGACGCACTGCCCTCTATCGTTTGACTACTAGAGTCTGCCAAATATAGATCGCCTTTTTGCCCGCAGCCTGACAATCCTAGCATAACCACACTGCCAATAAATAAAGTGGCAACAGCCTGACGACTGGTACGAGCGAACGAGCTAGCATGCTTGGCTGCTGAGGGGCTGTGTATAGTAGACATATAATAGATAACCTGTGAGCTTACGACGGCATAATGGCGATAGTAAATCGTGATAAATAAAAAACAAATGGACAGCCAAACCAACAGCGAAAGCACTGTCGTTATGACCATTTTCATCATAGCATTATTACATAAAGCTGTACGGTTACTGAATATGATTGGTGAATAAATTTGCGTGATGTTGGATATTTTCTAAAACATTAGTCGAATTTTTATAGTAATATCGTCTGCGAGCTTAGATATGAAAGTATGACATATGGGTATCTCGACAATATTTCTTACAATTTTGTGAGCAATAGCCTTGTTATGTAGCCCATAAAAGTTATCCACTTATAGTTCTATAACTTACTGAATATAATTGATTTATTTTATATTTAGCCATTTATTAATCACACATTTTAAACCTTACCCCTGTCGTGGTGTAGAAACAAAAATGTGTTACATTATATTCCCAGTTTGCAGCGGCAATAGGATGCTAGCCTGAGATGCAGACGCATTACCTCATAAGCATGGATGCATAGCACTGTCAGAAATAGTAGCCCAAGTATAAACAAAATCGCCAATATGCTTGCTTGGTATTATCAGCATATATATGGCTTATTTTTATTTACTCGACGGTTATCAACTTCATCAATTCCATATAACAATGACATCATGTCTCAGCTGTGAGCCTTACTACAGCACTTGAGATATCGGTGATGTAGTATTTGATGATAATAAAACAGGACGTGGCAATAGACGTCTTTTTTGTATCGAACGATATAATTGATTTGCCCTTTATAAAAACCAATCTAAGGATAGAGTATGAGCGCCAACCTAAGCACCACTTTTGATGATAAGAATAGCGAAACATCAACCCTAACCAGCCCCACTTTAGTCCTCAACTGCGGTTCGTCTTCTATCAAATACGCGTTGATTAGCGATGACAACTCTACTCGTATCACCGGTCTTGCCGAAAACTTAGGTCTCGATACAGCCCGTATCAAACACACCACGCTAAATGGCGATAAGTTAGAGATCTCTATTCCTGGTGGTAGTCACAAACTCGCCTTACAAAAAATTCTAGAGCTACTAGAGCAATATCATTTCATCGCAGTCGGGCACCGCGTGGTACATGGCGGCCGTGAGTACTCTGAAGCGGTTCGCGTTGATCAGCATGCGTTAGAGGAAGTAAAACGCTTAAAGATACTAGCTCCACTACATAATCCTGCAAATGCTTTGGGTATTGAAGCGGTTCAAGCTATTTATCCTGATATCCCACAAGTTGTGGTATTTGATACCGCCTTTCACCAAACCATGCCACCCGTTGCCTTTCGCTATGCGTTGCCAAAATATCTATACGAAGAGCACAAAATCCGTCGTTATGGCTTCCATGGTACGTCTCATGCTTATGTCTCAGAACGTGCTAGCAAAATCACTGAAGCAAAAGGTCCTCATGGCTGGATAACCGCACATCTAGGCAATGGTTGCTCGGCAACCGCCGTATATGATGGCAAAAGTCTCGATACCAGCATGGGCCTGACCCCGCTTGAGGGACTGATGATGGGCACACGTAGCGGCGATGTCGACCCAAGCTTACATATGCATCTGAAACGTCAGCTCGGTATTAGTCTAGAAGAAACAGATAAGATGCTGAATAGCGAAAGCGGTCTGCTTGGTATTTCTGGTCTATCAAACGATTTGCGTACTATTGAGCAAGCTGCGAGCGAAGGCCATAAAGATGCGCAGCTCGCTATCGAGATGTTCTGCTACCGCGCTGGTAAATACCTCGCCAGCTTAAGCTGTGCACTGCCTGAGTTTACCGGTATTGTATTCACAGGTGGTATCGGCGAAAACTCTGTCACCACGCGTGCAAGTATTTTAGCCGTCATGCGTCATTTCGGTATCAAGATGGACGCTGAAAAGAACGCTGGATTGTATGGTGGCCAAGAAGGCAGCTTCCAAGCAGAAGGTAGCAGTGTCGAGCTGTGGGTCATTCCTACAGATGAAGAATACCGTATCGCTCAAGAGACTCGTCAAGCATTGAAATTAGTATAAGACGATTGATTATAATGCCTAGCGCTTATCTTGCGAAACGCTTATAAAAAGCTGAAAACAAATAAGATAAAGCGCTTGGTGTTTTTATACTGCATTTCTTATGCTGCTCAAAATGACTCGACGTCTAAAATAAAATAAATTGTAGGACACATTATGCAAACCATTTTACTTGTTCCCATTAGTCGCGGTATCGGTGTGACATCAGCCGCACTAGGGCTAATCCGTGCCTTTGATTATAACGGTATCAAAGCGGGCTTTATGAAGCCGTTTTTGCAAGATGATACGCTAGACAAACAGCACAGCTTAGACAGCTCAAGCGCATTGACCATGCACGCATTTGGCCTAAATCCGCCTGACTCTATCAGCCGTCAACACGTCGAGCGTATGCTAGGCGATGACAATCTTGATGACTTGATGGAAGAAGTGATTGCCAATTTTCATACGATCGATGATGGTCATGACGTGATTATCTGTGAAGGTCTGGTGCCAACCACTGAGACCTCTTATGCTTCACAAATCAACCGTGCACTTGCTCACGCGCTAGACGCCAAAATTATATTTGTCAGTACCGCTGATATCAGTAAACCTGCTTATTTAGCAGACAAACTGGATGTCCATGCCCGTGAGTTTGGCGGTGTCATCGATTCACGGACACTAGGCGTGATATTGATGCGGGTACAAGACGTGCCGAACACCTTTGATAATCAACCTGTCGCGCCGGGTGAGGCCGTTGTCAGCTTAGATCCAAACTTCCTGCAAGAGGTACAGCGCCTATCGCCTTCGTTCAATACCGAAGTATTCCGCCTTATCGGGGTGGTGCCTTTTAGTGACTCTTTATCTGTGCCACGCACATGGGATATCGCAACAGAGCTCGATGCGACTTGGCTAAATGTTGGCGAAGCGAAGACACGACGTATCAATCGTATCAGCCTAACCGCTCGTTCAGTAGCGCGCGTCAATGAAGTCTTTAAGCGTGGTACGTTAATGGTCGTGCCCGGCGACCGTGATGACTTGCTGTTGGCTGCTGGATTGGCCTGTATCAATGGGATTCCATTGGCAGGTCTAGTATTAACAGGTGGCATCACCCCAAGCGATACAGTTGCTGAGCTTTGGCAATCAGCGCTCAAAACTGGCATCCCTGTCATGAGTGTCGAAAGCGACAGCTACGAGACGGTACAGAGCCTGATGCATATGAGTTCTGAGATTCCAAGTGATGATACAGAACGTGCTGATGAAGTGGCTCGTTATGTGGCGACGCATTTGGATCTAAGCTGGATTAAAGAATACTTCAGCCGCAATCATGAACCGCGTCTGTCACCATCAGCATTTCGCCATCAATTGGTCAAAAAATCACAGCACGCTAAGAAACGCATTGTGCTGCCAGAAGGCGCTGAACCACGTACGGTTGAAGCTGCCTGTATCTGTCAGAGTCGCGGTATCGCCAACTGCGTGTTACTTGCTAAACGTAGTGACGTTGAGCAAGTGGCCAAAAATCGTGATCTAACGCTGCCTGAAGGGTTAGAGATCATCGATCCTGACAACCTCGATATGAGCAAATATATCGCCGCTGTCGTAGAACGTCGCAAAGGTAAAACCACTGCGGAAGTCGCTGCTGAGTACCTAAAAGACACGGTCTATTTAGGTACTATCATGCTCCAACTAGACGAAGTCGACGGTCTGGTCTCAGGTGCGATTCATACTACTGCCAATACCGTACGCCCAGCATTCCAGTTGATTAAGACCGCGCCGCAATATTCGCTCGTGTCATCAGTGTTCTTTATGCTGTTGCCTGAGCAAGTGGTCGTCTATGGTGATTGTGCGATCAACCCAGATCCTAACGCTGAAGAGCTGGCAGAGATTGCTATTCAATCAGCACAGTCTGCTGCTGCCTTTGGTATCGATCCAAAAGTGGCGATGATCAGCTATTCTACTGGCTCATCAGGCGCAGGCGCGGATGTCGAAAAAGTCGCCCGTGCAACCCAAATCGTTCGCGAGCGCGCACCAGACCTCAAGGTCGACGGCCCGCTACAGTATGATGCGGCATCGGTCATGAGTGTCGGTAAGCAAAAAGCACCTGACTCACCTGTCGCTGGACAGGCCAATGTCTTTATCTTCCCTGACCTCAACACTGGTAACACGACGTATAAAGCAGTACAGCGTAGTGCCAACGTCGTCAGTGTCGGCCCTATGCTACAGGGTCTGAATAAACCGGTGAATGATTTATCACGTGGTGCCTTGGTCGACGATATCGTCTATACCATCGCGTTAACCGCTATCCAAGCGTATAGCGATTTGATTTAATTGCTGTAAGACTTATCCGTCGAATTCCTATATAACGCCGACTATCATTATGATGGTCGGTTTTTTATTAGGACTTTGGTGACAGACAGTGGTGACAGATGCTCGTCTGCCCTCTACAATAGCGCTATCATCAAGTTATTTACCCTAAAAAGGCCAGACAGTAAAAGAGCAAGGTGCATCAAGGACCACGTGCGCCCTATCTACTTTTACACATTTATTTATGCCAAATACGAGCAACAGCCCACAAGAAAAAACACCTCCACCTGCCATTCGTGCCTACCTTGGTGGCTCGTTCGATCCCGTACATAATGGTCATCTAGAAGTAGCAATGTTTGTCTATCAGCACCTACTACCAATCGCAACGCGGCTACATCGTACACTGCATGTGTCCTTATTACCCAATGCACGCTCGCCATTTAAGACCCAAAGTACAGACCCTAACCATCGTTTAGCGATGCTAAAGCTAGCGACGGAGAGTACGCCGATACAGATTAATGAGCTGGAGCTATGGCAAGCGCCGCCTGTCTATACGATCGACAGCGTACGCACATTAAGACAGCAATATCCTAATGACAGCTTGATATTTATCATGGGTATGGACAGCGCCCATAGTTTGGATAAATGGAAAGATGGCTTACGTCTCACTGACCATGTCAATCTATGGGTGTTTAATCGTCAGAGCAGTACCGATGTGAGTGATGGTGTTAGCGAAAAATTTTCTGACAGTATTATCTCTTCTAAAAATAATACAGCGACTACGGAAGATGTTAATTTCTTAAAAACGCAATTGCCGTTGTCATTGCAACCCCATATGACAGACTCCCCTATCGAGCTATTAGTTCCACCTACTCAGCGCTCGTTAGATAGCTTAAACTCAAATAGTACTAATCCAAATAACACTGATCCGACTAGCACTGACTTAAACAGCTCTGACTTGAAAAACGCGAATCAAGGACGCATTTATATAGATGCGCGACCTATTACTGCGGTATCAAGCACACAAATACGTGAACAACTACAGAAACTAGACGATCTAACAAATAAAATGCCAGTCGCTCAACGGCAAATCGCATCTATAGCATCAATAAATGATATCATTAGCAATACTGAATCTAATCCATTAGCTAAATGGCTAAATCCTGCTGTTTATCAATATATTATCGCCCATCAGCTATATTCTGCTGCTCAATTCCGTTAAAATCGCCTTATCTATGTCATTTTGCCTATCCTGTCTCTATGCGTGACTGACAACATATGATCAGTCGGATAAGACAAATTGACGTTTTACCCCTTTATTTTACATATTTACGATTCAAGAGATTAAAATTTATGACCAACACCATGACTGCAGAACGCCTAACAGAATGCTTGACCCTAGTACAAAGCGCTCTAGATGATATGAAAGCAAAGAACATCACTGTAATGAATGTAGAAGAGTTGACTGACGTAACAGAGCGCATCATCATCGCTGATGGTACCTCAAAGCGTCATGTACGTGCGATGGCTGATAGCGTCGGCGCTGAAGCTAAGCAAGCTGGTTTTATGCCACTTGGCCGTGAAGGCGGCATCGATTCTGACTGGACGTTGATTGATTTGGGCGCAGTTGTCGTCCACATGATGACGCCGCAAGCACGTGAGTTTTATGACCTAGAAGGCCTATGGTCATCACCTGAGCAATTGGCTGAACTAGTTGCTACGCCGCGCGAAAAGAAAACTGCGGGTCGTCGTAACAAAAACAAATAAGCTTGTCAGTGACGATATTCGTTCAACATTGAAAAACGTACCGCCAAAAAGACCAGAATACTTATTCTGGTCTTTTTTTATGTAAATTTTATGGTGATGAACCAGTATAATCAAATACATCATTGAGTACAGATAAGCTCATTTCGTATCAATATTTATTAGCCACTAAAATTAAACCGTCAAAATTAAGCCGCCTTAGCCTATTCATTTTACCTATTAGGAAACCTTATGAGCGCAGAATCGATCACGTCATTACCTGAGCAAACCCTAACAGACTTTAACCAAGACTTGCCCTTACATATCGCTACCCTCACTTGTGTTCGCGCTGGCAAATCTATGCCATTCGCTCGTGAAGAAATGAGCGCCATTGATAAAGCACCTATCAAATCTCCTGTCGCCGTCAATTTTATGGGCTTAACCACTGATGAACAGGCTGACCGTAAGCATCATGGTGGCCCACTCAAAGCCGTGCATCAGCTAGCGCCTGCAACTTATGAGAAAGTCAATGCAGAGTTTGGCCTGAAAGTGCGCGTCGGTACATTGGGTGAAAACCTTACGACTGAAGCCGTCAATGGTTTGCCTGAAATGACCGAATCTATGGTTTGTATTGGCGATGTTTTTCAATATGGTGGGCATTTTGAAAGCGATCAAGACATTAGTAATGATGATGCTAGCGTTCAGTTACGTATCGTCCAACCACGCCGTCCCTGCTACAAAATCAACGACCAAATTGGCCAATTTACCAAAGTACCAAATATCGCGGCATGGGTCAGCAAGCAAGGTATCTCTGGCTGGTATTTCCAAGTCGTCCGTGATGGCATTATAGAAGCTGATTTACCGGTGTATTTGGTTGAGCGCCCTTATCCGTTTGCGACATTAAAGACGTTATGGCAATTGGCCAATTCTAAAGAGAAATATGATGCAGATACTATTGAACCGTGGCTCGCGATTGACTGTTTAGAGGACAGTTGGAAAAAGGTTCTGGCTAAAAAAATCCAACAGGATTGAAAAGGTAACACTCAACAAAAACCTTTAATATGACTTTTCTATTTATACAAGATAGCCACTACCCTGCGTAATGGCGTCACAAGGTTTTTCATGTTCTATGTCAGTTCCATAATAAACACTCTCTCCTTCTACATCTTTGATCGTGAAGGAGCACTCCATGAGTGAAAAGATAGAAAGTATCAGCTACTTACAAGCGATAGCAATTAGCGTCGGTGCGATTATCGGCTGGGGTGCGTATGTCATGCCAGGCGATTTGTTTTTGCCGCAGTCGCAACTATTAGGCTCTTCTGTCGCTATTATTATTGGTACTTTAGCCATCTATATGGTTGCGCGTGCCTATATTAATTTGCTGACCCAAACGCCAGAAAACGAGTCAGGCGGCATTTATTGGATTGAAAAATACATCAATCGCAAGCATGCCTATATTTACGGTTGGGGCGTCACAATAGGCTATATCTCTATTATCGCGCTTAATATATCAGCTGTCGCTTTGCTGCTGCGCTATCTGTTACCTAGTGGCTTACAATTAGGCTATCTGTATACGATTGCTGGTTGGGAAGTCTACGCCAGTGAAGTGTTCTTATGCAGCGCGGCTATTATTTTATTCAGTTATATCAATCTAAAAGGTGTACGAGTCGGCGCAAAAATCCAACTCTATATTGCCCTCTTTATGATTCTATCAGTCACCGCGCTGTTTTTTGCCTCGCTTTGGATGACACCAACGACCCAAACGTTTTTGCCAACTGACATGTCTAGCAGCTCTATCACCAGTCTGGCATGGTTACCTATCTTGGCCGTTATGCCATGGGCGTATGTTGGTTTTGAAACCACACCGCAGATTTCAAAAGCAATTAGTGATTCAAAAACCAAGACCAAAAGTATTATCCTAATTTCACTTATCGCCGGTGTGTTGTTTTACTTTTTGATCAACTATTTTACCGCGCTAAACATGAGCTTTGACTATCAAGCGATCAAGGACAGCCACTGGGCAACAGGTGAAGGCATAGACAATCGGATTGGTAGTATCGGCATTTGGCTGCTATCGATCGCTATGATTGGCTCGATAATGAGCGGTATCAACGGCTTTATATTGTCATCGGTCAAGCTCTTGGAATCTATGGGCGACACTTCGTTATTGCCTAGCGTATTTACAGATAAACACAACCAATTCAGTAAGCAAAAAACCGTTATATTGATATGCTTGGTGTGCCTACTCTCTCCTTGGCTGGGTAGAAACTATCTACTCGACATTGTAACAATGGCGTCCTTGGGCATCACCGTTGGCTTTGCTTATGTCACGACCGCCGACCTTATCAATGAGCGAAAAAAGAAACAAGCAGGCTTGCTAAATTATCTCTCTGTATTAATCAGTGTGGTCTTTATATCGCTATTGCTGCTACCATTTTCACCTGCAGCGCTGTCATTTAATGCTTATGTCTTGCTAGGCTTCTTTATTCTGCTTGGGGCAATTGGTTATAAAAAAATCGCAGTCAATCCTAACGTTAATTAACCGCAACTATTCCCATACAGAGCATTTCATGGCAAAAAATATTTTCTCGATGGCATTGGCATCAGTACTAGTATCATGCTCCATGCTATCGCTCGTTGGCTGCGTAACAACGTCAGCGACGCAATATGTAATCGACAGCGATAGCTACCAAGCTACTGGCAAAAGCGAGCGAATCAAAACCATCGTCTTGCACTATACAGTCTCTGATAATGAGCGATCGATAAAGACATTGACCGCGGGCAATGTGAGCGCGCACTATCTGGTCCTGGACAAGGACGATGATAAAATTTATAACCTCGTACCCGAATCTGAGCGCGCGTGGCATGCAGGCGACGGTGGCTTTTCAGGACGAACCATCCTCAATGATACCTCTATCGGTATCGAAATCGTCAACGCAGGGATTAAACCTGAATATCGAGACGCGCTAAAGAATGGCGATATGGATTACCATCCTTATGAGCATTATGTGGCGTTTGATGAATTGCAGATTAAGAAAGTCGCACAACTGGTGCAAGATATCGCCACGCGCTATGACATCTCACCGAAGAATATCATCGGTCACTCGGATATGGCACCCTCGCGCAAGATAGACCCCGGTGCGAAGTTCCCGTGGGAGCGACTGTATTTCGATTACGGTATCGGCGCTTGGTATGATGAGTTTGATAAGCAGTTCTTTATGAATCAAGATGGATTTGCGTCGGCCACGATACCTGAGATCAAGCAAGCGTTTCGCAAATATGGCTATCAAATCAACGATACCGATACGTGGGACAAAGCCAGTCGCGATGTTGTCTATGCGTTTCAGCTACACTTCAGATCGCAGCAGCCAACGGGCAATATGGATCGCGAGACCTATGCGATATTGCAGGCACTAAATAAGAAGTATGCTGGTCGGGATGGTTTTTATTAAAGAATACAGGCTATTAGGAGACATAAACCATGAATAACTCTCAAAAAAATGAGCAAGACGATCTGCAAAAGTATTTAGAAGAAAAAGCCAAGCAAGAGCAGGAAAAGAAAGAGGAACAAGAACCTGAGCCACTTTCTGCCTATGATGCTTGTGTGCTAAAGGAAAGTGCTAGGATTCATGAGTTAATCGCTGAGGCTCAGAAGCGCCCCAAAGATGAATAACTGGATAGACAGTACTTACCAATCCTTACCACTCAAGAATATATAAATGCGCAAGTTAATGTCTTATGTTTTGAGACATAGCTAAACCGCTATGAGACCGATACTATAACTAAGCGACGCTATATCACTTTATAAAAGAAGGTCTATCTACCAACTATTTAGGCTATTTATTGCGATAGGCTAATGATAAAATCACCGCTCACAGGGTTATAGACAGTATCACTGCTCGCACCATCTCATTGGCTTCCCACATTGTTGGTTTTATCATTGGTTTTAATGATGGCTAGGATGCTGCACGGCTTTGATAACTTGGCTTTGATAGCCTAGTTCTATGACCAGTCTCAATATTTTTATTATCAAACGAACACCAATAATACTAAAAAAGGAATATTTATGTATCAAGCCTTTCAAAAACACCTACAACAAGAAATCAGCGATATACGCGAGGCAGGCCTGTATAAAAACGAGCGCGTTATTACTTCTCCGCAAGATGCACTCATCAAGATTGCCGATGGTCGTGAGATGCTTAACTTCTGTGCCAATAATTATCTTGGACTGTCTGATCATCCTGAGATTAAAAAGGCGGCGATCCAAGCCATCGAAAACTCAGGTTATGGCATGTCATCGGTGCGGTTTATTTGTGGTACGCAAGATTTGCATAAGCAATTAGAAGCGGCGATTTCCAAATTTTTTAACACCGAAGATACGATTCTTTATGCGGCCTGTTTCGATGCCAATGGCGGTGCATTTGAGCCACTGCTGACTAGCGAAGATGCCATTATTTCTGATTCGCTAAATCATGCTTCAATCATCGACGGTGTGCGCCTGTGTAAAGCCGCGCGCTATCGTTATGCAAATGCGGATATGCAAGATTTAGAGACTCAATTGCAAGCGGCGCAAGCACAGCGTTTTCGTTTGATCGTCACCGACGGTGTGTTTTCGATGGATGGTAACGTAGCGCCGATGGATGAGATTTATGCGTTGGCACAAAAATATGATGCCATGGTCATGATTGACGAGTCACATTCAGCAGGTGTGGTCGGTCGCACTGGTGGCGGCGTGACTGAATTGTTTGATCTACGTGGCGATATTGAGCTGATTACGGGTACGTTAGGCAAGGCGTTTGGCGGTGCTATTGGCGGCTTTACCACGGGTAAAAAAGAAATGATTGAGATGCTGCGTCAACGCTCACGCCCGTATTTGTTTTCAAACTCTATTCCTCCTATGGTGGCTGCCGCTGGAGTAAAAGCGTTTGAGATGCTATCGCAAGACAATACCTTACAAGACCAATTGCATGAAAATACTGCCTATTTTGTGAAGCAAATGCAAGATGCAGGCTTCGATATCAAGCCCACCGAATCGGCCATTTGTGCAGTGATGCTCTATGATGCCAATATCTCGCAACAAATGGCAGACGCACTGCTTGAAGAAGGCATTTATGTGATTGGCTTCTTCTATCCTGTCGTACCCAAAAATGAGGCTCGCATTCGTGTGCAGCTCTCTGCTGCTCATACTCGCGAGCAGCTCGACCAGTGTATCGCCGCCTTTATCAAAGTCGCCAAGCAAATGAAGGTGATTGATTAAGCGTCATTCAGAACGTATTTAAATTCAATAATTAAGTACAACACAGCTAAATAAGAGAAAAGTATGAAAGCACTGGTTAAAGCCCATGCCGA
Source organism: Psychrobacter sp. Ps2 (assembly GCF_022129405.1). Taxonomy (NCBI): domain Bacteria; kingdom Pseudomonadati; phylum Pseudomonadota; class Gammaproteobacteria; order Moraxellales; family Moraxellaceae; genus Psychrobacter; species Psychrobacter sp. Ps2. The sequence goes on along the minus strand of NZ_JADQAM010000035.1, from coordinate 2,485 downwards.
AAAAGGCATCTGGATGCAAGACATGCCAGAACCTACGGTCGGCATCAATGACGTTAAAATTAAGATTAAAAAAACCGCCATCTGTGGCACAGACTTGCACATTTATAAATGGGATGAGTGGTCACAAAAAACCATCAAGACGCCGATGATTATCGGACATGAATACGTCGGTATCATTAGCGAAATGGGCGATGGTGTAAAACACTTTGAAGTGGGCGACCGAGTCACAGGCGAAGGACACATCGCTTGCGGGCATTGCCGTAACTGCCGCCGTGGTAAGCTGCATGTGTGTGAAAACACCATCGGCGTGGGCGTCGACCGCGATGGCGCATTTGCCGAATATTTGGTGATACCTGCTGATAATGTCATCAAACTCGATGAGCGTATCAGCGATGAGATGGCAGCCATTATGGATCCATTTGGTAATGCCACGCATACCGCATTGTCATTCCCTGTCCTTGGTGAAGATGTTCTAATCACGGGTGCAGGTCTGATTGGTTCGATGGCAACAGCGATTTGCCGCTTTGCCGGAGCACGTAACATTGTGGTCAGTGATATTAGTGATTACCGTCTAGAGCTTGCCAAAAAAATGGGCGCGACGATGACCATCAACCCAGCCAAAGGTGAAACCATCGAAGGTGCCATTGCTGAGTTAAAAATGCACGGCTTTGATATTGGGCTTGAGATGTCAGGCTCGCCTCAGGCCTTTGATTCGATGATTAGCAATATGTATAACGGCTCTAAAATTGCGCTCTTGGGTATTTTACCTAACACCACCACGGTGGATTGGAGCAAGATTATCTTTAAGGCGTTAACCCTAAAAGGTATTTATGGCCGCGAGATGTGGGAGACGTGGTATCAGATGGAGCAAATGCTGATTAGCGGTATTGATTTGACACCTATCATTACCCATCGCATGCACATTGATGACTTCCAAGAAGGGTTTGATATTATGGAAAGTGGGCAATGCGGTAAGGTGATTTTAAGCTGGGATTGATTTTGGCGATTCAATATTTGAGGAGTCGTGGTTAAGGTTTACATTATCACGACTGATAAAACGGCACTAACTTCAGTGCCATTTTTTATAGGGTAAAAATCATACGGGAGATAAATTATGGGCGATTCTGAAGCCTATAAACTTGAAAAGTATTTAGCAGAAAAAGCCAAGCAAGCATAGGAACAGGAACCTGAGCCACTTTCTGCTTATGATGCTTGCGTACTAAAGGAAAGTGCTAAAATCCATGAGTTGATTGCGGAGGCTCGGAGAGAGGTTAGGGAGCGTTCAGAGGCTGAATAACTCATATAAGAATATATTTTGAGCACGTATTCTGTATCAGATTACTTTTGGCTGAGTAATTTGTTACGACTTGACTAATAATATTAGATTAGAAATTGCATGGAAGACTCAAGTTGTTTTTGAATGCTTCAATTTTAAGTTCTCCCATTTTTTGTTCAAGTAAGGCCATTTTTTTTCTAAACCAGTATTACAGGATTCACTTTTAAAGTAATCAAGTTGAAAAATAAGCTGCTCATAACTGTCTTGATTCAATTTTTCAACTTCAAGAAGTAATGAGTTAAGTACTTGATCAATTGTCGGTCTTACTTGAACATCAATTGACAACATTTTAGAAATCAGCTCTCCAAGCTCATCATTGATATCACTATTCTTATGGTTAATTAAAGCACCTTGTTTAATCCATTTCTTCCAAACATCATCACGTGTCCATTTTTTGGAATTATCTCTCATTGGTTCAGGCCAATGCTCATATAGCTTAATTCCTACAGGATGATATCCACCAGAAAGCAATTCATAAAATATTACGCCTAGTGAAAAAACATCACTTTTTGAAGTAATTTGTTTTTCTGACCATTGTTCAGGTGATTTGTAAGGCTTAGCACCATCAAATAATTTAAGTCTTTGAAAGGCATTTGCCAATCCAAAGTCAGCTACCATAGCTATTTCATAAATATTAAAATTTGGTAAATCTCTAAAACTTTTTGAGAGATTTCTGATAAAAATATTAGCAGGCTTTAAGTCTTGATGAGCGACTAATCCTTGAGAGTAACAATGTTCTAGCCCAGCACATAAATATGTTAGCATTGACAACTTAGTTGTTATATTGGACTTATTATCTTTTATAACTGTTAATAAATCGCTATCCCAGTACCTGAACCAAGTAATAGGTATGTCATAGGCAGTATCAACATCCGTTATCCAGTGTACATACATATTTTGATAAAACAAGAGTTGCGCTTCAAGCTCTTGAAGAAAACGTTTCGATGTTTCTTCTTTTTTTTCATACCTCAAGGGCTTTGCTATCTTCGCACAAACAAATCTAGGTAAGACATTTATACCTTGATCAAAAATGAAAATTTGACCACATAAACCTCCAGTTTCTTCTATAGTTAGTCCAAAATAGAAAAGGTACAATGCTTTTAAACCAAGCAAAGAGAAATATAAAAGATGACCTACTCAGCAGATTTT